>JAEXCN010000319.1 GCA_023402175.1 Pseudomonadota bacterium | reverse complement strand
ACGAGCTCGATCTCGGCAGCCCCGCGCTCGGGCGCGGACGGAGCAGGGAGCGTCGCCGCAGGTGTGACCCGAGGTGCAGGAGCGCGCTCGACGCACGCGGCGATCGCGGGGACGACGGCGAAGACGAGCGTGCGCAGCGAGAGCCTCACGGCGACGTTGCTCCGGTCATCGGCGTTGACGCTCTCGGCGCGTCCTCGTGTAGAAGTGGTGACACGACGATGGCGAAGCTTAGCAAACCGAGCACGGTTCTCATCACCGGCGCATCCAGCGGCATCGGGCGCGCGATGGCGATCGAATACGCGAAGCGCGGCGCCCACGTCGTCGTCACGGCGCGGCGCGAGGCGGAGCTCGCTTCGCTCTGCAAGCAGATCGGCGAGACCGGCGGGCGGGCACATCACCTCGTCTGCGACGTCGCCGATGCGGAGGCCGCGTACGGCCTCGCGAAGCGGGCGGAAGAGACCCTCGGCTCGCTCGACATGGTCATCGCGAACGCGGGCGTGGGCGCATCGGCGCATGCCACACGGCTCTCGCTCGAAGACGTGGTCCGCACGATCGACGTGAACGTGCGGGGCGCGATGGCGACGCTGATGGGCGCGATTCCGATCATGCTCGGCCAGAAGCAGGGGCACCTCGTCGGCGTGTCGAGCCTCGCTGGGCGGCGCGCGCTGCCGGGCTCGGCCGACTACAGCGCGAGCAAGGCTGCGCTCGCGGTGTTCATGGAAGGGCTCAAGATCGACCTCGCCCCCGCCGGCCTGTTCGTCACCGACGTGCAGCCCGGGTTCGTGGACACACCGATGACGGCGAAGAACGACTTTCAGATGCCGTTCCTCTGGGACGCGCCGAAGGCGGCGCGCTACGTCGTCGATCGGCTCGAGCGAGCGCCGGGGATGGTCGCTTTCCCTCTGCCGCTCCGCGTCCTCACGCGCCTCTCGACGCTCCTTCCGTTCGCCGTGCACGCGTTCATCACGCGCACGGCGGCGGGCGGATCGCGCAAGCAAACCGGTCGGTAGCCGCACGGCGCCGCGGCCGAGGCGATCGGATCATCCGAGCATGATCCCGTCGATCACAGCTTGCTGGGGTACGGACCGAGGAACAGCGCGTCGAGGTCCGTCACCGGCGATGCGATGTCCTCGAAGGCGAACCGCTTGCGGGAGAGGCTCGCCAGATCGCGCGCGACGGCGGTGAGCCGCGCTTCGTCGAGGCCGATGCGATCTGCGTTCAGGCGCAGCCACGAGAGCGCGACCAGATCGCATTGCAGCTCCGTCATCGCAGGCTGATCGAAGGGGCCGTGATTGTGGAAGTGAGCCCAATCGTGCAGGCCCCAGACGAGCGCTTCGAGGGTGGAAGCGGCGAGCCAGAAGACGTCGCCCGGCCGGACGCGGCGCTCGTAGAGAAGATCCGTCGCGTCGTCGATCGCGTACGGCGCCAGCGCGAGCTCGCTGTCGAGGCCGTAGCCGAAGGCGTGCAGGCGCGCGAGCTCGCGGGGGAGGAAAGATTGCTCCTCACGCATCACGAAGACGAGCTCGGGAGGGTTTTCCCCGTCGATGCGTTCGTCTTCCTCTCCCAGCAAGGATCGAGACCCCGCCGGCCTTCGCCACTCGAGGACGTCGCTCGCGCACCACGACCATGCGTCGAAGACGCCCTCCGCGACGACGCACGGCATGGGCGGTACGTCGAGCATGAGCATCGACGTGCTGGTTTCCGGAGTACGGGGCCTCGTGTCCTCATGGGGATCGATACGGCGATCGACACAGCCCCCGGTGCTCGTACGGTCCGCCATCGACCGCGACACTGGCAGAGGAAGGAAAGGCGCGCTAGAAGGGAGAGACGCCCGGGCCACGGTTGTTCGATGTTCCCCCGGCAAGTTGATCGATGACCCAGCTCCTGCCACCGAAGAAGGAGGTCGCGCTCGCGCTGCTCGAGAGGTCGAACGTCGACGTCTACCTCGACCCGCGCGCGAAGGGCGTCGTGGTGCCTCCGCAGTTCCGCAAAGAGCCGCGGCTCATCCTCAAAATCGGGCTGAACATGCCCGTCCCGATCCCCGATCTCCGACTCGACGACGAGAGCATGAGCTGCACGCTCTCGTTCAACCGGGCGAAGTTCTTCTGTGTCGTCCCGTGGCTGAGCGTCTTCGCCATGGTCGGGGACGACGGCCGTGGAATGGTCTGGCCCGACGACGTGCCGCAGGAGCTCGCTGCGCGTGTCGACAACGCCCGCCCCTTGGGGCCGGTTCGCGAGGAGGCGCCTTCGCCTTCGTCGCGCGGCGGTGCCAGCAAGGGCAAGTCGCGCATCCAGCCGGACGCGCCGCGTGAGGCTGCCGCGGAAGGCGCGCCGTCGGATCGCGGGCCGCGATCGAAGCGTCCCCGCAAGAAGAAGGAGGACGCGCCCCCGCGTCCCGTGCTCGTCGCCGTGCCTCCGCCGGAGAAGTCCTCGCCGCGCATCGAGAAGCTCGACGATCGGCGGGAAGCCGCCGCGACGACGCCCGAGCGTCCCGCCGAGCGACCGGCACCTGTGACGCCTCGGCTCCCCCCGAGCGAGGGACGTCCGGCCACGCCGCCGCGCCCGAAGCGCGAGCTGCCGCCGTACCTCCGCGTGGTGAAATAGAGTAAGAGCCCGCGTCGGATACATGGCGCGTGGGGCGGGAGGAGAGGCGACGAGCCGTCGTCGCGGAGCGCGTCTCGCCATCGGCGTCGGCGCGCTCGGTGTCGCGTTCGTTCTCGACCTGTTCCTGCGTGACCTCGTCGCGGACAGCTCGATCCGGCAGCTGCTCATGCTCGCCGCGTGCAACGTGCTCGTGGCGCTGTCGCTCAACGTCATCAACGGGATGGCCGGCCAGTTCTCGATCGGCCATGCCGGGTTCGTCGGGCTCGGCGCCTATACGAGCGCGGTCGTCGCGTCGAACCTCCACGAGGCGCTCGGCGGTGGCGAGCCCACGCTGGCGCGATCGTTCATCGTCGTTCCGGTGTGTCTCCTCGCGTCGGCGACGCTCGCAGGGATCTTCGGGCTCCTCGTCGGGCTGCCGAGCCTTCGTCTCCGCGGCGACTACCTCGCGATCGTCACGCTCGGATTCGCGGAGATCTTCCGGCTCGTGATCGCCACGGCGCAGGCCGGCGAAGGCGACAGCGCCATCGCACGCGCGCTGTCACGGCTCGGCGGACAGAACGGGTACATGGGCATCGAGAACCAGGGCGTGCCGCTCTATGCGGGGCCGTTCTGGGTCTTCGGTCTCACGTTCGTCTTCGGGGTCGTTGCCTGGCGCATCAAGTTCAGCGGTTGGGGCCGGGCGCTCCGCGCGCTGCGCGAAGACGAGATCGCGGCGGCCGCCGTCGGCGTCGATCCGACTCGCTACAAGGTCACGTCGTTCGTCATCGCCGCGGTCGGGGCGGGGATCGCCGGCGGCCTCATGGCGATCATGCGCGACGGCGTGCCGATCGTGAATCCCGACAGCTACAACTTCCAGGCGTCGTTCGACGCGATCACGATGGTCATCCTCGGCGGGTCGGGCAGCGTGACCGGCTCCGCGATCGGCGGCGTGTTCATCACGTTCTCGATCAAGGCGATCGAAGCGCTCCAGGCCTCGTCCGCCGTGCAGGCGCTCCGGCACGATTTCGAGTCGCTCGATCTGAACGCGCTCCGGATGATCCTCTACGCGATCGTCCTCGTCGTCCTCATGATCCTCCGGCCCGAAGGCTTGCTCGGCGAGCGCGAGCTCTTCCAGAAGCGCCCACCTCGGCGAGGTGCAGGCCCGAAGCGCGACGTGCCGAGCCGCGCGGGCTCGGAGTCGACGGTCAAGGCGGCGTGACATGGATCTCGTCCTCGAGAACGTCACGAAGAGCTTCGGCGGTCTGCGCGCCGCCTCCGACGTCAGCTTCACCGTTCCAAGCAAGGTCATCTTCGGTCTCATCGGTCCGAACGGCGCGGGCAAGACGACCGTCTTCAACCTCGTGACCGGCATCTACAAGCCCGACTCGGGCAGCATCCGCTTCGGATCGACGGAGCTCTCGGCGCTCCGCCCCGCACAGATCGCCGGCGCGGGCATCGGGCGGACGTTCCAGAACATCCGCCTCTTCGGACAGCTCACCGTGATCGAGAACCTGCTCGTCGCGTGCGAGCTGCAGAAGAAGGCGCACCTCGCGGCCGCGGTGGTGCGGGCTCCGGTCCACTACCAGGACGAGCGCGAGATGCACGAGCGCGCGCTCGAGCTGCTCCGCGTCTTCGATCTCGACGACATGGCCGACGATGCCCCGACGACGCTGTCGTACGGCAACCAGCGTCGGCTCGAGATCGCGCGCGCGATGATGCTGAAGCCGTCGCTCCTTCTGCTCGACGAGCCCGCCGCCGGAATGAACTACGGCGAAGCTGAAGGACTGAAGACGCAGATCCGCTGGCTCCGCGACACGTTCGACCTCACGGTCGTGCTCGTCGAGCACAACATGCAGGTCGTCATGGGCGTGTGCGAGGAGCTCCACGTCCTCGATCACGGAGAGACGATCGCCCACGGGACACCCGACGAGATCCGCGTGCACCCGAAGGTGCTCGCGGCATACCTCGGCGAGGAGGAAGGCGCGCCGGCCGTCCGCGCCGCCGTGGAGGAAGCGTCGGGCCAAGAGCTTCCGAGCGTCGTCGAGTCGGGACCGCAGATCGGCGCCGAGTCGAGACCGGAGATGGGCGACGAGTCGAGACCCCCGATCGTCGAAGTGCCTGCGCGTGCTCCCGAGAAGCTGACGCAGCCGGAGCTCGAGAGCCTCTCGAAGGCTCTCCGCGAACAGCTCGAGCGCGAGCTCTCTCGTCCGGACGACGCTCCGCGCGCGAGAGAAGAGGAGGGCGCTCAGGGCGAGGAGGCGAACATCGACGCTGTCGAAATCGCCGCGGCGCCGACGCGGCCCTCCCATGCGAGCGCCGCCGTGCCTGAGGGGCACACGTCGACGCCCGATGTCGGCGCGCTCGACAGCGGGTGGGGGGACGACGACCCGAGCTCCGGAGAGGACTCGACCACGCACGAGCGCACGAACCGCGTCCGCAAGAAGGACGTG
The DNA here is from genome assembly GCA_023402175.1 of Pseudomonadota bacterium. Lineage (GTDB taxonomy): Bacteria > Myxococcota_A > Polyangia > Polyangiales > Polyangiaceae > Labilithrix. The sequence goes on along the minus strand of JAEXCN010000319.1, from coordinate 6,872 downwards.
AACTGATGCGCGTTGCTCACCCGTCTCGCCCGAAGACATCGGTGCCGGACGGCGTTCCGCTGCTGGAGCTCGAGGACGTGAAGGTCGCCTATGGCGGAATCAGGGCGCTCGAGGGGATCAGTCTCCGCGTGTTCCCTGGCGAGATCGTCGCGATGATCGGCGCGAACGGCGCCGGCAAGACGACGACGCTGAAGGCGATCATGGGTCTGCTTCCGCTCGCGGGCGGCGCGGTGAAGCTCGCGGGCCGGTCGCTCGCCGGCGACCTCACCGAGAAGCGCGTCGAAGACGGCATCTCGCTCGCGCCGGAAGGCCGGGCGATCTTCCCGAACCTCACCGTGCGCGAGAATCTCGAGCTCGGCGCGTACCTTCATCGCGATGCACGCGCGATGAACGAGACGATCGAGGACGTCACGAAGCTCTTCCCGCGTCTCGGCGAGCGCATGAAGCAGGAAGGCGGGACGCTCTCGGGTGGCGAGCAGCAGATGCTCGCGATCGGCCGCGCGCTGATGGCGCGTCCAGAGCTACTGCTCCTCGACGAGCCTTCGCTCGGCATTGCTCCGAAGCTCGTGCAGCAGATCTTCCAGGCCATCACCGAGATCGCGAAGAGCGGCGTCACGATCCTCCTCGTCGAGCAGAACACGCGCATCGCGCTCGCGACGAGCCAGCGTGCGTACGTGCTCCGAACCGGCGCGATCGCGCTCGAGGGCGACGCGAAGGAGCTCGCATCGAACCCCGAGATCCAGGCGGCGTATCTCGGCGGTTGACCACGCGCTCAGCGCGCGGAGGAGCAGGCGTAGTGGCGCGCTCAGCGCGCGAAGGAGCAGGCGTAGTGGCGCGCTCAGCGTGCGAAGGCGCAGCCGCGGTTTACCGCTTCGTTCGCACGTGCACGGACGAGGGCGCTCTCGCGTTTCGTGTAGCCCTGCCGGAGCGCGGTGCACGTGTCCTTCATCGATGCGAGCTCGGTCCCGTACGGATCGATCGCCTGGAGGATCGTCGGACGCGCGCGCGGCGCCTTCGCGAGGAGCTCGCCGAGCACGGTGTCGATCGCGGTCGTGCAGCGTGAGATCGAGCGCTGGAGCGGAACCGTCAGCGCGGCATGGGTCTCGGCCGGACGCTCGGTGAGCGCCTTCATCCAGAGCGTGGCCAGACGCGGACAGGGGAGCGTGCTCTTCGCGGCGACGCCGACGAGCCCCGGCTCCGAGCCCGTGGCGATCCAGTCGAGGACGACGTCTTCGGTCGCGGCCATGTCGATCACCGTCGTGACGCAGGAAGGATGGTCGCGCCCCTCCGTCGGCACGGCGAGGAGGGCGGACTTCGCATCACCGCTCGAATCGGGAAGACCGATTCCGTCGCACATCGCACCTCGGGTCTTCGGATCGAGCAATCGTCGTTCGACGGCCGCGTGTGCGGCGGGACCGATGCTCGCGAGGACGCCGGCGATGAAACTGCCGCGTTTGCCGGCGGCGAGCCGGACGACCGCACCTTCGAGGTCCTCGATGAACGGGACGAGCCGAGCGTCCTTTCGCGGGAGCGCGCTCGCGGCCATCTCCGCCCGCGCCGGATCGCCGAGAGAGCCCCGGACGAGGGTGGCGCCCCACGTTGCATTTCGCATCACCGCCGCCCAGGCGGCGATGTGGACGTTCACGTCCTGGCCCGCTCGGGCCTCGAGCGCGGCGAGCGCGCGCGGGTCGCTGTCGGCGAGGCGGCCGAGGGCCGCGATCGACTCGCCGCTGGGATTCGCAGCGAGCCAGGCCACGTCCTTGCGGTGCTCCGCTTCGCTCGCGTTCTTCGGGCTGCATGCGCCGACAATGAGCGCGGAAGCGGCGACGAGGACGCTGAGGAGCACAGGCCGCAGGGCCGGACGCGCCGTCGGGGTGGGTGAGATCCATCGCATGGGCGGACCGGCGGGCCGGTTCGACGAGGATACCGTGACCGTTCAGGCCGGTTCATAAAAGGTGGCACCATTCCGGCCGGGTCCGGCATCCTAGAGACTGTGCGTATTGTCGTCAGCGGCGGGACCGGGTTCGTAGGGCGGGCGCTCTGCCATGCGCTCGTTGCCCGTGGCGACCATGCCGTCGTCCTGACGCGCGGGCCGGCCCGCGACATCCCGCACGCGTGCTCCGAATGCGGAGCGGGCGGCACGGTCGTGCTCGCGACCTGGACGCCCGAGCGAGCGGGGCCGTGGATGCAGATCGTCGACGGCGCCGACGCCGTCGTCCACCTCGCGGGGGCGAGCGTCGCCGACGAGCGCTGGACCGACGAGCGCAAGCAGGTCATCCGATCGAGCCGTATCGAATCGACGAAGCTCCTCGCCGAGGCGATCGCGAACGCGGCGAAGAAGCCCTCGGTGTTCATCAGCGCGTCGGCGGTCGGCCACTACGGAATGAACGCGGGCGACAGGATCCTGACCGAGGAGGATCCTCCCGGCGACGACTTCCTCGCGCTCCTCACGAAGGACTGGGAGGCCGCTGCGAGTCGCGCTCGCGATGCGGGCGTCCGCGTCGTTCACCCGCGGCTCGGTCTCGTGCTCGGCCGTCGCGGAGGCATCTACGGCAAGCTCGCGCCGCTGTTCAAATCGTTCGTCGGCGGCCCGATCGGCGACGGCAAGCAGTATCTGGCCTGGGTCCACGTCCGCGACACGGTGCGGGCGATCGAAGCGATGCTCGATCGGAAGGACTTCGAGGGCGCCTACAACGTGACGGCACCCGAGCCGGTCACGATGAACGACTTCGCCGAGGAGCTCGGCAAGTCGTTGAATCGTCCATCCGCGATGCGCGTGCCGGCCTTCGCGGTGAAGATGGCGATGGGCGCCGAAGCCGCGGAGGCGGTGCTCACCGGACAGCGCGCGATCCCGAAGCGTCTGGTCGATGCGGGCTTCGCGTTCGTGTTCCCGGACATCCGATCCGCGCTGGCCGACCTCGCGTCCGACGCGCGCACGGCTGCCGTCTCGGCCTGAGCCCTCCACACACTCGCGGTGCCACACGGCTATTCGCGGTGCCGGATGGCTACTCGCAGTGCCGCACGGCTACTCGCAGTGGCCCCACTTGCAGTACTGGCCGTACTGGCATTCGTGCCCGCACTTGTCGCAATTGTACGGATCGCGCGAGAGGTCGCGGCAGGCACCGCTGCACGACGTCCAGCCGTTGTAGCAAGTGCACCGTCCGTTCGAGCACTCCGAGCCCGACGCGCAGCCACCGTTGTTGGGCCCCTCGACGCAAGGCGCACCCGCGGGCAGGCCATTCAGCTTCGGCGGAGCCTTCTTCGGCGTGGGCGGCGGTGTCTTCGCGACGGTGGCGGCTGCCTTGCCGGCATCCGGAGCTCCCGAAGCAGGAGCACCCGAAGCGGATGCCGCTGCCGATACGACTGGTGGAGGCGGCGCTTCAGCGCTGATCACCGGGGGCGCCGCGCTGGAGACGGCCGAAGCGTTCGGCTTCGACATGTCGTGCACGAGCGCGCGGGTCTTCTCGCATCCCGTGGACCCGACGACGGCCGACACGAGGGCGAAAGCGGTGATGGTGCGAGCGCCGAGGGCGAGGGGGCTAGGAGGGGAGGGTGTCACGGGACCGACCGTATCCTTCGTAGAGAGAAGTGAGGCGCCATCAGTCTCTATTACGCGCCTTCGATCGAAAAGATTCTTCCGAATCCAGCAGCGTACTCGACAGACTTGCTTGAACCGTGTCCCATCCTGCAGGGGACTGACCTGGTCGTGTGGCGATTCGAGATCGCCATGAGGAAAGGGGACAATCATCGTGAATCTTTGGTTGCGTCGCTCGTTCGGAGCATCGCTCTCTCTCGTGCTCGTGGGACTCGTGGCGTGTGGTGGTGGTAGCGGCCCCGGCGCCGGAGAGGCCGGAAAACCTACGCAGATCGCCAGCATGCCCCCGTATCCGCCTCCGAACGAGAACAAGCCCGCCCCTGCGCCCGAGGTTCCGAAGCCCAAGGATCCGAAGACGATCTGCGCGGGCGCCGGCGACGTGAAACTGTCGTTCGGGACGTCGACCGATGACGGAGCGCTCGAGGCTGGACGCGCCGACGTACGAGCGATCGACGATCGGAAGGCGGGCTTCGCGTCGTTCGGCGCCTTCGCCGGACATGCCGCAAACGCGAAAGAGAGCACGTATTCGATGGCCGACCTCCAAGCGCTCGAGAAGAAAGGCGCGTGGGAGGAGCTCCTCGGGCATGCCGAGGACGTCGCTCCAACGCAGCGCGGAGCCACCTGGGAGAAGCTCGTCGAGAAGGCAGCCATCGGATACATGCAGCAGCTCACGACGAACACTGCCGCGTTCGAAGGTGTCTTCACGTCGCAATCCCTTTTGAAGCGCTATCCGCATCTCCTCAAATCACAGGAGTTCATGACGAAGCGCGGCGAGGCGGGAAAGGCGGCGTCCGAGATCTGCCTCCGCGAGTCGTATCGCGGGCAGCATTGCATCGACATGATGAAGGACTTCCTGAAGACGTCGAACACCGGCGCCGACGTCGGCTTCGCGTTCGGGAAGATCACGCGCAGGAACCAGAATCACTACGTCGCGGTGCCGTTCTTCAAGTGGGCGCTCGACCAGAAGAAGGACGCGGCGATGTGCGCCGACGAGGACCTGAAGCTCGCCGTCGTCGCGGGCCTCGGCCTCCCGCCCGACTACGAGAACGCCCTCGGCGCCCGTCAGATCGCGGCGAACGCGTGCTGGGACAGCCTGAGGCCTGCCATCGAGAAGCAGCTGGCCGAGAACGACTCGGGCTATTACCGCGACAACGCATGCGCGGTGATGAAGGCGAAGGGAGCGCTGTGATGGGGCGGACGAGAGATCTCGCCATCGGCGGAGCGGCGCTGCTCGTGCTCGGTCTTCACGTCGCGTGTGGCGGCGGAAGCGGAAACGCAGCGCCTGGGCAGGCGCCTGCGACGAGCAGCAGCAAGGAAGGCGACACCGGCAGGACGGAAGTCGCCACCGGCAACACGCTCACCGAGTTCCAGAAGAGCCGTCTGCTCGGCCACTACTCCACCGAGGACGGCGCGAGCGGGTTCATCCTCGATCGCACCGTCACGCCGTGGCGGGCGAAGCTCGACGGCGTGAACAAGGTCGTGAAGCTGCAGGAGACCAACACGCTCCGTGACTCGAAGGAGTACACGAGCGACGACAAGAGCATCTGGATCCGCGTCCACGCCGAGAGCGGCCAGGTGCAGCTGTTCCAGGGACCGAAACAACACGAGGGCGTCCGCGTCCACCGCGACGCCGACGCGCGCCAGCTCGAGTAGCGCTCACCGCGATACCGACGCTGACGCGCCCGACGAGTCCGTGGACGCGACGGTGAACCTTCGAACGGAACCATGACGATGGGACGTCCGAGACCCGGAACGTCACGTTCGGCGACTGGTACAACCTCAGTCCCACGGCCGGTACGTTCTTCCTGACGTCCAGCCGTGATCGCGTCGGGGCCGGCAACACGTACGATGGGAGCCACCACTTCTCGATGGCGGGCGCGAACCCGAGTCCGAACTCGGCAAAGACGTTGACCAGCGTCGGGGTCCAACACGGACCTCTGGCGAGCGGGTGGTTCGTCTTCTACGGCGCTGTCGGCTGGTAGTCCGTAGGAGCGCGCCTCGAGCGCGGTGACGTCGGAGTGCCCGGCGGCACGTGCTCGGCGTCGCTACTCGTCTATCAGCAAGGTCAGATCGATTCGAGGGTGGAGGTCGCCAAGGTCGCGCGCCTTGAAGCGGAGGGCTTGCGCGGTCCTCGTGAGGCACGGGACAGCCGGCGCGACCACAGCCTCGTTGACCGGATGCGGAGACTTCACGAGCACGTTTGCGGTCGAGCCATTAGGCATCACGTCGAAGCTCATGCGGACGTAGACTTGGCGTGTCGGATATCGCAGTCCCACGACGCACGCGTCGAAGAAGCCGCGCGTTTCGGCCCGCTCTTTGATCTCGACGAACTGACCGTCCACCGTGTCTCGGGCGCCCACGCCGACGACGATGGCCCGCTTCGCGATGCTCCAGCCCTGCGGGAGAGGAGGCGCGGGCGCGGCGCTCGCGCCTGCGTCGTTACGTGCGACGCGTCCGCCGCGTCCGCCGTCGGGCGCCGCTACGACGATCGGCGGCGACGTGCTCGCGTCGGGTGTCGCGACGATCGGCAGCGTGCTCGCGTCGGGCGCGACGAGCGGCGACGGCGAGGCATCCACACGCTCCGCCGCTGGCGATCGCGTCACGAGCAGCACGGCGAGCGCGAGCGCTCCGATCGCGAGCACGCCGAGCGCCGAGCCCACGAACAGCCATGCGCTCTTGTTCGAAGGCTGCGCCGACGGTGGAGACATGCTCGGCGACCGGACGACGGGCATCATGGGACCTGGCCTGAGATGCGTATGGGGCGGTCCGACGGTCATGCTCGGTGAGGCGACCGCGGGGCGCGCATGGGTCGGTGCGACGGTGACCTGCGCGGCGGCCGGCACATGCCAATCCGCGAGGAGCGCGTCCATCGACGGGTACCGATCCGAAGGCGCGCTGGCCGTGGCGCGCAGGAGGACTCGCTGCATCCCGAGCGGCACGTCGGGCCCCGGACGTTCACCTCGCAGGAGGCGCCGGCCGACGAGGAGCTCGTGAGCGACGAGTCCCCACGAATACTGGTCCGCACGCGGATCGACGTTCGACGAGAGCTCCTGCTCCGGTGCCATGTAGCTGGGCGTACCGAGGACCATGCCGTCACGCGTCGCGAAGGTGTGCGGGTTCGGCACGATCCCCGTCCCGTGCGCGACACACTTCGCGATACCGAAGTCGACGAGCTTCGGCTGTCCGTGGCGATCGACCATGACGTTCGCGGGCTTCAGATCGCGATGGACGACCCCGCGCGCGTGCGCATACGCGAGGATCTCGGCGATGGTTCGCG
>JAEXCN010000236.1 GCA_023402175.1 Pseudomonadota bacterium | reverse complement strand
GGCCCGAGCTGGTGGGACCCGCCCGAGCCGCGCTGACTCAGGCGAGCATGCGGCGGACGACGATCGCTCCGAGGGCGAGCGCCGCCGCGAACCCGACGATGGTCCACACGCCGGGGCCCGGCAGGCGGCGTATCATCTCGACGGCGAGCGGGTCGGGACGATCGGCTTGAGGCGACGAGATGTCCGACTGCCTGAGCGCGCCTTCGAGCGGGCGCGGCGCCGCCTCGCGAGGTTCGACCGCCGCGAAGAGGTTCGTCATCGCCGGCACGAACGAGTGCAGGTCCCCCGGCCCCCGGCTGCTCACCCAATTGCGATCGACGACGACCGGCTCGTCGCGCCAGATCCCGCCCGCGTGCACGATGTCGTCGCGGATACCCGGCCACGACGCGAGCATCCGGCCGCTCACGAGCTCGGACGAGACGAGCAGCCATGGACCATGGCAGAGCGTGGCGATCGGCTTCTTCGCCGCGTCGAATGCACGAACGAAGGCACGCGCCTTGGTGCTCTGGCGGATGAAGTCCGGTCCGATGAAGCCGCCGGGGATGAGCAGCGCGTCGTACCGGCTCGGATCGGCGGTTTCGAGCGTGCAGTCGACCTTCACCGCCTTCGTCGGCTCGCTGATGTTCATGCCGCGAATCTTGCCCTCGTGCAGCGAGACGACCTCGGTCTCCGCTCCAGCCATCTCGAGCGCCTTCTTCGGAACGACGAGCTCGACGTATTCGAAGCCGTCGCCGGCCAGGATCGCGACCCTCTTTCCACGCAGCCTGTATCTCTCGGCCCTCATCTCGTCCTCCGATGCGACTCCCGCACGTGCAAGGTGTTGGCCGATGGACGAATGGGCGGCTGCGCTCGTCGCCGTGATCACGCATGGTGGAGGGTGCCGCCAGACGATGTCTCGCGCGGTGCTTCCACCGGCGGAGGCGCGCCGGGTGCCGCGAGCGATGCGGCGATCCGCGAGAGGAGCTTGTCGAGCGCTGGATCGTCGCGCTCGCTCCGGGCCGCCTGGAGGAGCGCGACCGCGACGGCCGTTCGGCGCTCCGTGTCCTCCCGGTAACGTCGTTCGTCGCGGTGTTGCTTCACGAGCACCGCGAGCGGCACGCCGAACCCGAGCACGACGAGCAGGAGGAGCCCGAGCCACCCGATCGACGGCAGGAGGTCTGCGGAGATCAAGCGCAACTTCTTGTTCTTCGCGGCCTCGGCGACGCCTTCGGTCGAGCCGAGACCGACCTGCTTGCCGACGTCGCGCGCCGTCTCGTTCAGCGCCTCCCGGAGCTCCGGTCTCCGGAGAAACTCGTCGACGACCATCTGTCGCATCGCCGGACCGACCGAGGTCGCGAGCTCGTCGGAGAAGGCGCGCACCATCGATCGCGTCATGCCGGCGGCAGCCTCGCGCGTGGCCGGTCCACGGACGCTCGTCGAGATCTGGCCGACCAGTGCTCGCGTGATCTCTGCGACGATAGCCTGCACGCGCTCCTTCGACTCCGCGCTCGACAGCCCTGCGACGGCGCCTTCCGACGCTTCTCGCGAGAGCTCTTCGATGAGACTCTGCAGCTCGGGCGTCGCGTGCACGGCGCCGAGCTGCTGCTCCGTCGTCGTCCTCGGTAGCTCCACCCTCGTGTCGAACTTGGGCGGTGAGCAGCCGGCGGTCGCCAACGAGAGCGCCCCGATGATCAACGTGATTGCGAGCGAGCCGGGCGGGCGCATGGCGAAATCAACGTGCTGTTGGGGGAGCTCCGGGACGGCCGAACGGCATCGACGCGGCTTGCGCGAGGACCTCTTCGATGCCGGCAGCGAGGGTGTCGGCATCCCAGCCTCGAACGACGCGGAGCCCGTTCAGGAAGAACGTCGGCGTTCCGGTGACACCGCTGCGGACGGCGCTCCGGAAGTCACTCTCGATGTGCGGAACGTACGTGCCCGCGCGGAGGTCGCGCGAGAAGCGGTGTCCGTCGAGCCCGAGCGTCTCGGCATATCCCACGAGGTCCTCGGGCCCGAGCGCATCGCGGTGCTCGAACAGGATCGTGTGCATCGGCCAGAAGCGGCCCTCCGCTCCCGCCGCTTCCGCGGCCTGCGCCGCGACGAACGCATGCGGATGGATCTGCGTCAGCGGGAAGTGCCGATACGCGTAGCGCACGTGATTGCCGAGCCGACGCAGCACCTCGGCCACTTCATAGTGTGCGCGCGCGCAGAACGGACATTCGTAGTCGCCGTACTCCACGAGCGTCGCTCCTGCATTCGGTCGTCCGAGCACGTGGTCCCTGGGCCCGATCGGCTCCGTCAAAGCGCTCATCGTTCACCTCGCTCGACCGGGAATCATCAGGGAGGACGGATTCGTCACCCTGCTGGTGGTGGTGCCGCGGCAGTCTCCTCGGTTCGCTCCGGCAGCTCACCTGCGCGAGCGAACGACGAGACGCGAGGCTCCTCCTGGCGTGCAAAATCGTCGTATGGGATCTCGACGTAGTCGCTCTCGCCGAACGGCGAGAAGACGATGCTCGCGCACCGCGCAACCTTCTCGTCGACGATCACCGGAATGCCGAAGAGCTGTCCGAGCGGTGGCGGCGGAGCGTCGAAGCGCTGCAGGTCCTTCGGCAGATCTTCCGTGACCGCATCGCAGACGTTGGCGTCGAGCTCGTTCGCGAGCGTGGACAGGTCGACGCTGTCTCCGGCGGCAAAGCACAGGATGGCGAGCTTGTCGGCGACGAGCACGGCCTTCGTGTCGACCTGGATCGCGAACTTCGGGATCGGCTGAGCGGCCTTCGGAAGGTGCTCCGGGCTCGGGTAGCTCGAGAGGCGGAACGGCACCAACGATTCGTGCAGGTAGCGAACGATCGTGTCGAGCATGCGACGTACCCCTTTCGGTCGCGCGGCTCGTCCGAGTGACGCGCGCGGTTGTTCCGCAGGGGCGACGTTGCAATCCCCCGGCCATGCGCGGGCGAAGCGCCGGCAGGATGATCGACCTGATCGGAAGTGGCGCGTGCGCTCAGACGCGTTCGCGCGCACGGATGCCGAGCGCGCGAAGGCGTGATTGCAAGGTCGACGGCTTGACGCCGAGCAGCTCGGCAGCGCCTCCGCTGCCGTAGATCCGTCCGGCCGTACGCGCGAGAGCGGCGATCAGGTTGGCGCGCTCGCGGCGGCGCCACTCCTGATCGGAGACGATCTCTTCGTTGGCCGCCGGCGGCGCCGGCGGAGGCTTCGACGAGCGACGATGTTCGCCGCGTGCGACGAGCACCTGGTCGAGGCGCATCTCGCCGCCGCGACCGAGGATGACCGCGCGCTCGATGACGTTCTGCAGCTCGCGCACGTTGCCGGGCCAGTCGTAGACGCGAAGCGTCTGCGTCTGGGCATCGGTGAGCTGCGGAGTGGGCGCGCCGATCTCCTTCGAGACGAGCTCGATGAAGTGGTTCGCGAGCGGGATGATGTCTTCCTTGCGATCACGCAGCGGCGGGATGCGAATCGGGAAGACGCTCAGCCGATAGTAGAGGTCTTCGCGAAAGCGGCCCGCGGAGACGTCGGAGCTGAGGTCTCGGTTCGTCGCCGCGATCACGCGAACGTCGATCGAGCGCGTCGTGTCGTCGCCGACGCGCTCGTACTGGCCCTCCTGCAACACGCGCAGGAGCTTCGGCTGCAGATCGAGCGGCAAGTCGCCGACCTCGTCGAGGAAGATGGTGCCCTTCTCGGCGAGCTTGAAGCGACCCGGCCGATCGCGCACCGCGCCCGTGAACGCGCCTCGGATATGACCGAAGAACTCGCTCTCGAACATCTCGCGCGGGATCGCGCTGCAGTTCACCTTGATGAGAGGTCGACCTGCGCGCCGGCTCCGCTCGTGGATCTCACGCGCGAGGAGCTCCTTGCCCGTACCGGACTCGCCGAGGACGAGCACCGTCGCATCCGTCGGCGCGACCAGCTCGACCTCGGCGAGGATGTCGCGAAGAGCCTGGCTCTGCCCGACGATCCCGCCGAACGCGAGCGCGACCTCGACCTCCTCACGCAGGTAGGCGTTCTCGTCTTCGAGTTGCAGATGGCTGCTCTCGCGCTCGGCGAGCTTGGCTTCGACGCGCCGTGTATCGACGAGCAGCCGCGTGAGGCGGAGCCAGAGCGTCACCTGGTTCAGCGCAGAGCCGAGCACCATCGACTCGAGCGGAGTAGGAAAGTCGGGCCGGCGCGACGCGGCAAAGACGGCGCCTTCACCCGTCGCGAGCGGAAGGACGGCGACGCGCATCACCGAATTGTCGAGGGGGCTCCGCACTTCTGCTGGGCCGCTCGTCCCGATGAGCGGAGCGAAGAGTCGCGTCACCGACTCGCGGTGACTGCGCGAGAGCTCGTGTCCGGAGCCCTTCGCCCGAGCTGCCTCGACCGTGTCACCCCCGCGTGGATCTTCGATGCGGGCGTACGCGAGATCGAGGCGGACGGCCGCTGAGAGGACGTCCAGGAAGTTGTCGAGGACCTGCGGCGGCTCGCGCCCTATCCAGAGCGACGGAAGTGCGCTCAGCGCCGCGAGATCACGTATGCACGCCTTGAGTATCGGGACGGTCTCTCCGTCCCTGGCAGAATCGTTCACTTCCCCCCCTCCCGAATCATGTGCGCGCGAGGCGCGTCATTCGAAGCCGCCGTTCTTGATGTTCGTTCATGGGATTCCCCCCTGGCTGACCGCCCCACGAAGAGACGGAGCCGAAGTGTTCGAAGACCGACTCTCGGGTTAGCACATACCACTACCGATGCGCGCAACGAGATCTCGTTCCCGAGGTTTCGCAAGGCGCGTGTTAACACATGAAATGACACGGCTCCCGGATCGAGCTCGCGTGGCACGCGGACTGCTCTTGATCGCGCGTCGAGTGAGCGGCCTCTGACCATCGCCAGGTGCGCTCGCGGATCGCTGCACACGGGTGCGGCTCGGCGCGGCGTGCCCCTGACCTCGAGTAGCCGGCGCAGAACGAGCAACGACGATCTTCGATCGAGACGGTCGATGGGAACATCGATCCGAGCATCGGGCCTTCTGACCGCAGGAGAACCCCATGACATCCTCCATCCATCGTGCGGCTCCCGTCTCCGAGAGCGCTGCCCGCGCGCACGAACAAAAGAACTGTCTGTCGATCATCCTCGCAGTCGCGTCGCTCGTGACACCGGAGCTCTCGGATGGGAGCCGCGAGCGCATGGAGCGTCTGAGAGCGGCGGCGCATCGGATCCGCGATCTGCTCAACGCCGATCTGGACGAGTCCGGGGACGGCGGGCGTGACATAGAGGTGCAGCGCTTGTTCGACGCGGTCTGCGAGAGCCTTCGTGACCGCGCCGAGGCCGCGAACGTGGAGCTCGTTCTCGCCTGCGGGGGCGGAACCATCCGCGCCTGCGAAGGCGAGCTCCGTGAGGCTCTCTTCAATCTCATTTCGAACGCGGTCGAGGCGACGCCGCCGCATCGATCGGTCTTCATCCATACCGAGACGACCCCGGACGGCGACCACGTGTGGACCATCCACGACTCCGGCGCGGGGATGCGCCGCGAGGTCCTCGATCAGCTCGGTGTTCCGCATCGCACGTTTCGCCCCGGAGGCTCGGGCCTCGGCGTGGCGCTCGCGCGCGCGATCGTGAATCGACATGGCGGCTCGTTGGAGTTCGACTCCATTCGCGGACAGGGGACCACCGTCACGATCCATCTCCCTCGGATTGCCGGAGGGCCTGCTTCGCCGCTCGTGAACGACGAGCCGGATGACCGGTAGCTCTCGGAGGACGACATGCAGTCGACGATCGACAGACCCATTGCGTTCGTGCCGAAGTGGTCGTCTCTGGTGTTCCGGGGGATCGTGAGCATCCTCTTCGGAATCGTCGCGTTCGCGTGGCCAGGGATCACGCTCACGGCGCTCGTGCTCTTGTTCGGTGCGTATGCGTTCGTGGACGGCGTCTCGGCGCTCGTCCTCGCGATGCACCGAGGAGCTCGCCCGCATCGATGGCTCCTCGTCCTCGACGGCCTGTTCGGCGTCGCCGCCGGCATCGTGACGCTGTTCTGGCCGGGGATCACGCTCCTCGCCTTGATCTTCGTCATCGGCATAAGGTTCGTCCTTTCGGGCGCGCTCGAGGTCGCTACCGCGATCCAGTTGAAGGACGAGCTGCGGTCGCCGGTGCTGTACGGGCTCGCCGGAGTCGCGTCGATCATCCTCGGCGTCCTCGCGTTCGTCCTTCCAGGTGTCACCGCCATCATCCTCGTGACGATGCTTGCCGCGTACGCGCTCGTCTTCGGGATCATGTTGCTCGTGGTCGCGTTCCGCATGAGGCGCCCGATCCATCGCCTGCCAGCACCCGCGCCCGCATGACGCCGCGTGATCGTCGCTCGAACGGGATCAGAAACGCCGGGAGCGCGTGCTCGCCACAATCGAGCAGGCGCATGCCGGTTCACGCTCCGGCCTCGATCGCCTTCGAGGCCAGCGATTCGTCGGTCAGCTCCTCACATCGACGGACGCGTCGCGTGACCACAGCGAAAGACGCGTGTGGCTCGATCGCCTCTCGGGATATGGTGTGCTCGTGAGCTCGGGATCGAAGATGACGTCCAGGTTCGTGGTGCTCCTCGTCGCGCTGGTCGCGTGTCTCGTGGCGGGATGCCCGGGGCCGACGTTCGTCGTCCAGCAATACCGCGGGCCGCAGCGGCCACAGGAGACGATCGCGATGCTCCGCGTGAACGGCAACGAACCCGTCCGGCTCCTCATCCTCGACGATCAGGACGTGGCCGCGCCCATCGTCGAGGACGGCAGGCTCCACATCGAGATGCTGCCAGGCCGGCATACCGTCGTCGTCGGAAACGCGAACGCTCCGAGCGAGCGCTACGCGCCGATCACGTTCGAAGCGCAGGCGGGCAAGGTGTACCGCGTGACCTTGGCCTCCGGTCCGTCCGGCGGCGAAGCGCGCGTCTTCGAGGTCGATCGCGGGAAGGACACCGCGGTGCGCGACGTGACGCAGGCGCCGGCGACGGAGCAAAGGCCCGTCGAGGCACCGGCGCACGCGCCGGCGCCCGCGCCGGCGGAGGATGCCGGCGTCCCAGCGTCCGACGCTAGCGCGGGAGCGCCCGCCGCCGACGCCGGCTGAGCCGACCGCGCGTGAGCACGCTTCGGATGACGGCAGAGGCTCACGCGCGCGTGAGCTCCGCCGCCGATCGATCGTCCTCGTTCATCGGCAGCTGCTTCGGAAGGTGACGTCGCGATGGCTTGCGCGGGAACTGAGCCATCACGACTTCCGACCAACAAGCGGCGAAACAGCGATGTCGGACACGCTGCTTCGTCCACACGCAGAAGCGCCGAGCTCGAGCGATAAAGCGCGGGGGATCTACCTACGCTTGTGACAGATTCCCTCGCGTCGTGTCGACGTCGCTTTATTCCTCACTCGATTCCGCTCCACCGAATGACCTGCGCGCGTCCTCGAAGCTCGCGCACGCTCGGACGTTCCTCGGTCCGCATCGCAATCACATCCTGAGCATCCTCGGCGTCGGCCTCTTCGCATCGCTCCTCGGCGCAACCGAGCCTCTCATCTACAAGCTCGTATTCGACGCGTTCGGTTCGAGCCAGATCGGGCGCGCAGGCGGAGCGCTCGTCGCGCTGGTCGTCGTGTTGATCGCGCGCGAGGGCGCGGTGAGCTTGCTCGACTGGATGGTCTGGCGCGTACGGATTTCGCTCAACTACGACATGCTGTCGAAGACGATTGAGCGGCTCCACGCTCTTCCGCTCTCGCATCATCGCGAGGAGAACGTCGGCGCGCTGATGACGAAGATCGAGCGCGGGATCAGCGGCACCGTCGCCACGTTCTCGGACGTCGCGTTCCAGCTGGTTCCGTCGTTCGTCTATCTCGTGGCGTCAGCGATGTTCATGTGGCGGCTCGAGTGGCGTCTGGCGCTCGTCGTCATCGCGTTCGCTCCGGTCCCGGCGATCTTGGGAGCGCGAGCGTCGAAGGAGCAGATCGCGCGCGAGCGCGAGCTCATGGGGCGCTGGACGCGTCTCTTCGGGCGGCTCAACGAAATGCTCGCCGGAATCGCCGTCGTGAAGAGCTTCGTGCGCGAGGAGCAGGAGAAGCGTCGGTTCCTCGACGGGGTCGCGGACGCCAACGCCACCGTCGTTCGTGGCGTCGCGACGGACGCGCGTACGACGGCCGCCAAGCAGGCGACGATGGCGCTCGCGCGGGTCTGCGCGATCGCGACCGGCGGCATGCTCGTCTTCCGCCATCAGATCACGCTCGGAACCCTGGTGGCCTTCCTCGGGTACGTCGGCGGCGTGTTCCAGCCGGTGCACGCGCTTACCGGCATGTACCAGACGCTCCGGAAGGGGATCGTCTCGTTCGACGTCGTCACTTCGATCCTCGACGCGGAAGACACCGTCGGCGACAGAC
>JAEXCN010000234.1 GCA_023402175.1 Pseudomonadota bacterium | reverse complement strand
CTGTCACATCGATTGCACCTCGAGACAGATTGAAGGTCTCGAGGCAATCGATGCGCCAGCCGCTCGTTTTGATATCCGCTTGCGCGGTTGCTTGTTCGACGCGTGGCGCTTCTCCTAGCTCGCGGATGCGACGTTCACCACCGGGAGCTCGTCGTTCGCCGCCGTCGAAGACTCGCCCGAACTCTCCGGCGCGGCGGGGGCGGATAGCCCATGACGATCTTGGATTTCGGGCTTGACGAACTTCGACACACGAATCAACTCAAGGGCACAGCTTATCGAAATAGCAGGACGTACGGGCAGCCAGCAGACTCCTGATTCGCGTTCGCGCGCAGGAGGGCTCGCGAGGTGGTCGGGTGCTCGTTCGCGCGCAGGAGGGGCTCCTCCGTGAGCCCGAGATCTGCGTGTTAGAAGGGATTCATGCAGAAGCTGGGGGACCTCACGAACGACGCGCTGCTCGCTCGGCTGGGCGCGCATGTCGGCAAGGGACATGTCTGGCAGGCGCGACTTCTCGAGTATCTCGGAGAGGTCGAGGTCCGAAAGCTCGATCGCGAGTATGCATATTCGTCGATGTGGGATTTCTGCACTCGAAGGCTCGGAATGAGCGAAGGTGAAGCTCACCGGCGAATCGCGGTGGCGCGCGTCGTACGGCAGTTTCCCCGCGCCCTCGCGTTGCTCGAAAACGGCAAAGTTCATCTGAGTGCCGTCTACGTGCTTCGTGATCACCTCACGGGAGAGAACCACGACGAGCTCCTTCGCGATGCGATCGGTAAGAGCACGCAGGAGGTGCGAGCGATGATCGCCGCGTGGTTCCCGCGCCCCGACGTCGCCAGCTGCATCGAGCCCGTCGCGCCGCAGGCGCAACTGCCCGTCGTGCTTCCACCGGTGTCTGAACTGGTTGCGGCGTCAGCGGCAGGTTCGGTCGGCGCCGATATGCGCCCAACGATCGAGCCACTCTCCGCAACGCGGTATCGCGTCGAGCTCACCGTGTCCGTCGAGACCAAGGCGAAGGTCGAACGCATCAAGGATCTCATGCGCCATCGGAACCCGGCGGGCGATCTCGAGATCATTCTCGATGGCTCGCTCGATCTGCTGCTCGCCAAGCTCGAACGAGAGCGGCTCGGGAAAGTGTCCCGTCCTAGGAGAGCCAAGCGCGCCGAGCCGAGGATGCGCGACTCCGAGCATGTTGCGGCGCACGCATCCGATCGACACGTCGGTGCAGGACTGAGCAAGGACACTCCCGATGCGCGCCCGCATGCAGACCGGATCGCGATCACGGATTCAGTCACTGGCTCGTCGCCGTTCGGCGCATCGGCCATGCGCGCGGACGCGGAAGCGACGACCAACGAGACCGTGCTACTCGCGCACGCCACGCGCGCGACGCAGCGCGGAGACGACGCGATGGCGACGCCGCGGCGACGGCACATCCCGAGGGAGGTGCGGCGACAGGTCTTCGAGCGCGACGGCGAGCAGTGTTCCTACGTGGACGCGGACGGCAATCGGTGTCCCGCTCGGGGCTTCCTGGAGCTCGACCACGTTCATCCGAAGGCCCTCGGCGGAGGTGACGACGTCGCGAATCTCCGCGTCAGGTGCCGCGCGCACAACCAGCACTATGCGGAGCAGGTCTATGGCCGCCAGCACGTGACGGCGCGGATCCACTTGCGACGTGTCAAGTACGGGTTACCGCCGTCGCCGCGCTTCGACACCGCGGCGCAGGCTCTTTGTTCAATGGGCTTTACGCCACAAGAAGTCCGCCGGGGGATGTCCGCGCTCGAGACGAGACTCGGCGAAGAAACGCCCATCGAGACGATCATTCGCGAGGCACTGTTGACCCTGACGTAAGGCAGATTCACTGCGGGCCAGCCACTTTCGTCGGCGGCGTTGGGAATCGCCGGCTCGTTGGCAGTCGCTGCACGACGGGCGGCGGCGCGTTCGTCGTGAGGATGGGCTTCGCGAGGAGACGTAATGCTGACGCCTTGACAGGACGGTGCTTCGATCGTATATAACCTTTCGGTTATACAACCTAGGGGTTATCAATGCTGGCTGAACGACTCGATGCGACCTTTACGGCACTGGCCGACCCTACACGTCGCGCGATCATTGCCCGCTTGGCGAAGGGTGAGGCCTCCGTAACGGAGCTGGCCGAGCCCTTCGACATGAGCCAGCCCGCCATCTCGAAGCACCTCAAGGTCCTCGAGCGCGCAGGTCTGATCTCGCGTGGCCGCGACGCGCAGCGAAGACCGTGTCGGCTCGAGGTGGCCCCACTGCAAGAAGCGACGGGTTGGCTCCAACGCTACTGCGACCTGATGGAGGCGCACTTCCAGCGCCTCGACACACTGCTCGAAGAGCTGAAGGAAAAGGAGAAGCATCATGGCCGGAACAAGTAGTGGCAAGCTGAACGTGACCCTCCCCTCGGACAAGGAGATCCTGCTGACGCGCGTCTTCGATGCGCCCCGTCACCTCGTGTTCGAGACGATGACGAAGCCCGAATACGTCCGCCGGTGGTGGTGCTGCATGGACGGCTTCAAGATGACCGTCTGCGACATCGATCTGCGGGTCGGCGGGAAGTACCGCTACGCGATGGTCGGGCCCGACGGGAACGAGGTCGCCTTCCGGGGCGAGTACCGCGAGATCGTCGCGCCGGAGCGCGTCGTGCACACCGAGATCTTCGAGCCGTTCCCCGATTCGCCAACGCTCGTCACGATGACGCTCGAGGAGCGCGACGGAAAGACGTACTACCAGTCGCGCATCCTCCACGACACGAAGCAAGCTCGCGACATGCACGTCAGCTCCGGGATGGAAGTGGGCGCGAACCTGGCTCTCGATCGTCTCGAGGAGGTCGCGCGCTCGCTCGGTGGAGCGGGCCGGAGCGATTCGGCGGCCGCGACACCGGCGAGGATCTGATCACGCGCACTGCCTGCGCCCCGCACGTCGTTCCGGCGGGGCGCGCGCAGCGGCGACGTTCGCTCGGCGCGCGCAGCGGCGTCGCTCGCTCGGTGGAGCTCGCGAGGGACCACATCCTCGCGATCGTCCCCCTACAGCTTCCGATCGCCGTATTCGCCGAGCGGCGGCTCAGCCGACACGCCTGCACTGCCAGCGCAAAGCGAATATTCGGCCGCCGTCTTGAAGGTGCTCAGACACGGGCGCTGGGCCAGGTCGATCTCGGGCGGCAGCGTGCTGCACGACGCGTACTTCTGCGAGATGAACATCGTGCGGGCTTCGCTCGTGAGATTCTTGTCGGCCAGGGTGATCGTCGCGAGGCGCGCCTGCACCGAGCGGCACTCGCCCTCCGTCATCGCCGTGCGCGCGAACGCGGACGGCGGGGGCGACGCGAGATAGTGCGCCCACGAAGGACCGACGAGCTCGGATAGCGCAGCCTCCGGGATGGGCTTCCGGGCCTGAAAAGCATCGACGATCGCCGCCGTAGCGACGCGTTTCGCCTTCGTGCTCCGGTCGGCTTCCTCGAGAGCCTCGAGGTCGCCAGGCGTGATCTCCTCGCGGAATGAGGCGACGACCGAGCGTCCTTTGCGCGCGACCTTCGCCTTCTCGAGCGCGCGGAAGTACGCGTCCACCACGGCGCCGAACTTCTTCTGCCGAGACGTCTTCGCGAGCTCGCGGGAGTCGTTGATCAGCTTCGCATCGTTCGTCTCGAGGTGAGCGCGCCATTCGGCGACGACATCCTTGATGTCGCGCTCGAGGTCCTTCGCGCCGCGATCGTCCCTCGCCACGAAGATGAGGCTTCCGCGGAACACCTTCGCCTTCTGGTGATCGGGATCCATCTCGTAGGCGGCGGCTTTGATCTTCGAGTCCACCTCCTGGAGCGTCTTCTCGACCTGCTTGCTCGGGAAACATCCCTCGAGGAACTTCCCGAACGGCGCGGCGGTGTGGAGCGCACCGTAGACGCACGGCGCGGAGAAGAAGTCCGCGGACTTCGGGCTCGCCTGGATGCGAACGACGGGCAGCCCCTCTGTCTGACCCGCAGCCTCCTTCATCGCCTCCACACGCGAGCCGAGCTTCTCCTTCGGCTTGCGGACGTTCGGCGCGAATGCTTCGAGCGCCGACTTCGTACCGAAGAACCAGCTCGTGTCGTTCGCGAACACGCCGTAGTCCTTGTCGTCGCAGTAGGCCTCCTTCTCGCCCGTGCGGCAGAAGCCGGACATCCCTCGATAGGACTGCGGAACGAATCCCTGCCCCTTGGGCGCGCCCGTCAGCGTGAAGCGAGCGACGCCGATCTTCTGCTTCTTGCCG
Source organism: Pseudomonadota bacterium (assembly GCA_023402175.1). Classification (GTDB taxonomy): domain Bacteria; phylum Myxococcota_A; class Polyangia; order Polyangiales; family Polyangiaceae; genus Labilithrix. The sequence continues at coordinate 28,233 of JAEXCN010000234.1, read as the reverse complement.
CTGTCGTCCTCGAATCCGATTCCCGTCTGATACGGGCTTTCGAGCGTCGCACCGAGCACGGCTCCGCACTCGAGCAGCTCCGCCGTCTCCTCGCGCTTCTTCGAATCGAAGAACAGGTCCTTGGCCTCGCGCGGCGTCCTCGAACCGAGCTCCTCGATGCGGATTCACGATAGGAGCGGACGCCGGCGCAGCGCCTCACTCGATGATCACGTCGACCCAGTAGTTGGTGTTTTGATACGTCTGCGTCGGCATCGCGCCCGCCTCGTACGTGAAGACGCCGTTCGTCGTGTCGGCGTGGAGCGGAGGCACGTCGAACGGAACGAAGAAGAAGGAGCCGGTCGATGCGTAGTGTCCCGACTCCGTTCGATACGACGCGACGTACGTCGTGTTCGCGGTGATCGGAACGGGCGTCGCAAACCGCATCGTCTGCCAGCCGCTCTCCGTCTCGTCCGTGAAAAGTCCAGTGGCGAGACGCTCACCCGAAGCCGACCAGAGGTTCGCGGTATGCGGGCCGATGTTCTCGATTCCGCGATAGAAGCGGATGCCCACGACCTTCGCATCGATGTCGGACGTGAAGCGGATCCCGACCTCTGCGGCGACCTTGTCGGGATCCGAGGGATTGCCGGAGAACGCCTGGCCGAAGAACGTGCATGGACAGCCGCCCTCCGCATCTCCGGCGTCCACGCGCGCGGCAAGGTCGTTGCCGCTGTCGACGATGCTCGAGACATCGGCCGGCGAATCGGAGCGCACGTCCTCGGGTGTCGTCGCCACGTCCGGCCCGTCGCCGGCGGAATAGTCGCCGAGCGGTGTGAGCAACGTGCACGCGCTGCACACGACCGAGCCGCCGACCACGGCCATCATCCTGCGACGACGAGAGTGCGCCCCCACCAACACGCCAGCATACCAGCTGCGCTTTCCGTCCGAAAGACGCCGAGCGATGCGCCCACCCGGCTCAGCTCTCGGCTTTCCGGTCGCTCGCTCTCTTCGCCCCGCCTCGTCTCGCAGCCTTACGACAGCGCAGCCTTACGACAGCGCGCCCACATGCTACGTCCAAGAGTGCGTCCTCTTGGCACGGTCCCCGCTTGTCCGCCGGGCGGCGCGGGCGGTCTGATCCACATGAGTGTATCCCCTCTTCACGGATCCGTCGGTCGGCACATCGGCCGCTTCGTCGCGTTCGGCGCGCTCGTCTCGCTGCTCCTCTTCACCGTGGCCGCGTCTGCGTATCCGGGTGGGAGCCACTTCGATCATCACGCCGCAGGTCACGACTTCCTCCGGAACTCGCTCTGCGACGTCGCGCGCTCGACGGCCATCGGCGGTGCGCCGAACGCGGTCGGCGCTGCGCTCGCGCGGATCGCGATGACGACGATGGCGCTCGGCATCTGCGGCCTGTTCTGGGCTCTTCCGGAGCGATTTCCTTCGTGCATGCGCCTCGGTCGGCTCGTCCGTGCGCTCGGGACGATCGCCACGCCGGCCGCGATCGCGGTCGTCTTTCTCCCGACGGATCGTTTCAGCTCACTCCACGGCATCGCGATCGTCGTCGCAGGTGTGCCTGGCCTCACGGCCGCGATGTTGGCCGTCGGCGGGCTCGTCCGCGAGCGCGGAGGCTCGCCCATGCTCGCCATGCTCGGCCTCGGAACGCTCGCCACGGCGCTGGCGGCGTTCATCATCTACGTCCATGAGCTCGTCGCCGGTGGTCCGCCGCGCATCGCCGTCCCGGCGCTCGAGCACGTCGCCGCGCTCCTCCTGCTCGCGTGGATGCTCGCCGTCAGCCGCCATCCGTCGCGAAGACGTCCTGCCGACTGACGCCGACGCTGGGCAACGCCCCGCGCACGTGTGCAAGCAGCTGCACAGGGTCGGCGTGCTCACGCATATGATCTTCCGCCGATCGGAGGACCGGCACGTGTCCTGCTGAGCTGCGCGGCATGTCTCGATCGATCGCCACGCTCCTTGGCATCGCCCTCGCTTCTTTCACATTCCTGTCGACGGCACATGCTGCGGAGGACACACCGGTGTCGAGTGCGCGCACGCGCGGCGATCTCTTCCCCGGCGAAGGTCGGCCGACCGTCGCCGCCGCGACGGGGCTGCCGTTCCTCGGCATCGCCGAGGCGGGTATCGGGATCACGAACGGGATCGCCATCGGCGTCGTCGGCGGTGTCACTCCGAGCGTATGGACCGTCGGCATCCGTCCGCGCTTCCGCCTCGCGACGAGCGAACGAACGGCGCTCGTCCTCACCTCGCCAATGCTGTTCTACCCGAAGGCGAGCGCGCCCGGCCCGGGCAACGTCGGATCGACGTCGTGGCTCCTCACGCGCACCGAGCTCTTCTTCGACGGCGCGCTCGGTGATCGCTGGCACGTCGCGGGCGGAATGGGCTTCATCGCCGCTGCCGCGACCGAAGCGCTCGGCGAGGTGGTCGCCGGACGCGACCTCGCCATGCCGCCGTACACGGGGACGAATGAGCCACGGCGCGGATTCGCAGGCGGGATCTGGAACACCGTCGCCGTGCGGAGCAGCTACGCGCTCGGCGATCGGAGCCATCTCTTCGCGGAGGGCTCGCTCGTCATGGAGGGCGTGGCCCTCGCACGCGACGTGGGCGGACCGCCCATCGTCGTGAATGCCGGAGTCCAGCATTCGTTCTGAGGTTCGATTCCATGAGCACATCGAGACTCCAGCTCTTCGCGCTCGTCGTCGCGATCCTCCTCGCGGCGACACCTCTCGGCTGCCGCTGGGAGACCGATCTTCCGGCCGAGGCGCGCGCGATCGCGATCGATCCGTCACGCGAGCTCGTGATCAGCTCGGACGACGTCGTTAGCGGGCCACTGGCTAAGAACGAAGGCGAGGGCCCGTTCTCGTTCCGACACGCGGTCATCTCGCACCACCTGCGCGACGGCGCGCTCGATCGCTGGCTCGACGGCTGGTCTTCGCGCATCGCAAGCGAGCCGGACGGCGCCGATCGCGCGCGCACCTTCGAACAGGAGGTGACATGCCGCTGGCTCGAGCTCCGCGCGGCGAACCGCTGCGACGATACCTGTCGGACATGCGCCGAGCGCGAGCTCGATCTCGCGGTGGCGCCGTTTCGCCTGCTCGCGATCGTGAATCGAACCGATCTCTCGGTGATGCCGGATCGCGCGGCAGATGGCGGCGAAGCCCGGCTCGTCTTCGCGTTGACGGACGGCCCGGCAGACGATGCGACGTCCACGACGCTGCCGTTCTCGGTGATCTTCGAGTATGCCCAGGATGGCAGCGCGCGATCGTGGGCGGAGCGATGGCACGCGCTCGGCGCGACGTCCGACGTCGATCATCCGTCTCGCGTCGCCGATCTCACCGAATCGTTCGTCGCGCCGGGCGCGATCGCGCAGATTCGATCGGCCGATGCGCTGACCGGAGCGATGCTGTTCCACCAGTTCGACATGGTCGGCGGCGAGCTGGTCGGCTCGAACGTTCGCAATACGCCCGATTGGGGTCGCGTTACTGCTTCGTCGATCCGCGCATTCGCCGAGGCGCAGTCGACCGCGCTCGACGACGGGACGGCAGTGATGCCGAAGGCCTGGTGGGCGTCGTCGTCGTCGCTCACGAGGGAAACGCCGAGCTACCTCGCCGAGGTGCCGCGGCACGAAGCGATCCTCCAGGCGACCTGCGCCGGATGCCATTCGCAATCGGCGACGGGCTTTCACGTGGTCCCGGAAGAGAGCCCGAGCGAGCGCCTGTCACGCTTCCTCGTCGATCCTTCCAAGCCGACCGACGAGCTACGCCGCCGCGTCGAGTGGATGCAGCTCGTGCTCTCGCGTTGACGTACGCTTCCCCGTCATGCGCGTGCTGCATCGATTCCTGCGTTCGCTCGGGCTCCTCGCCGCCGTGGCCACGAGCGCCTGCGCTTCATCGTCGTCCGCAAGGTCCGACGCGGGCTCGACGCCTGCAGGATCCTCGCAGGACGACGCGCGCGATGGCTCGACCGATCCGAGCGCGGTGCCGGGCTGCCCCGTCGCCGGCATGGGCGTCAAGGCGGGCAAGGTCACCCATCCAGCGCTACTCGAAGCCTCGGGGCTCACGGCGAGCGTCGTCACACCGGGCGTGCTCTGGACGCACAACGACTCGGGTGACACGGCGCGGATCTTCGCGCTCCGTCCCGATGCGACGCTCGCTGCGGAGATCGCCGTAGCAGATGCGATCGCGAAGGACTGGGAGGCGATCGCATCCGGCCCGTTCGAGGGCGCGCCCGCGCTGTACATCGGAGACATCGGCGACAACATGAAGGCGCGCGCCAACGTCACCGTGTACATCGTTCGCGAGCCTTCATTGTCCCCGCCACCGTCGAGCGTGAGCGTCGCGAAGCGGCTCGATCTCACCTACGAAGACGGCCCTCACGACGCCGAAGCGCTGCTCGTCGATCCGAACGACGGGACCATCGTCGTCGCCACGAAGAACTTCGATGGCAAGAGCGGGATCTACGTCGCCGATCCGGCACGCTCCGTCCTCGCGCTCGCGACGACGCTCGACGGGCTACCGCTCGTGACCGACGGCTCGACCTCGAAGGATGGTCGCTTCGTCGCTCTGCGCACGTACGGCAGCGCGTTCGTCTGGCCGCGTGCGCCCGGACAATCGCTCGTCGACGCGTTCGTCCACGGAACACGATGCCCGCTGACGCTCGAGGCGGAGCCGCAAGGCGAGGCCATCGCGTTCGCGCTCGACGGCAGCGCCTATTTCACGCTGTCGGAGAAGAAGAACCAGCCTCTGTGGTCGTTCTCGCTGACGAGCGCCCCGTGACCGGTGCCGCTGGAGGCGACTACGCGCTCCGCCCCACGACCGTATTCCGTCCCGCCTGCTTGCGCGATGGAGACATCCATGGGCGCCGCGTCGGGCCGCGCGTGAAGCGCGGGTGCACAAGGCTCATTTCAGCGTGCGGACGAGGCGGAAACCCGTTCCGGAAATTCCGTGCCGCCGTAGTCGTTCGCAACGGTGCGACGCAGTCGTCGAAGTCGTGTACCCAGTGCATGCGCCGCCACCACCACGGAGAGCGCCGAGCTCCGTCGAGAAATCCGGCTCGGGATCGACGAGCGCCTCACTCCCGTAACCGAGCCCGTTGAACGCATCGTTGACCCACTCCGCAGCATTTCCGAGCATGTCGTGGAGGCCCCACGCGTTCGGCTCTTTGAGACCCACCGGGCGGATGAGGCTCTGATGGTGCTCTGGCTCGCCCGAGTTGAAGCAGTACCAGGCAATCCGGTCCAGGCCTGGATCCCTGTAGCAACTACGCTCGTCGCCGGAAGGAGGCTCGCGAATCGCACCGGCGTATGTCGCCGTCGTCGTACCGGCGCGAGCCGCGTATTCCCACTCGCTCTCGGTCGGAAGTCGATAGCCCTCACAGTCGTAGATCGACGCAGCGCTGCTCCTGACGTCATTGCAGCGGAAGTCACGATCGGTGTAGCTGCGGTCATGGCCTCCGCCAGGAGTGCCCGCGCAGTCCGCCAGCACATAACACTCCTCGCGCCCCTCCGAGCGCGAGCGCGCATTCGCATAGGCGGCCGCTTCATAGAAGTCCACGTTCCCGACTGGGCAGCGCTCGTCGATGCAGTCACTCGTGACTGACTCGCCGATCTCGTTCTTCTTGCTCGGGTTTGGAAATCCGGCGGCGACCCATTCACCCTGCGTCGTCTCGTGCTGCTGCATCAAGAAGGCATGCGTCAGCGTGACGTGCACTTCGTTCTCAGAGAAGCGCGCGCGCCCGATCTGCGTGGGTGGTGCCCCCATCGTGAAGCTACCCGCTCGGATTCGGCACCACCCGTCTTTGCAGACGGCTGCGTCGACGCGGACCCCCGAGTCGGTGGCGCATCCGGCGCTGCAGCAGACTGCAACGAGGATGGCCACCGAAAACCCTACTACCGTTCCCACCGCATCAATGGTTGACGCCGAACGCCAGACCGTCATCGAAGAACCTACGAAACTTCTCACTGCTGCCCCCAAGGACGTCCGAAGCAGCGGAGTGATACGCCAGCCACGACCCTTCGTGAGCCGGATCCAAGGGGCTGTCTTTCAACACGTTCATGATCGCTTGGAATTCGCTCAGGGTTGTCCGCTCGAATTCGGGAGCCGTGTTGATCGACCAGTAGAACCCGAGAAAATCATATTCGGTCGAACGCCCTCCCGCCGTCGCTGCACAGTGCGTGTCTGACTATCGAACCGCGCTGCTCTGGCCGGGCGCAACAGGACGCTCGTCGGATGGACCGACGTCATCGCGTGTGGATGGGCTTCAGCGCGCGTTTCCGACGTCTCCCAGGCGTCGGATCACGGACATGGCCAACAGCGCGAGGACGACGAAGAGGATCGACAGGATGGGGCGAACGGCAGACGGGGCGAGGAGGTCCCTGGGGAACCCGGGAATCGCCACGGCGGACACCCAGGCGCCCGCGGCGGCGGCCGCGACGTAAACGCCACCGAGCAGGCGCGCGCGTGAAGCGGGCTCTTCGAGACGAGCGGCGCTGAAGAACGATCCCACACACCACGCACAGCCGGCGATCGCAGCAGCATCGATCATCGTCGTCGCGGGCTCGAGAAGAGCCACCGCAACGTCCGCTCCGAAGGATTGAAGCGCCAGGCGCACACCGTGGCCGACCACGGCAAGCCCCGCCGAAACGCGAGCCCAGCGAGCGGCACGCATGAGAAGTCCGCTGCGCGACGGTCGCGTGAGGAGGAGCGTCCCCGCGAGGACGCCCGCAGCGCCGAGGAGCTTGATCCCGATACTGAAGCCGCGCGAACCGAACAGCGCGGGGCTCTCCGAGGGATACGCCATCGAGGCTCCCATCACCGTCCTCCAGACGATCGCCCGCCCAGCGTCGAACGCGACGACGAGCGTGGCTCCGCGCCTGACGTCGGCGCGTGAGCCAAGGGGAACATCGATCGCTGCCGGCACGTGTTGTTCGGCTGCCGCGCGCGGAGCTTCGTACGGGTTCGGTGAAGCCGTCATCGCGTCGTCGCCTCACGGCGAGACTAGATGCGCGGCGCGCCCGGTGGAAGGGACGCGTGAATCGCGACTCCGGCTTCAGGGGCGAGCTCCGCCAGCCGTCAGCGGAGCGAGCAGGACACGGAGCACACCGTCGAGCCGCCCTTCGCGCGCGCCATGTTCTCGCACGCGTTCTTCGCCATGGTCGACGCGATGAAGCGGTCCGAGCCGCTGCCGATCCCGGAGACCATCTGGTTGTTGCAGACGTTCGCGAACCCGCAGACGCGCACCAAGCCCGTCGCGTTGCAGAACCACTTCGTTCCGCCGGTGGTCTTCGCGGTCGACGGAGGCGCACTGCCGGACGATGAGGTCGTCGAGGTCGCGGCCACGCGCGCATTGTCGTGTCCGCCGTGATCGTCGTCATCGTCCGCGCTCGCAAGCGCGCTGCCCTGGTCATCGCTCTCCTGCAGCGGCGCCAGCGACGGAGGCTGCGCGCCCGCCCCCGCGCTCGTGCTCGCGCCCGTCCCCGTGCCGGCAGGGCTGCTCTGGGCCGACGCGACGGGCCGGTCGTCGGACGGACCGATCGAGCCGGCGCTCTGCCCACCGAACCAGAGGAGCCCTCCGACGACGACGCACGCACCGCCGCCGAGGACGGCGACACCTCCGATCGCGATGAGCGCGATGGCGAGCGGCGAGAGCCCCGGGGGGCGCGGAGGCGGAGGCGGAGGCGGAGGCGGAGGCGGAGCGTAAGGATAGCCGTGACCGTACACGCGGATGTCTTAGCGCACGCGGATGCGTCGTGCTCCGTCGTTCGCGGGCAAAGGCGTCATCCATCGGGATGACGTCGGACTGTGGATGGGCTTCAGCGTCGACGCGGATCAACGAAGCCCTGAACGACTCCGGCTCCGCCGGCGACACAGATCGCGTCGCCGGCGAAGCCGATGATCACGCCATGCGCGCGGCTACTTCAACGGCGGACGGCATTCCTTGACCGGGAACGGGCCATTCGTCCTGCACACGAGACCATCGCAGCACTGATCGTTCGTCGTGCACGAGCTCGCCTCCGGCTTGCACGCTGCAGGGACTTCGCACTTTCCGTTCGCCCCGCACGCGAGGGCGTCACAGCACGGCGTCAGCGCATTGCAGGTCTCGCCCTCGCCCGCGCACGGCGGGCTGCAAACCCCGTTCCCTTTGCACGTGAGCCCTTCGCAGCAATGGTTCTGCGCGTCGCAGTTTCCGAGCTCCGCCACGCACGCTTGCACGGGCGGCTCACACTTTCCGCTGGCCCCGCACGAGAGACCGTCGCAGCACGTGTTGAGCGCGTCACAGCTCGCGCCCTCCGCCTTGCACTGAATCTCGCACTTCCCGCTGGCGCCGCACGAGAGACCGAAGCAGCAGGTGTTCAGCGCGTCACAGCTCGCGCCCTGAGCCCTGCACAAAACGAGCGGGTCGCACTTCCCGCTGGCCCCGCACATGAGACCGACGCAGCACGTGTTCTGCGCGTCGCAGCTCGCGCCCTGAGCCCTGCACGCATTGCCCGCTTCGCACTTCCCGGTCGCGCCGCACGTGAGACCGTTGCAGCACGTGTTCAGCGCGTCGCAGGTACTGCCCTGCAACTTGCACCCCCCGCCCAAGGGCGGCTGGCACGTCCCGAAGGCGCCGCACGTGAGATCACCGCAGCACGTGGTCTGCGCGTTGCAGGCCCCGCCCTGCGCCACGCACGCTGGCGCGGGTTGCTCGCACGTGCCGTTCACCCCGCACTCGAGGCCGTCGCAGCACGTGTTCTGCGCGTCGCAGGTCGCGCCCTCTGCCCTGCACGCTTGCGCGGGCGGCGCGCACATGCCGTTCGCCCCGCAATCGAGGCCGTCGCAGCAGGTGTGCTGGGCATCACAAGCTTCGCCGTCGTTCATGCACGCAGGCGCCGCCTCGATGCACTCCCCGGCCTTGTTGCATTCGAAGCCGTCGCAGCAGGTGTGCTGGGCATCGCAGACCGCGCCCAGCTTCGAGCACGTGGACGGCTCCTGGCACTCGCCGCTGGTGCTGCACTCGAGGCCGTCGCAGCAAGGCGTCACCTTGTTGCACGTCTCGCCGATGCCCGGGCACACCGCACCGGCTTCGCCGTCGGAATCGTCGCCGCCATCACTCGCATCGGCGTCGTCGCTCTTGGCGTCTTTCGCATCGGTGCCAGCATCGCCGTCGTCCGAGCCGTCCTGTGAGGGCTTGGCGTCTGCACGGCCGTCCGTGCCCGTCTCGGGCACGTCGGTGACGTTGACGTCATCCGCCGAGGAACATGCTGCGATGATTCCGAAAAGGAGGAGCGGGGCAACGCCGGTAACCAGGGTTCTCGAGGCACGCTTCACGAAGACCTCACATAGGCAACGGAGCTCGAGGCTCACGAGGAGGAAGCAACACGTCGGGCCGCTCGCCAGGGCTCTCTGCGAACTTGTCCGGGCTCGGGGTCCACATCATCATCGATGCGTCGAAACCCGCGAGCACAGAGACTGATCTCGGCAGCCCGGCAGAGTGATCGGTTCGGCCGTCACTTTTTCTGACAAAATCGTCACGCCATCGTCGCTCACGTAGGGCGCGCGCGCCCGAGGAGGGCGTCACTGTACGATTGGCAGAGGCGCGTCGTTGATCGGCCGACTCCCCATCCCGCCTGCGTAACCATAGCTCGTGGCGAGGTCGGTGCCCCAGACGGTGACGGAGAACGGGCCGGCGCTCCGGATCTCGTGGCGGCCCGTACCACACTCGCCCTTCGGGAACTTCTGCCGGCCGAAGCCCTTCGTCAGCACGACCCAGGTGAATTCGTATTCGCCCTTCCCTCCGAGCGGCTGGAAGCCCGTGATCTCTCCGGCGCAGTCGAGCTCCACGGGGGAGTAGCCGTTGTCCGTCTTTCGGCGCACGACTGTGAGCGACGTGTCCGCGAACGTGTAGTCTGCAAAGAAGACGTAACGATCCAGGAACTGGTCCGACGGCACCACGTTGACGAAGTCCGGGTCACCCGACTTCCATCCGCCGGTCGGCCCGCCAGGGATGCCTCCGCCGTGGATGTCGCCGCTGTAGCTCGAGCTCGACATGTGCACGGCCGCATAGAACGGGTGCTTCGAGTCCTGGCTCTTCACGACCGTGATCTCGTCCGTCATGAAGTAGACGACCTGTCCTGCGGCGAGCGCATCGGGCGCGCCCGGCGGCCTCTGGGGCTCGTACGTGAGCACCGTACCGTCTGCCGCGCCGACGAACATCCAGGGAACGTTCTCGCGGGCCTTGCCCGTCCCGTCCTCGATGCGCGGGCGATACGGCACGAGCGCGTATTCGGTCCCCCATTGCGCGAACGCCGGAATCTGCTGGTGCATCAGGTCACAAGCCATGAACGACTGCGGGATCTTCGAGCACTCCGCTCCGCCGAAGACCGCAAACGGCTTGTTCGCCGAGATCGGGCTGCCCGTCAGCTCGAACCGCTGGTTGATCTGGAGGACCTGTCCGCGCGACAAAGTCCACGTGTGCACCTCGCCCTCGCCGGCCGCATCGACACCATTTCCGCCGGAGATCGCCCTGTTGGGGCGCATCGAGATCTTCGTGTCGTCCTCGGCGGCGACGATTTGGAGCGTGCGTCGAATATCGCGGTTGTCGTCTCCGTACCGGCCGGCCGAGATCGCGATGTAGCTCGTGTCCCAGGACGACACCGGCAAGAGGAGCGTCGCCGCTGGGACGTAGCTTTCGGCTCCGCCGTACGGGAAGATCGAATACGCCGACACCGGGGCGTCCGCCGTGATGTTGAACGCCTTGTTCAGCGCCGTTCCGTGGCGAAGCGGGTCTGCACGCAGCGCCGGCACCACGTCGCGCGGGCAAGCGATGTCGTTACCACTGACCAGCGCGTCCGCCTGCGCGAGGAACACGATCGCCACCTCGCCTGGAGGAAGCGGTCCCTCGAGCTTGGTGTAGACCGGCGAATCGCCGGACAGCGTGGCCGTGTACACCGACTGCGAGATGTCGAGCGGGTCGCCGCCGTATGCGGCGTTCAGCTTCACCGCGCGATCCCACGTGTTCGTGATCATCGCGGCGAAACACGAGCCCTTGTTGTATGCGGTGTCATCCGGCGGCAGCGTCCAGAACGAGCATCCGATCGATCCCTTCGAGAGCACCGCGCTCGCACAAGCATCGATGCACTTGTCGACGCCGCAGCCCTGGTCGGGCCCGCACGTCGCCACGACCTTCTCCTCTCCGTTGCAGACGTCGATGACCTTCTTCAGGTCGGGCGAGCAGCGGAATCCGCAGACCGGAGCCTCGGGCGTGGCCGCGTCCGGCGGCTCGAAGACATCGATAGGTTGATGGAACGTAGGTCGATCGCTCGAGCACGCGAGGAAGACGAGCGCCGGGATCGACGCGCACGCGAGAACGGAAGCGAGGCGATTCACACGACCATCGGACGACATCGTCATCGACCTTTCATCACGCTACTAGAAAGCGACCTTCGCGGGCGTCGGGTGCGCGTCCTGGTCCAGGGAGCCCTGACCGAGCTCGCCGTACTGGTTGCTGCCCCAGCACTCGACGCTGCCACCCTGGACGAGCGCGCACACGGCGCGGTGGCTCGTCGCGACCTGGACCGCATGGCCCTTGAAGGCCTCAACAGGAACGAAGAGCGGCGAGAATCCCGAACCGAGCCGTCCGCGATGATCGGCCCCGCAGCACTGGATGCCGCCGTCCGTCATCCTGACGCAGGTGAATTCATCGCCGACGGCGATGCGTTGGGGCCACGCCTTGCTGCTGCGGATGGGAGCGTGCGCCGGGAAGCGCTCGGCGTCGAGGAGACCCGTACAGAGTGCACCGTAGTCGCTCCTGCCCCAGCAGTAGACCTCGCCGGCAGCGATCGCGCATGCGTGCGCATGGCGCACTCCGCCGGCCGGCGGCGGCGGCGGGAGCTGCGCCCCGAGGCGTCCTTCTTCGTCGAGCTCGAGCGTGTCTGACACGGCAAAGCTCGTCACGTCGTGGAGCGGGTCGATCGCGACCGGCGTCGCATCGGGACTGATGGACGCGGGACGTCCTGCGAGGAGGCCTTGGCTGCCGGAGGGCGTGACCCAGCCGCCGCTGACCGCGCCCCAGCTCGCGACTTTGCCGTCGGCCGTGAGCCCGAACGACGTCTGCGCTCCGAGGCTCAGCTTCGTGAGCGCGAGGCCGCCCTGATCGATTTCCACTGGTCCTCGCAGCCCCGAGCTCGGACGAGCGATCTGCTGCTGGAGGTTGTCGCCCCAGCAGTACACCTTGCCCGATGCGAGGACCGCGCAGGCGGCGCGCTGTCCGACGTCGATGCGAGCGATAGGATCGTCGATGGCGACCGGAGACGGGATCGGATGAGGGAGCGCGTCCGCCGACGCGCCCCCGTCTTCCAGCGCGCCGAGCTGGGCGGAGCCATTGTCGCCCCAGCACTTCGCCGTGCCGTCGTCGAGGCGCGCGCACGTCGTCCGGCCGGCGGCGCTGATCTGCGTCACCCCGGAGAGGCCGTCGATCGTGCGGACCGCCGGCGGCACGCCGCCGTCCGGTGGAGCGCCGATCGCGCCGGCCTTGTCCTCGCCCCAGCACCGAACGGTGCCGTCGCTCATGCGCGCGCAGAAGTGGTTGCGCCCGGCGACGAGCTCCACGGCGCACGCCCCCGCGTGTCCGGCGCACACGACCTCTTCGTCGGCGGGATCGAACGGCGGCCTCGGATCCGGCCGCGCATCGGGGCCCGCTTCGGGCGGCGGACTCGCCTCCGGCAAGTTCGCGACGACGTCGGGGCCTGCATCGGGCGCGCCTTCCGGCTCGCGCGTGGCGCCGTCCTCTTCCGTGCACGCGACGACGAGCGCGGCGCTCGAGAAGAGCGTCGCCAGGCTGACGGCGAGCGTGATGGGTAGCCGAGCTTTCATCGACGTCTCCACGACTACTTCTTCAGGTCCTTGTGCAGGGCGATGCCGGCACCGACGACCCAGAGCTCATCGGTCCCGCGGCCCCAGATGGCGTAGAAGGGATCGACGACGGGGAACTTCGTGATCGTGATGAACGCCTGCTTCCACGCGGTGCCGTCCCAGTGGCGCAGTCGACCGAAGTTGCCACCGATCCAGGCGTCGTTCGCGGAGATCCCCCAGACGGCATTCGGAAGGAGCACGGCCCTGTCGGGCAGAGCCGTGTACGTCCACGAGTACGTCTTTCCGCCGTCAGAGGTGGCGCCGCGAACGTATCCGGGCCGGCTGAACGCTTGCTCGCCGACGATCCACATCGTGTCGTCCGAGCTGCTGGACACGCTCCAGACCTTGTTGAGCTTCGCGTACGGGTTGACGGCCTCGTAGGCGGGATCTCCCGGGATGGCGACATCCACGAAGTCGGAGGCGCCTGCCGCCCGACGACGGATGACGAGCTGGGGGATGTTCTTCGGGTCCGGGCGAACGCCGGCGAGCCACACGCCGCTCGTCGCGGATCCCCAGACGCGCGCGTACTGGATCGGGTCCGCGCTCGCGTCGTCGAGAGACCATCCCGCGGCCGCGCCCGTGTAGTGGAGGACGCGACCATGGAAGCCCGGGGCCGCGCCGGGGCCCGTCGCCCAGACGTCATCGGGTCCCGTACCCCAGATGCTCGGGATCGGAGTCGCCTCACCTGGCAGCGTCGCGACCGCACTGAACGTGACCGCCGCGGAGGTCGCGCCTTCACCGTGATAGAGCCCGGTCTTCGAGCCGACCCAGATGTCCGTCGGGCCGCTGCCCCAGATCGAGACGAGCTCGCCCAGGCCGCTCGTATGCACCGACCACGCGGATCCGTCCCAGCGAAGGATCGCGCCTTCCTTGCTGACCGCCCAGGCGATCCCCGCGGCGTCCGACCAACCTGCGGCGAGCGTCTGTCCGTCAGGCACGGACGTATGACAGAAGCCTTCGACCGAGCAGACGCGCGGCGGGCCAGCCTCGGCTTCGGCGCCCGCGTCGTCCTCCGTGCCGTCCGGAGCCTCGCCGTCGGTCGAAGGGAGCTTCACGTCATCGTCGTTCGTCGTCGGAACGAAGGTCGCCTCCGGAGACTCGGAGCAGGCGACGACGGCCGCAACGCCACCGAGCAGCGTCGCGAGCGCCGTCATCCGCAGCGCGGGCCTCGTCCGGTACGACGTCATCGAGCGCATCACTCCGTCTCCTCCACGCCGGGCTTCGGCCCGGTGTAATGCAGGGCGACGGCATCGCCGACGATCCAGACGTCGTTCGCGCTGCTGCCCCAGATGCCCGCGAGCCGCGGCTTCTTCCCGATGCCGAACGCAGCGCTCGACTTCCGCCACTTGGTGCCGTCGTAGTGGAGGATCGTGCCATTGTCGCCGACCGCCCAGACGTCGTTCGGACCGCTACCCCAGATCCCGTGCAGCGCGTCCGTGGTCGGCGACGCGACGACCGCGAACCGCGATGCGCTGTCCGTCAGGTGCCGAATCGTGCCGTTGACGCCGACCGCCCAGACGTCGTTCGGACCGCTACCCCAGATCCCTTCCAGAGTGGACACCGACTGGTTCTCGACGGGGGTCCACTCGATCCCGCCATCCGCCCCTCGTGTGCCGTGGATGGTCATCGCACGCTGCCCGAGGTCGTTCTCGCTGTTGTCGGCGACGTACCAAAGGTCGTCCGCGGTTCCCCAGAAGTTGAAGATGTATCCCTTCCCCTTCACGAAGCTCCACGTGGCGGTCCCGCCGTCCGTCGTCTTCGCCCACTGATTGTAGCTTGCATACTCCGGGGTCTGGAGGTACCGCGAGCGGAACGCGATCCGGACGTCGTCCGGGCCGCTCCCCCACACGGCGCTGGCGGTCTGCTGACCACCGGTCAACGCCTTGCCTGGACCGGGCTCGAGCGTCCATGTCGCCGTGCCGTTCACGTAGCCTGTGCTGTGGAAAATCGCGTCCGTCCTGCTGACGGCCCACACGTCGTTCGGCCCCGAGCCCCACACGCCGCGGAGCGTGTTCATCGTCGTGTCGTCGATGGGCGTGCGCTTCCACGCAGTCCCGTCGTAGTGGATGATCGTCCCTCCCGATCCGACGGCCCAGACGTCGTCCTTGCTGCTTCCCCACACCGCCGTGAGCGCGTAGAGCGTGCTCACCGTCGTGGGGACGGGACACCATGCCGTCTCGTCACACGACAGGACGTGCGTGACGCAGTTCGGGTCGGAAGGATCACATCCACTGTCGACCTCGATCTTCGCGTCGGCGTCGACACCGGCGTCCGTGCTGGTCTCGCCGAGCGTCGTCGATGCGTCGTTGGACGGTCCCGCGCTCTCTTCCGTGTCCGCGCAGCTCGCGTACGTGGGAGCCATCGCAGCGAGGAGGAGCGCCGAAGCGCCCAGGGCAATCTTCTGGCGATTCATTGGGGAGGGAGCCCTCCGTCACACTCGACCATGAGGCACTTTCCCGAGACGCAAGGCTGCCCAGCGGCGATGTCACAACTGTTGCCGCACGCGCCGCAGTGCTCGGGGTGTTTCTTCAGGTCCACCTCGCAGCCATCGCTCGGGTCACCGTTGCAGTCCGCGAAGCCGGACGCGCACTCGAACGCGCAGAGCCCCTTCTTGCACAGGCGCAGCTGGTTCGGGCCCGCGTTCGGACAGCGGTCATCGCAGCCGCCGCAGTTGTTCGGATCGTTCAGGAGGTCGGAGCACCCGAACCGGCACTTCGTTTTTCCGGCCTGCTTGCACGGCACCGTGCACTGGTAGCCGTTCCCCTCGTCGACGCACTGCTCGTCCGGCGCGCACTTGATCCCGCAGCCGCCGCAGTTGTCGCGGTCCGTCACGATGTCCTCGACCTCGCAGCCGTTGGACTGGCAGCCGAGCGTGCCGAGGTCCTGGTCACAGTCCGCCGAGCGGCCGCCGCACTTCAGCTTCTCGCACTTTCCGCCTCCGCAGCCGTAGTAGGTGCCGGGCGGCATCGGCTTGCACGCGCCAGGGGGGGGAGGATCATCCTCCAAGCAGATCTTCCCGCACGCGCCACAGTTGAAGTCGTCGAAGTCGAGGTCCACGCACATCGGCTTGCCGCCCGGCCCCGGACACTCACGGAGCCCAGGAGCGCAGCCGCACTTGCCGGCGATGCACGACTTTCCCTGCGGGCATACCTTCCCGCATGCGCCGCAGTTGTTCGGATCCCATTGGACGTCGACCTCACAGCCGTCGTCGACCTGGCCGTTGCAGTTGCGATAGTCGGCGCGCTCGTGGTCGTTCACGTCGTTGTAGCACTCGACCTCGCACTCCCCGGCCACGCAGCGCGAGTTCAAGTGCAGCGACTTGTAATAGAGGCACTTGTTACCGCACGCCCCGCAGTTGTCCGGGTCACGCGAGAGATCGACGCTGCACTTGTAGTCCACGTCCCCGGACGGGCACGTCGCGAACGGCGCCGGACACTCGGTGGCGACGCACATGAGCCTGCTCTCCGGAGGCGTGCTCGCGTCGAGACCGCCGTCGGTGTCGACCGGCGTGAAGCTCTGGATGGTGCCCCCGTCCTCGACGGCGTCCCCGAGGCGCACGTTTCGCTGGGCGCATCCCCAGGTCGAGGCCCAGACGATGAGCAATGGAATCGAAAGCGCCCGCAACGTCCGGAGGAACAATCAACGCTCCTGTCGCTGAAACAAAATGGGGTCGAGAGTTGGGGCAGCCGCCGTTCGTACTGGCTACACGGTCGGGTCCGGCCCCGTCCACGTCCTCGGTGACCGAGGTCGAGACTGACGCCAACCGCCTGATCCCGCGCCGGCACGAAAGTGATCACCAAAAGCGCGACGCGGCTCGGCTAGGGCCTTGGATCGACGGTTGAGCTCGGGTCGCCCAGATACCTTCCCTTTCCCACCCCGCCGGACCGCCCCGTGCGCGTGTACATCCGAAGAAGGGCGTTGTATGCGCTCTTCCATGGGGCTCCGCTGCACTCTCTGCCGCGAGGAACACGAGGGTCTACCCGACATCGCGATGCACGCGCCCGACCCGTACCTCGAGGTACCCGAGAGCGAGCGGGCCGACCGAACGCTGTTCACGCCCGACCGGTGCACGGTCCGCTACGAGGACGGCGTGCATTATTTCGTTCGCGGCGTCCTCTACATCCCGATCATCGGCGAGAGCGATCAGTTCGGCATCGGAGTCTGGGTCTCGCAGTCGCGCGCGAACTTCGAGCGCTACACGAGAAGAGAGACGATGGAGCCGACGTTCGGGTGGCTCGCCAATCGCATCCCGCACTACCGGGAGAGCACGTTCCTCCTCAAGGCGCGCGTCTGCTTCTCCGGCGTGAAGGAGCGGCCCGCCATCGAGCTCGAGCCGACGGAGCACCTACTCGCCGTCGATCAGCGCACCGGCATTACGCTCGCCCGCGCCTGGGAGATCGTCCATAACTCCCTGCCGAACTGAGCCCGTGCTCGGCCACGCTACAGATCGACCTGGACACCGAGCTCGACGACCTGCTGGGGCGGCAGCTTGAAGAATCGGCCGCGGTCGCGCGCGTTACGCTCGAGGAATCCGAAGTAGCGCTCCTCGAGCCGATCCATCCGGCCGCCCGGCAAGCCGAGAATCGTCTCGCGACCGAGGAAGTAGGTCACGTCGCGGAGGTCGATGGGGAGGCCCTGCGTCGTGGCTTGGCCGAGCAGCTTCGGAACGTCCGGGCTCTCCATGAACCCATAGTGGCCGATGACGCGGAAGACCCCATACTGGAGCGGCTGTACATCCACCCGCCTGCGCTCCTCCACGTAAGGCACATCCGCGGTGACGAGCGTGAGGAGAACGACGTGCTTCTCCAGCACGCGAACGCGCTGGATGTGGTGCGAGAGGATGGGCGGAACGCCTTTCGGGCAAGACGTCATGAAGACGCCCGTACCGCTCGTTCGTGCCTCGATCACGAAGCGCTCCTTTCCACGACCACCGCCCTTACCCGAGAGCGCGGCGAACAGGTCGTCGAGATCGAACGATTGATGCGCATAGAGCTCCGCCAAGCTCCGACGCCCACGCCACCAGACGATCATCGTTCCGAAGAAGCACGCTCCGACGAGGATCGGCACCCAGCCGCCCTCGACGAGCTTCAGCGCATTCGCGCCGAGGAACGCCAGATCGAACGAGAGGAAGAAAAGGAGCAGCGGGACGGACTTGAGGAGCGGCCAGCGCCAGGTCTCGTGCGCGACGACGAAGAACACGATCGACGTGATCGTCATCGTCCCGGTCACCGCGACCCCGTACGCGGCCGCGAGGCGTGACGAATGACGGAACGAAAGGACGAGGACGATGCAGATTGTGCCGACGACCCAGTTCATGAACGGCACGTAGATCTGTCCGATCTTCGTCTTCGACGTGTGCTTGATGAACACGCGAGGAAAGAAGCCGAGCTGCACGGCTTGATTCGTGAGCGAGTACGAACCGCTGATCAGCGCCTGCGATGCGATCACCGTCGCGGCGGTCGCGAGCCCGACGAGCGCATACATGCCCGGGCCGCGAGGGACCATCGAGAAGAACGGCGCCCTACCCGCATCGGGATCGCTCAAGACGAGCGCGCCCATCCCGAAGTAAGCGAGCAGTAGGCTCGGGAACACGAGCCCGAGCCAGGCGAGGCGGATTGGCCCCCGGCCGAAGTGCCCCATGTCTGCGTAGAGCGCTTCGCCGCCCGTCACGGCGAGCACGACGGCGCCGAGCACCTTGATTCCGTGAAGCTTGTGGTGAGCAAAGAAGCGAACCGCGTGTCGTGGATCGGCGGCAGCAAGCACGCCCGGGTTCTCGAGCAGATGCCAGAGCCCGAGCAAGCCGATCGTCGCGAACCATACGAACATCACCGGTCCGAAGAACTGGCCGACGCGCTGGGTCCCTCGCCCCTGGATCGCGAACAGCCCGACGAGGATCGCGCATGTGATCGTGACGACGTACGGGTCGAGCGCATGCGCTTCGGTCTCGAGCCCCTCGACCGCGCTCAGGACGCTGATCGCAGGCGTGATCATGCCGTCACCGAACAGCAACGCGGCTCCGACGACGACCAGGATGGCAATCCAGCTCATGCGCGTGCTGTCGGCGCGGAGCTTCTCCGGCACGAGCGCGAGCAACGCGAGGATGCCGCCCTCCCCGCGGTTGTCGGCGCGCATCACGAACATGAGGTACTTGACGGTGACGACGAGCGTGAGACTCCACACGATGAGCGAGAGCACGCCGAGAACGTCGTTCGGCGTCGCGCCGACGCCGTGCTCGCCATTGATGCACTCGCGGAGCGCGTAGAGCGGGCTCGTGCCGATGTCGCCGAACACAATCCCGAGCGCCGCCAGGGTCAGCCGGCTCGATGAAGCGGACGCGGTCGAGCCTCGTCGGTCCGGGTCCGCAGAGGCCGCCGACGACGACGCCTCTCGCTCGTGATTGCCGCCCGACGTGCGCGCCGCGCCTTCGCCCATTGCCCGCAATCTAGGCACTCACCGATCGCCGTCACGGAGCGGAGCGGGAGTGGCGGTCGATGAGCTTGAAGCGTCAGCGCGTAGAAAGCTGAGTTTAGTGAACGATCACTCGTGACGCCGTCGGCGGCGCGTCAGGCTGGCTGGCGGATGAACAGGCCGAGCGCGACCATCGTGAATGCTGCCGCGGCGATCGCGAGAGAGGCGTGCACCGTCGCGAAGCTGCCGAGGATGCCCACCGTCACCCCGCTGAAGGCTCGAAGCCCGGACGACGACATGCCGAACAGTCCGAGGACGCGTCCGCGAATGTCCGAAGGCGCGTTCAGCTGGACGATCGCCTGCGTCATCGTGCTGAACGAGAGCTCGAAGAACCCGGCGAGGAACAAGAACACGATCGCGAGCGGATAGACGCGCGTCACCGCGAAGGCCGCGAGCGAGACCGCCCAGAGCATCGCGAGCTTGAGCGCCGTCCTCGACCGGGTCGGGAAGATCCCGCGATGCGTCTCGAGAAGCACCCCGCCGAGCAACGCACCGGCAGCATCGGCTCCGAGGAGCATGCTGTACGCCGCGCCGGGATCGCCATGCCCGAGGTCGGTCGCGAACGCCGGCATCTGCGCCTGGTAGCTGTTACCGACGAAGAACGACGCTGCGCCCGCGAGGACGATCATGCCGAAGAGGATCGGGATCTTTCGGACGGCGTGGAACGTACCGATGATGTCGGAGAGGCCGCGCACGGCACGCGGAGGCGGCGCGTCCGCGCGGAAGCTCCGTCCAAAAGGAGCCGTCGCGAGCCAGATCATCGCGGGAAGATAGATGGCGACGTTGATGAAGATCCCATACGTCGGACCGACCACGCGCATGAGCAAGCTGCCGACGCCAGGCCCGGCGAGCATCCCGAGGTAGCGCGCCGTCGCGTTCACGCGAACCGCGCTCGCGATCATGCTCGGACCGACGATGTCGTAGAGGAGCATCTGGCTCGACGTGATCCAGAGCACCCCCGCACATCCGTGGAGGACGAGGAGCACCATCGCGTGCCACATCTGGAGCGTGTCCGTCGCGAAGAAGTATCCCCACGCGAGCGACACGAACATGAAGAGCGCGATGCCTGCCTGGATCAGGCGGCGCGAGTCGAAGCGGTCGTTCAGCGCTCCGACCGGAACCGAGAAGACGAGGTACGGGACCCAGTGCGAGATGACGGCGAAGCCGCCGAGCGACGACGAATGAAACTTCTGGAACGCAACCCAGTAGCTCATCACGTGCTCGATGTTGTCGGCCATCATCGTGAGCATGAAGGTCACGACGAAGGCACGGAAACCCGGCAGTCGCAGGGCATCGAAAGGCCGAAGCGGAGTAGCTGCTGTCATCGACGGAGCGCGGCTGCGTCGGAGCGCGAGCGCGGCCAGGCCCTTATAGATGATGTCTCCGCGCGCGTCGTTTCGGATCGACGAAGCTCGAGCGCGCCGCTCCCCGACGAAACGGAGGGCTGCGTAATTGGACTAGCGCAGGCCGCCGTCATGGCCCTCCCTGGACCACCGATCCGCAGCCGCGTGGAGCGTCAGTTCAGATTGTAGATACGGACCTCGTCCTCGGTGGGCAGAGGCACGAGCACGCGCTTTCGCTTCTCGTCGAAGCCGATGTCCCCAGGCGACTTCACGTCACCGATGACGATCCACCACTTGCCCTTCGGCCTTCCACGGAAGATCGCGCTCGCCGTTCGGCTCGCGAAGAGAAGGTCTTCACCCGTGCCGACGAGCCCCTCGATGCCGGTCACGGGGAGCTTCTCGGGATCCTCGAGCTTTCCGTTGATACCGAGCGAGTAGATCTCGCCGCTCCGAGACCCGACGGCCCAGATCTTCTTTCGCGATGCGAAGAGCCCTGTCGGAGTTCCGAGCGATTGATTCACGAGCAGCGAGATGTTCGTGAAGCTCTTGTTCAGCTGGATTGAGTAGATGCCCTCGACGCCCGTTGCCTCGAGCTCGTCGCCGTTCGCTTTCAGCCCGCTGTCGGTCACGAGGATGCGCCCGTCATCCGCGACAGTGACGGCGTCGAGGGACTTCGCGCCCGTGATTTTCACGTTGTCGATCGGAAGGCCCGTGATGCGATGGAAGATGCGGACCGTATCGATGTCTGCGACGTAGAGCTCGTCATCCTTCACCGCCATGCCCTTCGGCGCGTTGAGCTCGACCTTGTGCTTGCCTGCCTCGATCCACCGGGCCATCATCTTCTTGCCGTCGGGCGTGAGCTTCGAGATGAAGGCTTTTCCGTCTTCGGCGAGCGGCGGCCCGTCTACGTTGCTCACGTAGTAGGCGTCGCCGATGTCGTCATGGAGGACGCAAGCCGGCCCGCGCAGCCCGTCTGCCGGAAGGATCTTGATGACGGGCTGGAGGAGCGGGCGCACAGTCTCGACAGGAGGGCGATACGCGTGCGGATCGTCCGCGCTCGTGGCGGCCTTTGCCACGGGCTCCGAGGCCGACGACGTCGTGGTGGAGCCCGGGCTGCCGCGCCGCTTGCAGCCAGCAGCAGCGAGGAGAGCGAGCACGATCACGCCGATGTATCCGTGACGACCTCGCGCGCGTTTCATCCAAGTCTCCATCGATGGGACTGATAATCAGCGAGCCAAACCCTCTCAAAGTGGTGGAGCGCCGCTCGGCGCCGTCACAGCGGTCGATGCGCCCACGCGCTCGGCGCCTGCTCGCATGACGACCTCACGTCGCGCGACAGATCGGCTCATTCCGCTCGCCGGCCGGGCGTGTGCCTACTTCGAGAAGCGCTCACCGAGCGCGCGGATCTCCGGGAATCCGACGACGTCGAGGACCTCATGGAGACGCACCGGTCGATCCGTGATCGGCTTCGGCGTGCCTTCTGCTCGCAGCTGGACCAGACCGTCGCGCACCACGCGGATCGCCATCGTGAGCGCGCTCAGAGGAAAGATGACGATGCGGAAGCCGAGCTCCTTCAACCGCTCGCGAGAGAGCGGCGGCGACTTACCACCCTCGAGCCAGTTGTAGAGCCTCGGCACGTCCGGCAATGCTTCCGCGATGGCGGCGACTTCGTCCTCGCTCTGCGGTGCATCCACGAACAGCACGTCCGCGCCGGCCTCATGATAACGGCGTGCTCTCGCCAGCGCTCGGTCGAGGCCCTCGATCGAGCGTGCGTCGGTACGGGCGATGATGAGGCAGTCCTTCGACGTTCGCGCCTCCACCGCGGCGCGAATCTTCCCGACCATCTCGTCCTCGGCGATCACGCGTTTGCCTTCCAGGTGTCCACACCGCTTCGGCGCCAGCTGATCCTCGAGCTGAATCGCCGCGACGCCGACCGTCTCGTACTCCCGCACCGTCCGGATGACGTTGATGGCGTTGCCGTAGCCCGAGTCTGCGTCGGCGATCACCGGAATGCCGACGGCCTGAACCATCCTCCGCGCCTGATCGAGCATCTCACCGAAGGAGAGGAGTCCGATGTCCGGTAGCCCGAGGAGCGACGCAGACGCTCCGAAGCCCGTCATGTAGACGGCCTCGAATCCTGCCTGCTCGACGAGCCGAGCCGAGAGGCAGTCGTAGGCGCCCGGCGCCAACAAGGGCTCGCCACGCGAGAGAAGCTCGCTCAATCGACCTCGGTCGACATTCCGCTTCAGGAATCCGCCCACGAAGGCAATTGGTGCAATCGGCATTCCGTGGCCGACGGCCTCACGCGACAGCTCATCGGGACGCCGTCCCAGCAGCGGCGTGAGCCGAGCGGTCCTTCTCTCCGATGAGGTGAAGCACACGGTCGCGGCAATGCCCCGGGGCTCATCTTCATCTCGCGCAAACGCATCATCCAGAACGGCTGCTGGCGCAGCGGGTGACCATCGAGGTTCCGGTGCGCTACGCTCACCCAAGGCTTCCGGTCGAGCCGTGTCGTGGAATGGTGACCTTTCGTCGTGACATCGTGCTCGTGCTTCTCGTCGTGGCGACCGGCGCGTGCGCATCCCGCGAAGACGTCACGCCGACGATCGTCATCTCTCCAGGCGCGAAAGAGCGGATCATGGTGATGGACCGCTTCCGTCACCACGGGTCGCCTCGTCGCCTCCTCCCGAAGGTGACGGTCGAAGAGGTCGACGAGTCCGAGCTGCCGCCGACGTCCGACGACGCGAGTGGCGTCGATGACGACGCGAGTGGCGACGGCGGTGCTCCGCAGCCCTGACCGCCGGAAGCGCGCGTGGGTCGAAGCCGGCCGTCGCCCGCTCTTGCCCGTCACCGACGAAGAAGGAGCGCGGCGATCAACGCCGCGGCGAGCGCGATCGAGACGACGACGGGGACGAAGCGCGTCATCCGCGTTTGGCCCCGAAGTCGCCGGCACGAGTCGCTCGGAACCGCAGCCGCACGCAGGTAGATCACGAGCTGGTCGAGCCCGGCATCCTGTCCGAGCGGCTCGATCAGCCGTATCGCACGCGCGGACTCCGACAGCGTGATCCGAAGGATGCGTTCTTGCTCGCCGCCGTGGACCCGGATCGCGCCGCTCTTTTCGCAGCCGTCACATCCGCCGCCATCGCAACGAGCACACGCGAGCCGCGCCGGAACGACGATCTCGAGGACGGTCGCCGGCTCGAGCCACGTGTCGAGGACATCGAGGTTCAATCGTCCGCGTGGCCCCGCCTGCCCCGTCATGTCATCGCGCGCCAGCACGTTTCCGAGAGGCGTGGCCATCGAGGCGCGATGATAGGACATACCGGTCGATGTTTCGGGGCAAGGCGCTGCAGGCGCTGACGCCAGACCGAGACCTCTCCCGACCTTCGTCATGCTCGAGCTTCGCGTTCGTCGAGCACGGACGCTCCGGGCGTGGTTGTTGCGGGAGCACGCCGCCGATGGAGGGGTTGCATGACGAACGTCGGGATGATGACGGCGTCGGCCGCGGGTCGATCTCGCGTGGCCTTCGGGTGGATTGCAAACGCGATCGCGCTCAGCGGTGCCATCAGCGCCCTTGTCGCGTGCGGTCCTGGCTTGCGGGCGCAAAACGACCACCTCGCTTCCTCCGAGGCGATCATCCGGAGCGCGAAGGACATCGATGCTCAGGGCGACGAGCGCACGGCGCTGCTCGTGCAGCTCGCCGAAGAGGAGGTCGCGCTCGCGAAGAACCGGATGAAGGACGGCGAGACCCGACGCGCCGATCTCCTTCTCGAGCGCGCGAAGTCGGATGCGGAGCTCGCCATCATGCTGACGCGCGAGAACGTGGCAAAGGCCGCCGCCCAGAAGGCGCGCCAGGCCCTCGACGCCAAGACCGCCCGCCTCTACCGCGTAGCCGGCGAGGAGTGACGACGACGTCTACAGGTGATGGTCGCCGGCCGCCTCGGGCTGATAGCGGATCTCCTCGATGATCCACGTGCGGACCGACCTGCCACCGGACGCGACCTCGACCTGCTGCCCGACGGCCGCTCCGAGCAGCGCACGGCCGAGCGGCGCCAGGACGGAGACACGTCCCTCGGCAGCGTTCGCGTCGCGCGGGTAGACGACCTCGAGCTCGCGGATCGCGCCGCGCTCGTCGCGACAAACGACGCGCGAGTTCATCGTGACGACCGAGCTCGCGAGCTCCGACGTCTTCACGACGTGCGCGCCGTCGAGCTTTTGCTGGAGCGACTCGGTCGCACCTTCATCGCTGTCGCTGAAGAGCAAGATCACCTCCGAGAGGCGGGCGACGTCTTGCTCGGTGAGGGTGATGTTCTTTGCAGCGGACATGGTTCGTTGATCCTCGATGAAGCCGCCTTGCTCGGTCGCGAGGCGTACTCTCTACGGTTCCGGACGGTTCGCGCGCTCCTGCGGCAGGCAGGTCTCCACCGTTCTTCGGCGTCCGCGCGCTGAGTCAGGCCTGACCTTTCAAGGTTAGGTCTCGTGGCGGCGGGGCGTCGTTCGTTTATGCGAACAGTGTGATGCCGGAAGACGCCTAGCGCCCGCCAAAATCCGCGTCAGCGGTGCGGATGTGTCAGAGATCGCCTCGTCACCGCGCGGACGAAGCGCGGCTCGTGCTCCCCGCCGTAGGGCTCATTGGGCGTGATTTCGCGAGTGGTTGCGCATGTTCGACCTCTCGAGCAGAGACCTAAGCACCGCGCATGCCAGACGGATCTCCCTGCCGAGCTCCTCGTCAGAGGTGATAGTGGCCCTCGGCCTCGGGCTGATACACGACCTCGATGACGTGCCACGGCGCCATCTCGAGGCGCGGGAGGCTGTCGCCGGGGATGGCCGAGAGCAGATCGATGCCCGCGCGCGAGAGGACCGACACGTGTCCACGCTCCGGTCCGCAGCTGCACGGGTAGACGAGCGTGAGCTCGCGCTCGTCGCGGGTGACGAGGTTCCGACAGAGCACGCGCGAGTTCATCGTCACGACCGTCGGAGGGATCGTGGCGGCCGCGACGACGTGTGCGTTCTTCATCTTGCGCCTCAGCAGCGCCCCGGCCGTGTCGTCCACGTATTGGCCGAGCTCGAGCAGATGCGCCAAGCGCCGCTTGTCGATGCTCGTGAGCAGCACGGGCGAGATTCGACCGTCGAGTCGCATCCCTCCGAAGACGGCCGGATCGGCGATGGAGTAGTTCGAGCCACGCGGCTCGATGTTCGTTGTCGTCATCATCATGGGCTCCTCGTTTCAAAATGACCATCTTGAGATAGTCGCTACGGCGGAGAGCAGTAGGCCCTTCCGGAGGCCAGACTGTTCGGGAAGGTGAACGGCGAAGCGGGCGTCGGGTCGCGGGAGGTGATCGGAATGCCGTAGCGCCTCAGCGGCGTCGACCGGTCGCGTGTGAGCTCTCATCACGTGTCCGGGCCGAAATGTCGGTCGGCGGTGCCGGGCCGCCTCGAACGCCGTCACCCGAACGGAGGACGCGAATGGGCGCTATCCGAGACACGCCCTTTTCGGCTCCTCCAGGTAACATGACGATCATGTCCAGAGCTCATGTCGGCGCCGTGATCGTGTTCATGGGGGCTGCCTTCGTTCAGTGCGTCGGCGACGATCCCGATTCGACGACGATCGTCCCTGACGGCGGCAGCAGCGAGAGCGGGGACGGCGGCTCGACGAATCCCGGTACCGACGGCTCGAGCGGAGAAACGGATTCCGACGCCGGCTGCGCAACCGGGCTTGCTACCTGCGGAGGCGGCGGAGCGTGCGCGACGAAGCTCGACGAGGATCCCCTTCACTGTGGCGCGTGCGGGCACGCGTGCATGGGCGGAGACTGTGTCGATGGCCAGTGTCAGCCGGAGCTCCTCGCGTCGGGCTTTCCGCTGCCGGTCCAAGCAAACCTCGGGAACGGCCTCGCGATCGACGACAAGAACCTCTACTTCGCCACGGACACGCGCGTTTACAAGCTCGCGAAGACGCCCTCGCAAGACGCGGGGGCCGCGGCCGTCATGCTGAACGATGCCCCCTTCGACAAGCCGAGATACCTCGCCATCAAGAACGGCAGGTTGTGGTGGACGTCGATGGGCCCCGCTGCCAACAGCGGCAATCTCTGGAGCATGTCGCGTGACGATGCGCCCAATACGGCGACCGCCGTCGTCGCAAATCTGCACAATCCTGCCGGCGTCGCGCTCGACGGCACCTACGTGTACTGGGCGACCGATTCGACGACACAGAACAAGGGCGTCATCCGCCGGAGGCAGCTACTCGGCGCGACGTCGAACGACGACCTCATTCCGAACCAGTCGGGTCCGAGGCACCTGCTGGTCGCGGCGAACAGGCTCTACTGGGACTCCGGGGGAAGCAGCAACGTCTTCTACACAGCCAACGCCGCGATCAACGCCTCACCGAACATCGTCGTCAGCCTCGGCACAGACAGCATCGCCGGCATCACCGCGACATCGACCAAGCTCTATTGGCTGACCTACGATAACGCGGTCTGGCGCGCGGCGCTCGATGGGACGAATGCCGAGAAGCTCCACGGAGGAACGTCCGCGGGATCGGCCATCGCGGTCGACGACAACGGGATCTATGCGAGCTTTCAGGGGCTGTACCCGAATCAATTCAAGGACGGTGAGGTCATTCAGCTGACCGCACCCGCTGGCCAGCAGGCCACGAGCAAGACGATCGCGAAGCTGCCTTTCGTCAGCGGCCTCGCGATCGACGCGGACTTCGTCTATGCGGTCGGCGGCGAATATCCGGATACGTCGAAGACGAGCGGCAAGGTCTGGCGCATCCGTCGCTAGAGCCGCGTGAATCGCTAGAGCCGGTGAGTCGCTAGAGCCGCGTGATGGACGCGCGCGGCGCCCCGGCACGTCCCGTGCGTCGAACTGCGCTCGAACCGGTCTGCCCGGAGGAGCGCAGCGGTCGACATGAGCTCGTCCGGCGACTCTAAATCTTCGACCCAACCCGATCGTCGGCCGCCCGCGTCGAGGCGTCCGCCGCCGCCTCGATACCTCTTCGACGAGGCGCGACGGTGATGACGATCGGTGCTCCGTCCCGCTTTCGCGAGCGCGTGCGCGATCTCGTCATCGTGGCTTCGGCGTCGCGTAGCGGGTCGAGCTTGTTCGCCGAGTGGCTGCGCCGTTCGCCGGCGCTCCTCCATCTTCGCGGAGAGCCGAACCCCCTCCTGCGCTCGGTGGGTCTGATGACGGGGACGTCCGGCCACGACGGCGCATCCGACGCTCTGACCGCCGCCGACGTTCCTGTCGATCGTCGGCTCGACGACCTGCTCGCACGCGACGCGGGCCAGCCGGCGCCCGCATCGATGCCGCTCGACGTAGCGCAGCTGTCGTCAGACTGGCACTGGCGGCTCGGCCTCGCGTGGCCCGGCGAGAGCTTCGATCGCGCCGGTGTCGCCGAGTGGGTGAGCTCGACGCTTCGCGAGATTGGCTACGAGCCCGGCCGCGAGCTCGATGTCGACCTCTTCGCGCTGAAGCTCCTCGAGCGCGTCGCCGAGCACCATCCGCGCGTCTCGCCCTATTACTACGATCTGCCGGCGGAGCTGATC
>JAEXCN010000202.1 GCA_023402175.1 Pseudomonadota bacterium | reverse complement strand
GTGCTGCAGTCTTCCTCGGCCCCTCTTTGCCCAAAAACGCATAGACGACGGGCAACACGAACATCGTGAGGAGAGTGGCCGTGACGAGGCCGCCGATGACCACCGTCGCCAGTGGACGCTGCACTTCACTTCCCGGAGCCGTCGAGACGGCCATCGGAATGAATCCGAGCGACGCGACGAGGGCGGTCATCAAGACAGGTCGCAGGCGTAGCTCCGCTGCCTCTTTGATCGCTTGGACGTGGTCGACGCCCTTCTCCTCGAGATGTCGCGCGAACGAAACGAGGACGAGACCATTGAGGACAGCCACACCGAAGAGCGCGATGAAGCCGACGCCTGCCGAGATCGAGAACGGGATGTCGCGCAACCAGAGCGCCGCGACACCGCCGATGATCGCGAACGGTACGTTCAAGAAGATGAGGAGTCCGGCACGAACCGAACGGAACGCCATCCAGAGCAGGAACAGGATCAGCGCCAGCGCGAGAGGCACGACGACCGCGAGACGCTGCTTGGCTTCCGTGTAGTGCTCGAACTGCCCACCCCATTCGGCTCGGTATCCGGCGGGAAGCTTCACGTCACGAGCCACCGCCGCCTGTGCCTGTTCGACGACCGAGAGCAGGTCACGCCCGCGGACGTTGAGCTCGACGGTGAGCCTGCGCGATTGGCTCTCGCGGCTGACCTGCGCCGGACCGGTGACGAACGAGAGCTCGGCGACGTCCCCGAGCGGAACGATCTGCCCGCTCATGGATCGAAGAGGCAACGCACGTAGCGGCTCCAGATCGCCGTGGAAGTCGTGCGCGGTCTTGACCGTGATTCCGAAGCGACGCTCTCCTTCGAGGACCTCGCCGACGGAGTGACCCACCGCGATCGTCTCCGTGACCTGATTGATGTCCTCGACGGTGAGCCCGTACCGAGCGAGTTTGCCACGATCAGGAACGATCCGGAGATAGCGGAGCCCGGCGACCTGTTCGACGCGGACGTCGACGGCTCCAGGTATCGCGCGAAGCGTCGACGCCACCTGCTCGCCGAGTGACTTCAGCTGATCGAGATCTGCTCCGTAGAGAAGCACGGCCACGTCGGACCGCACTCCCGCGACGAGCTCGTTCGTGCGCATCTGGATCGGCTGGGAGACGCCGCCGGCCACCTCGGGCACTTTTTCCTCGATCGCCTCGGAGATCTCCTTTGCGAGGCTCTCTTTCGTCAGTCCGTCGCGCCACTCCTTGCGATCCTTCAGGCCGACGTAGATGTCCGACTGCTCGACTCCCATCGGGTCGGTCGCCACTTCGGGAGCGCCGGTCCGACTCACGACGTGACTGACCTCGGGGATCTTTCGTACTGCTCGCTGGACGCGGAGATCCGTCTCGACCGATTGCGACAGGGCCACACCGGGAAGCCGGCGTGCTTCCACGAGGAGGTCGCCTTCGTCGAGCTGAGGCACGAACTCTGCGCCGACGCGCGTGAAGAGTCCGATGGCGGCTGCCAGCGTCAGGACGCAGGCTCCGACCGTGATCCAGCGTTGGTTCATCACCCGGCGGAACAGCGGAACGTAAGCGGCGTGCGCTTTGCGCAGGATCCAGGTCTCGTGCTCGCCGGCTTTCGGCTTCACGAAGTAGCTCGTGAGGACTGGGATGAGCGTGAGCGAGAGGATGAAGGCGCCCGCGAGCGCGAGGAGCACCGTCAGCGCCATGGGGCGGAACAGCTTTCCTTCGATTCCAGTGAGCGCCAGGATCGGGAGGTAGACGATCGCGATGATGGCCTCGCCGAAGACGGTCGCCGAGCGGACCTCCACGGTCGACGCTTCCACGACGGCGATGCGCTCTTCCGGAGACAGGATGCGGTTCAAGGCTCTCTGCTTCTCGGAGAGCCGCCTCACGGCATTCTCCACGATGATGACGGCACCATCGACCAAGAGGCCGAAGTCGATCGCTCCGAGGCTCATCAAGTTTCCGGAGAGACCGGTCGCGTTCATCACGGTGATCGCGAACAGCAGTGCGAGCGGAATCACGGTCGCGACCACCAGCCCGGCGCGGAGATCTCCGAGCAAGAGGAGAAGGATCGCGATGACGAGAGCCGCGCCTTCGAGCAGGTTCTTGCCTACGGTCGCGATGGTTCGGTCGACGAGAACGGATCGATCGTAGAACGGCTCGATCCGCGTTCCTTCGGGCAGCGACGGCTGGATGGCCGCGAGCTTCGTCTTCACCGCCTCCGTCACGGTCCGCGAGTTCTCGCCCATCAGCATCATCGCGACACCGATGACGACTTCGCCCTCACCGTCCTTGGTGGCGGCGCCGCGCCGAAGGCGAGGACCGAAATTCACCTCGCCGACGGTCGCGATCGTGATCGGGACTCCTTGGGGCGTCGCGCCGATGACGACGATCCGAAGGTCATCGAGGTTCCTCATGAGCCCGTCGGTACCGATGACGAAGTGCTCGCGATTGTG
This sequence comes from Pseudomonadota bacterium, assembly GCA_023402175.1. GTDB lineage: Bacteria > Myxococcota_A > Polyangia > Polyangiales > Polyangiaceae > Labilithrix. The sequence goes on along the minus strand of JAEXCN010000202.1, from coordinate 3,866 downwards.
CTCGATGTATCCACCGCCGGCGTTCGCGTTCGACTTCTCGAGCGCCTCGGCGACCTGCGCGATCGAGACTCCGGCGGCCTGAAGCCGTTTCGGATCGAGCACCACCTGGTACTGCTTGTCTTCACCACCGAAGCTGTTCACTTCGATGACGCCCTTCACCGTGCGGAGCTGCGGTGCAATTTGCCAATCGAGCACCTCCTCGAGCTGCATCAGTGACAGGCGATCGTTCTTGACCGTGAACTGGTAGATCTCGCCGAGCCCGCTGCTGATCGGGCCCATCTCCGGCTTGCCGTACCGGGGTGATACGGCGCTCTGCGCCTCCGCCATCCGTTCGTTGATGAGCTGGCGGGCAAAGTAGATGTCCGTACCGTCTTCGAAGACGATCGTCACGACGGAGAGTCCGTACTTCGATACGGAACGGATTTCGGTGCTCTTCGGGAGGCCCGCCATCGAGCGCTCGACCGGGATGCTGACGTATTGTTCGACCTCGACCGGCGAGAGCGCAGGAGCTGCGGTGATGACCTGCACCTGCACATTCGTGATGTCGGGGACCGCATCGATCGGCAGTGAAACCGCTGCCCGGACACCGACGACGGCGAAGAGCAGCGTGGCGACGACGACGACTGCCCGGTTGCGTAGCGACCAGGCGACGATCGCGGAGAGGAACGCCATCAGTGCTCCTCCTCGGCAATCGTGCCCTTCAGGACCGTGCTCTTGAGCGTGAAGACGCCGTCGACGACGACCTGTTCGCCTTCGCGTAGCCCGCTGACGATCTCGACCTTCCCGAGGGCCGACTCACCGAGGACGACGTCGTGGAGCTCGAAGTCGTCGTCCGCGTGACGCACGAAGACGATGTGCTTGTGCCCGATCTGCGTCACCGCGGTCTCGCGGATCACCAGCATCGGCGCTTTTTGAGCGGTCTCACCGGTGGCGACACGTGCCGTCCCGAAGAGGCCGATGCGAAGGAGGTCACCCCGGTTCGAGAGCCGGATGCGTGCGGTGATCGTGCGCGCGACCGGATCGATTTGTCGTCCGAGATATTCGACCGTGCCGGTGAATTGCTCCTTGGGGAACGCGTTCAGCTGCACGTCGGCGGGCGCGCCGACCTTCAGGCGTCCGAGGTCCTTCTCGAAGACGCGTCCGAGGAACCAAGCTTCGGAGAGGTCCGCGATGGTTGCGATCGTCTGTTCCGTCGTGATCGGCTGGCCGACGACGGCGTCACGGCTCACGGCGATGCCGCTCACCGGCGCTCGGAGGACGAGCTCCGATCCGCCTCCGGCCGTACCCATCCCGAGAGCGGCGAGCTGTTCGTTCAGCGCGCGTGCTTCGGCTTCGAGCGCGTCGGCTTCTGCTTTCGCCGACAGCGCTTCCTGCTTGGACGCGAGCCCTTTTTCGGCCAGCCCGGAGAGGCGTTCCGCGTTCGCTCGCGCAGCAGCAGCCTTCGCGGTCGTGGCGCTGTAAGCGGATCGTACCTTGGCGATCTCCGGGACCCGCACGACGGCGAGCACGTCGCCCTTCTTGACGGCGCCTCCCTCCTTGAACCGCACGTCGACGATGCGCCCGGGAACGAGCGACGAGACACGCGCCAGCTTGTCCGGGTCAGCGGCGATCTCACCCGGCAGCGCGAGCGTCACCGCGAGCACCTCGCGCGTGACCGGCTCCCATCGGATCGCGGCGTCGGCGATGACCTCCTTCGTGAGGCGTACTCGCTTCGGCAGCTCCTCGTGCTCGGGCTCGTCGCTGTGCGCCGCCTCGGTCTTGTGCTCCGTCTTCGGCGGAGGGGGAGTCTCTTCGGTCTTCGTGCGCTTCGGGCATCCCGAAAGGCCCACGAGGAGCAGCACCGGAAGGATGGCGGACATCCTCATCGTGCACCTCGCTCGAGGGGAAGACCGGTGGTCCTCGCGAGCTCGACGGAGGCGAAACACAGGCTTCGTCTGGCCTCGATCGATGCGTACAAGAAGTCGATCAGCGCCTGCTGCGTGAGCAGCGCATCTCGGACCGGAAGTCGCTGGGCGTCGATCTCCTGCGCGATCGTCCGCAGCGTGTCTTCGATTTGCCGGACACGTTCATCCGGGTAGAGGTCGACCTGACGTTTGCGCGCGAGGACTGCTTCCTGCGCGGCCGTCACCTCGAGTCGAATCGTGCGCCGCAGATGCTCGGCATCGGTCTCGGCGCGGCGCGCGAGCGACGTCGCTTCCGCGATCTCACCCGCGTACGTCCGCCCGACCGGAGCAGGCAACGGGATCGGGAAGTTGAGACCGACGTTGACGGTCTGCTCCCCGATCCAGTCTCGCCTCACCGCAAACGACAACGTCGGGTTCGGGATCCGAAGCCGTTCGTAGAGAGCGGCGCGTCGCTCGGATGCTTCTTTCTCGGCGAGCGCGACGGTCACCTCGGCTCGCTGCGCGACCGCCGCGTCCACCAGCGCCGGCCCTGCCGCGTCGACGACGCGAAGCGGAACGAGCTCTCCCGCTACCTGTGGCCGGACGCGAGCGGGATCGAGGCCGACGATCGTTGCGAGAGCAGCCGTCGTGGTGGCAACTCGCTGCTGCGCTGCGATCTGAGCCTGGCCGAGACGGGTCGCAGCGGCCTGAGCGAGCTGTGCATCCAGATCGGAGCTCACACCCGCTTGCGCGCGAGCGGTGGACACCGCAGTTACAGCCTCCGCGAGCGCTGCGAGTCGGTCTGCGATCCGGGCTTCTTCGTTGGCCGCGAGCGCGTCGAAATACGCGACGAGCGCCGCTGCGGCCGCATCACGCTGGGCGAGGACGACCCGCGCCTGTTGCGCACGTTGCTCGGCGCTGACGACGTCGAGCCGCTTTCCGCGTTGCCCTGCGACCTCGAGCTCCTGCGAGAGCCCCGCGCTCCATACGAGCTCGCGCTCGGCCGGCCGCAAGGAGGGCTCGATGGTGTAGCCGCCGCTCAGAGCGACCGACGGATTCGAGGGCAGGAGGACGCTCGCCGCGCGGCGCCGTCCTTCGAGGCTTTCGAGTCCGAGCTGCTCGGACCTGGTGGAAAGGCTCGCGGCGACCGCGCACCTGACCACGTTCGCTCTGTTGATCGATGAACAATCCGCGTCGTCGGCCTTCGCTGTTTGGACGCGAAGGCTTGTGGCCAGCGCAAGCGCGGTGGCCACGACAAAAGTCGTCGGCTTCACGAGTTTTCTCCCGCCGGCTCGATCCCGAATGCCGGATACGAGGAAGGCGCGGCTCGACCCATCTGCGCCTGAGAAGACGGAGTGAGTTGCCCGCCCGGACTACAGGCCCGTCAACCGCGAAGCGATCTCGGCGGCCGATACACCGACGAGAGATCTGGCCCTTGCGGGATGTCGCCAGCCGGTCCCGGCGTCCACGCCGGGGTATCCGGAGGGGAGCGGAGCCCCGCGAAGCTCACGGCTTTCGGCGGAAGAGCGCCGGCGGCGCCATGACAACAATGGCAATGTGGACAGCCGGGCGGGCAAGCGTCGTCATCCGCTTCGCCCGAGCAGTCGTCGTGCTCGAAGGCGACATCGAACACGAGCGGTGCAACGTCGATGGCGACGCGGGGCACACCAGACATCTGCGCGCTGACGAGGATCGCGACGACTCGAACGAGCATCAGGAACGCGCGAAGCAGCTGCGCATCCCTTCGGCTCTTCGGTTCGTTGCGCGCGGCGCCCATCACGATCGGTCAGGAGGCAGGGGACGAGAGGGACTGCTCTCTTGCCTAGCACGCTTTTTCGGATTATCCAATCACTTGCGCAAGCGATGAAGTGTTGAGCGGGCCGGCGAGCCGCCGGTCGCGACGAGGTCGACGATGGCGCATGATCATTTCCACGAGCACGGTGCAGGGCACGTTCACGCGCACGACCACGCACACCACCTGAA
>JAEXCN010000099.1 GCA_023402175.1 Pseudomonadota bacterium | reverse complement strand
GTGTGGGCTCGTCTCGAGTCGGCGCCGCCTGCCTGCAACGATCTCACCGTCGACACCGCGGCGAACCGGAACAAGTACCACTTCGTCAACGTCGCGACCGCCATCCGGGGGAACCCGAACCAATGAGGCTCCGGCGCCGGCAACGTGGGTTCACGCTCGTCGAGCTCATGATCTCGCTCGTCATGGGCCTCATCATCGCGCTCGCAGCGGTCGGCCTCGCACGCACGGCGACGACGACGTTCTACGAGCAAGCGCGGATGTCCGGCGTCGAGGCGAACGTGCGCACGGCATCGGAGCGTCTCCGCAACGACCTCTCGCGCGTCGCGTTCATGTCGACGCCGAACATCCAGTGGGATCCGAAGATCGCGCGGGTCCCGGGAACGGCCGGCGGCCCTTATCGCGTCCCGGATCTGGTGAATCTCCAGGGTCTCAAGATCGCCGGAGGCGCGGCGCGCTCGCACGCGCTGGAGGTGAAGAACGGGCTCAAGCCGCACGAGATCCACATCGCGGGCAACCTCACGAGCGACGACGTCTACCGCGGCACGTTCATCTCCTCTGCGGGCGGCCTCGGCTGCGGCTCCGCCAGGGTGCAGATCAACGCGAGCGCGGACGCCGCCGTACGGCGCCTCTTCAACGGCGCAACCACGGAGGACCAGCGCGTCGAGATGACCAAGATCGTGTTCATGCCGGGTGAGGTGGTGACACCGCCGGCCGATCCGGCCGGGAAGGAATACGCCGTCCAGGTCATGGATATGCGTGGCTGCTTCCACTACCTGAAGATCTGTGGTGTCGGGCCCGGGGCCGTGGCCAACACGGTGGACCTCGTGCTCGCGGGCGGGATCCTGACGACGGAGGACACCAAAGGCGATGTCTGCGGCGCCCGGGTGATGGAGGAGGTCGCGATCGCTCCCATCCAGCGCGTGCGCTGGAGCCTCGGACCGGAGACCGATACGCGCCGCATCGACACGGTGACAGAGGGCGCGGGGGCACCGAACAAGTTGAATCTCTATCGGCAGCTCATGGCCGCCGACGGTCAGACGCCGGCGGGGCCGCCGGAGGTCATCGCGGAGTACGCCGTCGATTTGAAGCTCGGTCTCGTCGCAAACACGGCGAATCCGCCGGCTGCGCCCGTGTTCGACAACGTCGACTTCGAGGCCGACGACAACAAGTTCTTCACCGAATGGGCCAGCGACGCATCGTTGTCGACGATGGCGCGGGGACCGCACCGGATTCGCTCCGTCCGCTACCGAATGGCGTTCCGCGCGCCGCTCCCCGATCGCAAAGCCGACCTCTTGATGCCCTCCGGACCGCCGTACATCTCGCGCTACTGCATGGGGGATCCATGCACCGATTACGCGCGCGTCCGCACCGTCATCTCGGAGGTGTTCCTCTTCAACCAGGCCAAGGCGGACTACCAATGAAGACGAAGCTTCGCTCGTCGGCGCCAAGCCATCGTCGCGCTGCGCTCTGCCCTGAACGCGCTCGAGTACACGCGCTCTGCCCTGAACGCGCTCGAGTACACGCGCTCGCTCGCGCACACGCACGACGCGACAGCGCCGGCGCAGCGATGTTCATCGTCGCGGTGACGCTCGGCCTCCTCGCCGCCATGGGCATCTACGGCCTGAGCGCGACGGCGGTCGATGTTCGAGCGGCAGGTCACCTTCGCCAGGCCGCGCAGGCCCAAGCCGCTGCGGAGCATGTGCTCATGCTGACGGCCGAGACGTTCACTCCCGGAACTACCGGCGAGCTGGTCAAAGCGATGCAGTCCGGCCAGACATCGAGCGGCGCCGACATCCAGGCGACCAAGTGCAGGACGGCGAATCCCTACGACGCCACGACGAATGCAGAGCACCGCGCCGCGCAGGCTTGTCTCTCGTGGAGCGTGGCCGAGATGGCACGCATCTCCGATGGCGTGAACCGGTGGAAGGACGGCATCACCGGGAACCCGTTCAACGCGGGGAGCTCGACGGCTGCGAACGAGTTCTCCACGTTCAGCGCGCAGAGCTTCGGGGACGTTCCCCAACGTCCCTTCATGCACGTCGAGATCACGAATCCCGTCGACGTCCCCCCGCCCCCGGGGACGGGCCTCAACGATCGCTTCACGTACACACAGGTCACCGTGACGACGTTCGTCGACATGAAGAACGCGACCGATCAGACGACCGCCGCGAAAATGGCGGCCGAAAGCGTTGCCCAGGGACGTGGCAGGATCACCGTGGGCCCGTATTTCCGGCAATGAGTGGAGCACCCATGCGAGCCCTTTCGAACGGTCCAGCGGTGGAGGCAACGTTGAAGAGGACGTGGCTAGGCTCGGTCGCGCTCGCATTGCTCGGCGCAGCAGCAACGCTGAGCGTCCCTCGTGATGCACACGCGCAGAGCGGGTCGGTCCAGAAGCCGATGCCGAACGTGCTGCTCCTCGTCGACACATCGGGGTCGATGGAGCGCATGCCGGACAACTCGCTCCCGGCGGACAACCGCGACGTGGTCCCGGGCGGGCTCCCGAACGCGTGCAATCCTGGGTCCGAGTCGAACCCGAATCGTTGGGGCATGCTGCTCCAGGCGCTCACCGGCAACATGCAGCCGTATTACAGCTGCGCTGCGGTCGATCGCTCGGCGGGGTCAGGTACTGCGTTCCGGAACGAGTACAAGATCAACGGCGTCAGACCGTACGACACGGATTACTTCATGCCGTATCACCGGCCGCTCGCGGGCGCCGGCACGAACGCCTGCGCGATCGGTCCTCACCGCCTCCCTGGCGCAGCGGACGGGAGCGGGGTCGGCCCGAACAGCCTCGGATTCGCCAAGCCGGCGGGTCAGGGTGGCGACGTCCGCGACTTCCCCGACGACGCGCTGATCACGGCGAAGTGGACGTACGTGAAGAACCGGTACGGCAGCAACCTGGGCCTCGACCCGGTCGGCTCGTCGGACTCGTGCAGCTTCGATCAGGCACCGGACGGTCAGCTCGACGCCGCACGCGACTACGTGCGCTTCGCGCTGATGACGTTCGACAACGACGAGGGCGCGGAGATCGGCGTGAACGGCGGAGTATGGCCGCCGCAGAATCAGGTGCAGACCGGCGGGCAGCTCCCGTTCCTCGGCCAGTGGAGCTACCGGCGCGATCCTTCGAACCCCGATTACGGTCTCGGCTCACTCATTCCCGGAGCCGCCGACGGTCTCCCGGGCCTCTGCGCTCCGCCGCGGCTCGGCTTCGAGGTCGGCTCGCGTCACTACGGCGCGCCGCCCTGGGAAGGACGCATGGTTCCCTTCCCGGCCGAGGACGCTTCGCTCCTCGACATCCAGCGCGTCAACGAGCAGATCCAGAAGGTCCTCCTCGCATCGCGTCCGTACGGAGCAACGCCCATCGACGGCATGATGGACGATGCGCGCGACTACTTCTGGTACAACGCGAAGGGTCCGAAGACGGACGACTACGTCGCGACGGCGAACTGCCGCGAGCAGTACATCGTCCTGCTCACCGACGGCGCGCCGAACCTGAATCTTCGCCCCTCGTGTCAGGGGCCCGGAGGGATCTGCCCCTTCCCGTCGACAGCGGCGCAGACGGCAGCCGCGCTTCGTGCCGACGCGAGCCGTCGCGTGACGACGTTCGTCATCGGCTTCTCGGTCAACGGCGCGAGCAGCCGAGGTGATGGCTTCCCGACGGGCTATGGCGCCGGCAGCGGGAAGAACAACTGCAAAGCCTGGTATGCCGGCGTCGGCGGCACCCCGCAGAAGATGGCAGCCGCGTGCTCGGCCACTCCGCCGCCGTCGGGGAGCAACGCCGAGGCGTGCTGCGAGCTCAATCGCATCGCCTACGAAGGCTCGGGCGGAGCCGGCGCGGGGCTCGCCGCCGTCGGTCCGTTCTTCGCCGAGTCGCAGGCGGACATCGTCCTCGCGTTCGGAAAGATCCTCGCGAGCATCACGAAGTCCGTTTCGACGCGAACGGTGCCCACGTTCACGCCCGCTGCATACTCCGCGGCCGGCTTCGGCGTCGGCGCGACGACTGCACAATACATCGGTTCGTTCATCCCGAACGCGCAGAAGCCGTGGTCGGGAGAGATCCGCCGAGATCGTTCGGTTTGCGACAACAGCAGCGGCGCCTTCGGCCCGTCCCAGGCGCCGCCTTCGCTCGCGGCGGGCGACAGCATGGCGGTCAATCTCGCGACGCAATCGGCCGCGAACCGCCTGTTCTTCACCGCGCTGCCGGAGAAATACACCGCGGCTCCCGGGTCGGGGTTCACCGACGTCATCGATGCGGCGGGCACCGTCCGACCGTTCAAGCCGACGAACACCGACGGGATCCCTGTCTATCGGGCGACCGAGCAGAGCGGTACCGACTGGAACCTCAGGACGGCAGCCGACATCAAGCTCGCGCTCGAGATCGACAAGACGACCTGCAAGCGTGGACGCGCCGTCGACACCGTCGGCACCGGAACGAAGCTCGTCCCGGCGCTCGATCAGGACACCGGTGACGCATGCACGCGTGTCGTTCTCGGGTTCGCGACCGGGCATGTCGGCGCGATCACCGAGACGGGCACCGTCACCGGCGGGAAGACGGCGAGCTACGACTTCAACATTCGCTGCACCTCCGCGAGCGGCTCGCCGTCTGCAGGCCACTGCTCGATCAGCAACGACGCCTGCGACGTCGCCGCGACGAACCCCTGCCCCACGCTCCCTGGCGAGGTCTGCGTCCCGGACTGCGCGCCGCTCGGCGCCATCTTCCGCGCGAACCCCGTCGTGAACGGCCCGCCGGACGGTCTCCTTCGTGATTCGGGCTACCGCGCGTTCCAGGCTCGCCGCTCGAAGCGCAAGCCGACGCTCTTCGCGGCGACGACCGACGGCATCCTCCACGCGTTCAAGGCGATCGAGACGGCGCCGAACGCGCATCACGAGCTCTGGTCGTTCATTCCTCCCGCGGTGCTCCCACGACTCGCGAGCAACTATCCGTCCGGCAACCAGATCCTCCTCGACGGCACGCCGGTCGTGAAGGACACGGTCTGGGAGCGCGCGGCGACCGACCTCGACGGGAGCGGCGGCGCCTCGCCGGGCGCGAAGTGGCACACGACGCTCGTCGCCGGCCTGGGCGTCTCGGGCGGCGGCTACTACGCGGTCAACGTCACCGACTCCGACTGCGACGCCGGCAAGCTCAACCCCGGCTCGACGACCGGCGAGTGCCTCCCCGGCGGTGCAAAGGGCTACGAGTCCCCTTCCCCTTACAACCTCGACGAGGCCGGAGCTGGGGACTACGACGCAGCGACCCCGCCGAAGCGCGGTCCGCACTTCCTCTGGCAGCTGACGGACCTTCCGAAGGCCACCGACGACAAGGCGCCCGTCGTCCGTCGCACGCGTGACGGCAAGGAGCGGGTGAGCCTCTTCGGTCGAACGACCGGCACGCCGGCCATCACGACGCTCCAGATTTCGACGCCGACCGGCGAGCGTCAGGTCGGCGTGGCGATCCTTCCTGGTGGTATCGACGGACAGCCCGTCGCCGGAGCCTCGTGTCCGCGCAAGTCGAGCTCCGGATCCGGAGATCGCGTCAATGACCCGGCACGTCCGCCCCGCGACTACGTCCGCCAGTGGGCGACGGACTGCACCCTCCCCGTCCCCGGGCGAAGCGTCACGATCGTCCGTCTCGATACGGGCGAGATCCTCCGGCACTTCGCGCGCCGCGACGACGTGCCGAAGAGCCTCCCATCGGGCGTCGTGGCGGACGCGCCGTTCGACTCGCCAATGGTCGGCACGCCGGTCGTCTACCCGCAGGCCATCGGAGCGGTCGGGCAGAAGATCTTCATCGGCGACGCGGACGGAACGCTCTGGCGGATCGACGTCAGCAGCAGCGATCCGTCGAAGTGGAAGGCCGCGCTCTTCGCCGATCTGGTCCTCGGCTCGAACGCATCGGACAGCCAGCCGATCCAGGTCGCTCCGGTGCTCTCGCTCGAGCCGGGCGGTGCGCTCGTCGTCAACGCCGCGACGGGCGATCAGGAGAGCTTCGTCTACCACGTCGGTGAGAAGAACTACGTCTGGTCGATCCTCGAGCAGCGGCCGACGGGAACGGAACCGCCGAAGGCGCTCACGAAATGGGTGGAGACGCTCGACAACGGCGAGCGCGTCACCGGCCCCATGACGGTCTTCGATCGAACGCTCTACTTCGCGACGTTTGCGCCGAAGATCCCCGCGCGCAACCAGTGTGAGAACGCGGGTGTCGCCCGCCTCTGGGGCCTCAACTACTTCGTCGCCGAAGGAACGGGGTCGCTCCCTGGTGGCTTGCCGATGTGGTGCACGAACGTCCTCGCGAGCGGCGTGTGCACGGGCACCTCGCTCGTGAAGAGCGAGGCCATCACGGATCCCGAGATCGCCGGCTATGTGATCCCCGGCGTCACGCTGCGTCCGACGCAGGCCTGTTCGGAAATCGGGAACATCGACGAAGGCGCCGGCTTGACGGGCTTCTCGACGCTGACGCCGAGTCAGTTCCAGCTCTCGTATGCCGTTCCCAAGCCCGCAAACGCGGCGGCGACGGGCTTCCCGCCCACGGCGATGACGAAGTCGATGCAACGTCCGATGCCGCGGGTGTCGACGACGGTGAATGCGTGGGCGCTCGTCGTCGACTGATCGCTGTCGCGCTCGTGTGGACCGCTTCGCTCGGCGGGTTCACGGGGTGCAAGCGAAAGGAGCAGGAGCAGGAGCAGGCGCCGCCGCCTGCTCCGCCGGTGCAAGCGAGTGCTGACCGTCTCGCGCCGGGAGAGATCCCGGAGGGGCGCGAGCGTGCGTTCACGCTGCCGCTTCCGCTTCACTCGACGGTGAGCGCGCGCTTCCCGCGAAGCGTTCACGTCGCGTCCTCGCACACGCAAGAGGAAGTCGCGGAGTTCGTCCGCAAGCGTGTGAAGGACGGCACGACCTCGACCGGACGGAACGAGATTCGATTCGACGGCGTCGTCGTCGGAGCGGATCCTTCGAAGACGCTGTCGATCCAGGTACGGCCCGAGCTCGGAGTGGGCGAGTATCGAAGTCAGATCGTCGTCGAGGACATCACGGCGCCACCGGAAGAGCCTGGCCTCACGACCGAGGATCGTTACCGGAAGGCTGGGCTCGGAGCAGACGGCAAGCTTCTCGACCGCAACCACCTCCAGTGAGGTACAACTCCGGGCGTGAGGTCAGCCCTTTCTGCCCTTCCGCTCGTCGCGATCGCGGCCATCGCCGTGGTCGCTCCGGGTTGCGGCTCCGACGACGCACCGGGGTCGGCTCCGTGCGACGGCGTCGAGCTCATCGTCGCGGCGAGTGACTATTCGTCGAGCCGTCTCTGCGGAGCGCCCGGCGCGTGCGCGGCGGGCTCGGATCTGGGCGGCGATCCGATGCTGGCATCGGCGAACGGTCGAGCGTTCTTCCTCGCGCGCGACAACGATCTCTTGTTCGAGGTCGACGCGGCGTGCGGGACGCCGAAGGCGCGCATGAGCGTGAGCTCGCTCGCGCCGACCGATCCGATCACCGGAGAGAAGCGGTCCGCCAATCCGCACGATGCAGCGGCTGCTCCCGATGGGACCGTCGTCGTGCCTCTCTACACGGCGGGCCGGATCGCGTTCTTCAAGGACGGCCTCCTCGAGCCCACGTCGCTCGACTTGAAAGACTACGACGAGGACGGCAACCCGCAGCCCGACGCGGTGCACATCGTCATGATCGACGGCGCTGCGAAGGCGTTCGTCACGCTGGAGCGCCTCGACGACACGGACTCGCTGCGGTCGAAGCAGACGTCGCAGATGCTTCGCATCGACGTCGCGACGCGCAAGGCCGAGGCGGTGTTCGACCTGCAAGGCAGGAACCCGTTCAACCCCATGTCCGAGGTCGCAGGCGTGCTGTTCATGGCCGAGCCCGGGAACTTCGACGCCGCCGACGACGAGCTCGCTGGCATCGAGCGGTTCGACACCGCCACGTCGACATCGCGCCTCGTCGTACGCGAGCGCGACCTCGGCGGCAGCGTCGCGGAGATCGCGGTGACCGACGGCTGTGGCGCTGCCATCATCGCCGGCCCAGAGAAGGACGTTAACCCGACGTGGGTGGTGACGTTCGATCCCGACAGCGGCCAGATCTTCTCCACCAAACAGAGCCCCGTGCTCGGGCCCACTGCCGGCTACGATCTCCAGGGGCTCGCCTGGCGAGGCAGCACCCTCTACGTCGGCGATCGTCGCCGCGGCGGCGCCGGGTACGCCGTGCACGTCTTCGAACGCAAGGACGGCTGCACGCTCGTCGAGTCGACGAGGACGATCGATCTGCCTCAGCGTCCCGTCGCGCTCCGCCCGGCGCAGCAGCTCCAGAGCCGATGACGAACAAGAGCACCGCGGGGGCAAACGAAGAACAGAAGCAAGCCGGACGCGGAGGGCTCGCCGTCCTCGTCGCGAAGGTCTTCTTCATCCTGACGGGACTCGTGCAGCAAGCGCTCCTTCCGCGCGCGATCGGAAGAGCCGACTACGGCGCGCTCGCACGCGTATTCGCCGTCTCGAACGTCTTCAACAACGTCATCGTCGCCAGCTCGACGCAGGGAGTGAGCCGGACGGTAGCGGCGGCGGGCGCCTACGAACGCGAGGCGCTCAGGGCGACGTTGCGAGCGCATCTCGGCATCGCCGCGGTCGCGACCGGGATCCTCTTGCTGGCCGCGCCGCTCGTCGCGCGCATCCAGGGCGCGCCGGAGATTCTGGCGCCGCTCGCAGCGATGGCCGGCGTCCTCGCCGTCTACGGCGTCTATGCTCCGTTGGTCGGGTACATCAACGGCCGGCGCATGTTCACGAGGCAGGCCGGCCTCGACATGGTCGCCGCCACGTTGCGGACCGTCGGCATGCTCGGCATCGGTTGGTTCTTCGTGCGCAATGCGCGCGGCGTCGCCGTCGCGGCGGGGACGCTCCCCGGCATGCTCGGCGCAACGTTCGGCGCCGTGCTCGCCGCCGTCGGCGTCCTGCTTCTCGCGCTTCGCTGGACCGGCACGGGCGCGACGTTCGACGCGGCCGCGCGTCCGCCCGGCGTTCCGACGTTCGCCACGTACGTTCGGCTGATCGTCCCGGTGATGATCGCGCAGCTCTTCGTCAACGGCCTGATGCAGGCCGACATCTTCATGCTCGGTCGTTACCTGTCGCTCGCGGCGGCGCGCACGCCGCTGCCGCTCACGCCTGGCGGCATCGCGGCAGAGCCGGCGCAAGCGGCGAATGAGTGGGTCGCGGTGTATCGAGCGTGTCAGCTCTTCGCCTTTCTCCCCTACCAGCTCCTGTTCAGCGTCACGCAGGTGCTCTTCCCGATGCTCGCGCGTGCGAAGAAGGAAGAGGGAGATGCGCGCGTCGCCGAGCTCGTCTCGCGGGGGTCGCGCATCGGCGCGATCGTGTGCGGGCTCATGGTCACGGTGATCGTCGCCATTCCCGAGTCGCTGATCCGTATCGCGTACGACGCCGAGATCGCCGCCGCCGGTGGTCCGGCCCTGCGCATCCTCGTCCTCGGCCAGGCCGCCTTCGCGATGCTCGGCCTCGCGACGACGATCCTCGTGAGCCTCGGCCGCGAGCGAGTCGCGATGTCGCTCACGGCAATCGCGCTCGCGCTGCTCGTCGGCGCGTGCATGGTGCTCGTCCCGAATGCCGGATTCGGTCGCCTGCAAGTCATGGGGGCCGCGACCGCTGCTGCCGGAGCGCTCGGCACCTCGCTCGTCTTCGGCATCATCAGCGCGCGGCGCGCCGCAGGCGCGTTCGTCCCGCTGAAGACAGCGCTCCGCGTCGGCCTGTGCATCGCCGGCGCGACTGCGCTCGGGCTCTATCTTCCGCGCTTCGGCAAGATGGCAACGCTCGTCGTCGCACCGGCGATCGCGGTGGCGTATGCCGTCGCTCTGGTCGTGATGGGCGAGCTCGGAAAGAGCGATCTCTCGATGGTGCTCGCCATCGTCCGCCCGAAGAAGAGCGCCTGACCCGCTGAGCGCGCGCGTGACGATCCGCGTGCGCGCCTGGGGCGTCCCGCTGGATCGACGACGCACCGCCGTCCCGGACACGCCTCTCGCAAGCATTCGTCGCGACGTGACTCTTGCGGGGGCACGGCGGATGCACCCACGTCGTCGCACACAGCTCCGGCGCACGACATCGGAGCACGTGACGAGGCAATCGCATGGCGCGTACTCCCCTCCTCCGCCGCGTGTTCGAGACGATCCGCACCGCCGACACGAACGAACCGCAACATCGCGCGACGCAGCGAATCGGGCGTCGAAGCGTGCTCCAAGGCATGGGCGTCGGCGTCGCTGCGCTGGCCGCTCCACGCGTGCTCGCTGGTTGCGCCGCGCCGACGGACGACGGCGACGATCCGATCGCGCAGACGCGTGCATCGCTCAAGAAGATCACCGCCGACGTCGGCATCGTGGGAGCGGGCATTGCCGGTCTGTCCTGCGCGTACGAGCTCACGCGGGTCGGCGTGAAGGCGACGATCCACGAAGGCAACACACGCGTCGGCGGGCGAATCTGCTCGATGGGCGGAGCATTCGCCGGCCCGGTCGACTGGCTCGGACAAGTCATCGAACGCGGCGGCGAGCTGATCGACACGGGCCACAAGACGATGATCGGCTACGCGCGTGAGCTGAACCTCTCGCTCGAGGAGATCACGAAGCCCAAACGCGACACCTTCTATCGCTTCGGCGGCGAGACCATCCCGGAGTCGCGGCTCGTCGAGGAATATCGCGTCCTCGTCGATGCGATGCGCGACGACCTCCGCGCGGTCCGTTCGCCGACGGCCGACGCGTTCACCCCTGCCGACGCGACGCTCGATCGAATGAGCCTCGCCGAGTGGCTCGAACGGCGCGGGGCTCCGCCGCACATCAAGGCGCTTCTCTCGGTCGCATACGAGATCGAGTACGGCGTCCCCGTCGATCGAATGAGCTCGCTCGCGTTCCTGCTGTTCGCGAAGGCGTCGCGACAATCGAAGCTTCGCCTCTGGGGCAACTCCAGCGACGAGCGCTATCACGTCGTCGGCGGAAACCAGCAGATCCCGGTCGGGCTCGCGGCGAAGCTCTCGGGACAGATCCGGTTCGGCAGGAAGCTCGTCGCCGTGAAGAAGCTCTCGGATGGGCGCATCGAGCTCACCTTCATCGAGGGCGGTCGCACGGTGACGGTGACCCACGACGCCGTCGTCCTCGCACTTCCGTTCCACCTCCTCCGCGAGATCGACCTGCACGCGAGCCTGGCTCTACCCGATTGGAAGAAGCGCGCGATCCAGAACACCGTCTACGGCGACAACTCGAAGCTGATGGTCGGCTTCGCGGGGCGGCCCTGGGTCGAGCAGGGCTGCAGCGGCGCTTGCTACAGCGATCTGCCGTGCCTCCAGACGACGTGGGAGACGAACTCGTCGCTCGCGAACGCGCAGCGTGCCGTCATCACCGACTACACCGGCGGCCAGCTCGCCCGGTCGCTCTCGAACGCGCAGGCCGACGCCTCACGTTTCCTCGACGACTTCGAGCGCCTCGTGCCGGGATCGAAGGCGCGCGCGCGTCGCGACAACAAGGGCAACATCGTCTGCCACCTCGAGTCGTGGCCGCAGTCGCCGTGGACGAAAGGCGCGTACACGGCCAACGCTCCGGGCTATTTCACGACGGTCGCCGGCAACGAGGCAAAGCCCGTCGGAAACCTTCACTTCGCCGGCGAGACGACCGACTCGTTCTACAGCTGGCAAGGATTCATGGAGGGTGGCGCGCTCTCCGGGCTTCGCGCCGCTGGAGAGATCGCCCGCGACTTCTGAAGCCTGCGCCTCCAGCCTCGCGCGCGACGAGAGCTGGCGTGCGCGACGCGAGCGGTCAGCTCGAAAAGTCACGAGGTCGTTCCCCCTCTCGAGGAAGCGACCCCGCGGCCGCATGACGGCCCTCTTTCCGGACTGTGCTCGAATTGCGCGGCACCGCGTGCCGCGCACGCTCATTCCTTCATCGAACCGACGCGAATCGACGGATGTTGTTCTCCGGATCCGCCTTGAGCGCCACGCCCACCTCGAAGCCCGTGCTTCTGGACGAGGCGATGCAGATACATGCGGTCCATGCCGGCCATGCGTGCAGCCTTGCTCATGTTGCCGCCCGCCGCTTCGAGAAGCTGCGAGAGGTACGAGCGCTCGAACGAGTCGATGACCGCGTCCTTGGCGATCCGGAACGGCACCGACAGATCGATCCCGTTGAGGGGGCCTGCCGCAGAAGGTCCGGCGCCCTGACCACGGCGAAGCGTGGGGCTCGCCGACTGGAGCACGACGCTCCGCTCGACGTAGTTCCGCAGCTCGCGGACGTTGCCGGGCCAGTCGTGCTTCGCCATGTCCTGCAGCACCTGCGTCGGGAACAGGCGCTCTTCCTCGGGGACGCCGAGCTGCTGGAGGAACGTGCGCACGAGGATCAGCATGTCGTCGAGGCGCTCGCGGAGCGGAGGCACGCGCGCGCTGATGACGGCGAGGCGGAAGTAGAGATCCTCGCGGAAGCGGCCCTTGTTGACCTCGCGCTCGAGATCGCGATTCGTCGCCGAGATGACGCGCACGTTCACCCGGCGTGCGCGGGTCTCACCGACGCGCCGAATCTCCCGCGCCTCGAGCGCGCGAAGGAGCTTCGGCTGCAGCTCGAGCGGGAGCTCGCCGATCTCGTCGAGGAACACCGTACCGCCGTCCGCCGCCTCGAAGGCGCCCATGCGATCTCGGTCGGCTCCGGTGAACGCGCCGCGAACGTGACCGAACAGCTCGCTCTCGACGAGGCTCGGACTGATCGCCCCGCAGTCGACGACGACGAACGGCTTGTCCGCGCGCGAGCTGCGCTGCATGATCTCCGTCGCGACGAGCTCCTTGCCGGTGCCGCTCTCGCCCTCGATGAGGACGTTGATGTCGCTCTGCGCGATCTTGTCGAGCAGACCGAACAGCCGGCGCATCGGGAGGCTCGTTCCGACGAGCGCGCCGAAGGACGGCAGCATCGGGACGATGTCTTCCTTCTGCGGAGCGCCCGCGCGGAGGCGAACGATCGAATCGCCGATCGTGAGCACGCCGCCTTCGACGATGTCGGCGTCGCGAACGCGAACGCCGTCGAGCTTCGTACCGTTCATCGATCCCGAGTCACGGAGCCGCCAGAGCCCGTCCTCGCGAACGAGGCGGCAATGGAATCGAGAAACCATCGGGTCGCGAAGGACGATGTCGTTCGACGCGTGCGAGCCGATCTTGCAGAGGTCGCCGTCGTGCACGATCGTTCGCTGCACGGGCATCCCGCCTTCACGCTCGACCGCGAGCGAGATCCGCGGGACAGCGACGGTCTCGATGAGCTGCCGGACCGTGTGAATGGTCTTGCCGGTCGGCCGATCGGGTTGGATGTCCGGCATCGTCGGGTTCGGCGAGGCGGACGAGCCCGACGTCGAAGCATGCGTCCCTGGAAGCGGCGGCGGCGGCGGGATCTTCGCCGACATTACGCTCGCGGGCGGCGGGCTGCTCCCCATGTTGGCCGGAAGCGGCGGCGGCGGCGGCACCGACGGCGGAAGCGGCGCCTGCGGGCTTCGAGGAGCGATCCCTGAATTGCTCCTTCCCGCGAGTGGGATCTGCGGGGCCATCGGAGCGACGGGAGCGGACGGTGTCTGGGGTCGGGCAGGGACTTTCGGATTGGCCATACGATCTCTCAAGAAGGGTCCCGACTAGAGCGCGCAGCCGAGGCCCCCTTTCGACAGTGGTGGGAGCGATTGGGAGAGCGCATGCCGATCCGAGTAGGGAGAAGATGCTGACTCAGGCAGCTTCGACCTTCGGCATGACCAAATGTGTGTAGGCAAGGGTGATGCCCAGATGCAGCTAAGTTGCTCCCCCTCGAACTTCCGGCACAATTTGGAGGAGCGTGCACGGAACAACGGAATTTCCCTGAGACGGGCGTCCATCACCCCTGCTGCTCGCGCCCCTCAGAGACCGGTGCGTCGCTGAAAGCACACGGGAAAATTGCGATGAACCCGGTATCCGACGCGCTCGCCCAATATCGAAACTTTGCAGTCTGCACGGTGCTTCGAACGGCGCTTCGAACGGCGTTGACGACGCTCCTACAGACGGTACGAACACGACGGACGCGACGAACACGAACATCACGGACGACAGACGCCGCAGGAGCCGGAGGACCGGCGCGAACGGCGGCTGTCGGAACGACACTGGCAGGGCCGCGGGCAATGCGAACGGCACTACGAACCGCGTACGTCGCGAGCCTCGCGACGCTCTTCACGGTGCTCGGGGCTTGTTCTCACGACCGACCACCGACGCCTCCGCCTGCTCGATCCGCGAGCACGACGGAGCGTCAACCACGCACCCCCGAGGTCGAGACGCCGAAACAGCTCGAGACCGCCACGGCATACCGCGCGAGTCTCGCAACAGGCGCGGAGCTTTACCTCCCACCGTGGTTCGCGGCCAAAAGAGGCGGCTACGATCTCATCGTCCACTTCCACGGTGAAGGCCGCTGGCAAGAAGCGAACATCGAGCACGCGAAGCTCAATGTCGCAGTCGTCAGCGTGAACCTCGGCGCCGGCACCGAGCCGTATTCGAACGCATTCAAGAGACCCGAGGCATTCGACCGCCTGCTCGAGAATGCTCACGCGGAGATCATGAAGAGCGGGCGGGCCGAGGGCGCCCAGCTTCGGCGAATCGCGCTGTCCGCGTGGAGCGCCGGCTTCAGCTCGGTCTCTCGTGTGCTGACCGAGAGTGTCGCTCCACGCGTCGATGCCGTCCTCCTCGCCGACGGGTTCTTCACGAACTTCACGAACCCGAAGAAGCGAACCGTGAACGTGCAGGCGCTCGAGAAGTTCGCGAAACTCGCGGAGGCCGCAGCTCGCGACGAGAAGCTCTTCGCGATCACCCACACGACGATCCCGACGGGCCCGTACCCCAGCGTGCAGGAGTGTGTGGCGAAGCTCCTCGAGATGATCGCTCTCGAGAAGGTCCCCGCGGTCATGACGGGTCCGCACGACATGCATCAGATCTATGCCGTCGACAAAGGCAGCTTCCACATCCGCGGCTTCGAGGGGACGCGCGCAAAGGATCACGTCATCCAGCTCCACGCGATGGGCGAGACGGTCTACCCGTGGCTGAAAGCGCGCTGGGACAAGCAGGACGAAGAAGCTGCCGCGGCGCCCCAGAGCAACGCCACGCCGAACGCCCCCGGCCCTCCGTAGCCGCACGCCTCCCCGTGAGCATTCGCAGAATAAGCTGATCCGAGGGTCCGAACGCCTTCATGCCGGCCTCCCCGTCGTTGCCGACCGCGCTCTCGCGCTCACCGGATACGGACGCACGCGGCCGGACGCGGCATCTCCGGCAGACGTTCGCAGAGCGAACGATGAATCCACGCGGACGAGCACACGTCGTTCGCAGAGCGAACGATGAATCCACGCGGACGAGCACACGTCGTTCGCCGCGCTCACCGCCACCTCTGCCTTGTGCGTGGGCGCCGACCTCTACTTGCGCTGGGACAAGTAACCCACGCGTGGTGACTCCACGCGCACGGCCGGGGTCGTTCGCCGGGCGACGATGCCTTACCGCGGGGTCGTTCGCCGGGCGAACGTGCGTCACCGCGAGGTCGCTCGCCGGGCGAACGATGCCTTACCGCGGGGTCGTTCGCCGAACGAACGTGCCTTACCGCGAGGTCGTTCGCCGGGCGACGATGCCTTACCGCGGGGTCGTTCGCCGGGCGAACCTGCCTTACCGCGAGGTCGTTCGCCGGGCGACGATGTCTTACCGCGGGGTCGTTCGCCGGGCGACGATGCCTAACCGCGGGGTCGTTCGCCGGGCGAACCTGCCTTACCGCGAGGTCGTTCGCCGGGCGAACGTGCCTTACCGCGAGGTCGTTCGCCGAACGAACGATGAATCTACGCGGACGAGCGCATGTCGTTCGCCGCGCTCACCGCCACCTCTGCCCTGTGCGTGGGCGCCGACCTCTACTTGCGCTGGGAGAAGTAGCGCACGCGTGATGACTCCATGCGGACGGGCCCGGGTCGTTCGGTCTTTCGCCGGGCGACGACGCCTTCCCGCGGGGTCGTTCGCCGGGCGAACGATGCCTTACCGCGGGGACGTTCGCCAAACGAACGAGGGCTCCACGTGGGGTCGTTCGCCGAGCGAACAATGACTCCTCGCGCATGGGGCCGCCACGTCGTTCGCCGACCGAACGATCCCTCCCCGCCCACGGGCCCACGTCGTTCGCCGACCGAACGAGCTCTCCACGCGGGCAAGCGCATGTCGTTCGCCGACCGAACGATCCCTCCACGCACGGGCCCACGTCGTTCCTCGCGCGAGCGGCGCCTCCACGCCCATGGGCCTACGTCGTTCGCCGACCGAACGATCCCTCCACGCGCAGTGGCGCACGTCGTTCGCCGAGCGAACGATCGCTCCGCAGCGGCGAGCGCATGTCGTTCGCCGCGCTCACCGGCGCCTTGCCTCGTGCGGGCGAGCCGACCTCTACTTGCGCTGGGAGAAGTAACGCACGCGGGCCTGCTCGACTTGCGCACCGCACCTGCGGCGACGCCATTCGCCGACGGTTTCGCGGGCAGCGATTGCACGACGAGGGGAATGACTTCACGCGCATCGCGACATGATGCCGACGCGAGCGCGAGCATGGGATGACCAACGATGAGGCGATGAGGCGGCGATCACGCGTCGGAGGCTCGCGCGAATGGAAGCAGGCTGCCCACGACCTCGACCATCTCCACACCGACGCGCGCCGAGACGCGCGGGGAGGGTCCTCGCTACCGCTGATGGTGTGATGCTCCAGGTGGCCGTGATCACGCGAGTGGCTTGCCGCCCGTCAACCCGAGGACCTCGCCGTTCACGTAGCGCGACTCGTCGCTCGCGAGGAACACGAACGCAGGCGCCATCTCGGCGGGCTGAGCCGGGCGCTCCATCGGAGCTCCTTCGCCGAAGCTCTGCACCTTCTCCTCGGCGAACGACTGGACGATGAGCGGAGTCCACACGGGGCCAGGCGCGATCGCGTTCGCGCGGATCCCTCGCTTGATCACCTCCTGCGCGAGGCCCTTCGTGAACGTCACGATGGCTCCCTTCGTCGCGGCGTAGTCGAGGATCCCGCTCGACGGCTGATACGCCTGGATCGACGCGACGTTGATGATCGCAGAGCCCGGCTTCATGTGCGGAAGCGCACGGCGGACGAGCCGAAACATCGCGACGATGTTGGTCCGGAACGTTTGCTCGACGCGCTCGTCGTCGATGTCCTCGAAGTTCTCGACGGACTTGCCCTGGAACGCGGCATTGTTCACGAGGATGTCGATCCGGCCGAACGTGTCGACGGTCGAGTTGATGACACGGTCGCAGGTGGCTCGCTCCGAGATGTCGCCCGGCAGCAGCAGCGCTCGCCGTCCAGCATCCGTGACGAGACGCTCGGTCTCTTTCGCATCTTCGTGCTCGCTCAGATACGAGATGGCGACGTCGGCTCCTTCGCGCGCGTAGGCGAGCGCAACCGCGCGGCCGATGCCGCTATCCGCGCCGGTGACCAGCGCCACACGGTCAACGAGTCTGCCATGCCCGCGGTAGGTCTCTTCCCCATGGTCTGGCTTCTCGCGCATGCGTGATTCGCGTGCAGGCGCCGGCTGCGTGCCCTCGCGGAACGGGGGTTTCTTCGCTCGAGTCCTGGGGTCCTGTTGCGGCTCGTTCCTCATGCGCCGTCGTCGAACCAAGATCGGTGCCGCCCAGCGGAGGTGACGAGGTGGTCGCGCACGAGGGGGCTCGACCGAGCTCCGCCATCGGAAGCCGCGCACCCGGCCCGAGCACGAATTCAGCGACCGCTCGCGCGCAGGCGCTTCCCCGATCTCCTCGGTCGCGTGTGGGGGGTGGATCTCTTTCCCCTCATGAGCTGGGTACCGCGGGGGCCGCGCTCCTGACGAAACCAAGCAAAGACAGCTACTTGGCGATGGCCAAGGCTCGGCATACCACATGTATGTACACGAGCTACAAGGTGCTCACCGCGCAGCGCTCCGAAAGTGGAGCTACCCGCCCCGCCTCCTCGTCACTCCTCCTCGTCACTCCTCCTCGTCACTCCTCCTCGTTTCACTCCTCCTCGTTTCACTCCTCCTCGTCTCATTCCTCCTCGTTTCATTCCTCCTCGCTTCACTCCTCCTCGTTTCATTCCTCCTCGTTTCACTCCTCCGGGACGTCCTCTTCGCGTCGGCTGCTCGCTCGCACTCCTCCCGACGAGCAGCTCGCACGCTCATTTTTTGGCGGACTTCCTAGAAAAACCGTTTACCCTCACCTCCACGACTCACCTCAACGACGAACGAATCGAAGATTTGGCTGGCGCGTGACGGAGCTCCCCTCCTCCCTCCTCCCCTCCGCATGCGCTCGGCTCCGCCCCTTCCCGGGAAACTGGGAAGGGGCTTTTTTTATCGGCCACCGAGCTCTTTTGTTGGCCACCGATTGATTGTGCCGCGGAGCGACCGCCGGTTGAGCTGCCGACGTCGGCGCGCGTCGCGTGGCGGCGCGCAGGTTTGGACGGCGCGGACGCCTCGCGTCGCGAACGGCCGAACTACGGACGTCGAATACCTGCAGGGACTAGCTCAACCGAGGGAGAATCGATCAAACGCGCGTCCGGCTGCAGTATGGTCCGCGCGTGCGGTTCGAGCGTCTCGAGAAGCTCTGCTTTGCTGTGTTGCGGATCGTCGCCGGTCTCATGTTCGCGTCGCACGGCGCCCAGAAGATCCTCGGCTGGTTTGCAGCAACATCACGCCCGACGATGGGATCCCAGCTGTGGGTCGGTGGGCTCATCGAGCTCGTCGGAGGACTGCTCATCGCGCTCGGTCTCTTCACGAGAGCGGCCGCGATCCTGACTGCCGGCACGATGGCCGTCGCCTACTTCCAGTTCCATTTCAAGTTCGAGCTGGCTGGCTCGCACTGGGTGCCGGCCGTCAACAAGGGAGAGCTGGCTGCCCTCTACTGTTGGTTGTTCTTGTTCGTCGCGGCGCACGGCCCGGGACCGATCTCACTCGATGCCCGCTTCCGCGGGCGGCGCCGGTGACGACGGCGCTAGTGAAGATCACGTCCCCTGGCCGCGGCGAGGCGGCCCTTCCCTCGGGGGGGTGAGCGAGAGAAGAGCCGCCTCGCCCTGCTTCGCCGAGGGTGTTCGGCCCTCGGCCCATCGCAGGCCTTCGCGATGGTCGCCGCGCTACGCGTCGGCCTCGGCGCGACGACCCGGCCGCACCGGCCCCGATGCGAGGATGGCCTGACGTAGCGTCGTCTGGAGCTCGGCGCTCGCCGCGATCGTCTCGCGCGAGCGCTCGCGCCCGTTGCCGAGCGTCGTGCCCGCAAATGCGAGGTGATTGCCGTTCTTCTCGATGAGCCCGCGCGCGAGGCCGAGATCGATGAGCTCGCTCAGCCCGTCGACGCCGCGCCCGTAGCGGATCTCGAACTCCGCCTCACAGAACGGCGGCGCCATTTTGTTCTTCGCGAGCTTCACCCGCGTGCGGCCTCCGACGAGCTCGTCGCCGACCTTCACCTGGCCGATGCGCCGCACGTCGAGCCGCATCGATGCGTAGAACTTCAGCGCGTTGCCGCCGGTCGTCGTCTCGGGGTTGCCGAACGTGACGCCGATCTTCTGGCGAAGCTGGTTGATGAACATGATCGTGGTGTTCGTCCGATGCGCGATCGCCGTCAGCTTGCGGAGCGCTTGGCTCATGAGCCGCGCCTGCAGGCCCATGTGGCTGTCGCCCATCTCACCTTCGATTTCGGCGCGCGGGACGAGCGCCGCGACGGAGTCGACGACGACCAGATCGACCGCGCCCGAACGAACGAGGATGTCGACGATGTCGAGCGCCTGCTCGCCGGTATCCGGTTGCGAGACGAGAAGCTTGTCCGTCTCGACACCGATCGACCGTGCATACGCCGCATCGAACGCGTGCTCCGCGTCGATGAAAGCGCAGATGCCGCCGGCACGCTGCGCCTGCGCGATCGCATGCAGCGAGAGAGTCGTCTTTCCGCTCGACTCGGGGCCGTAGACCTCGACGACGCGACCGCGCGGATATCCGCCGACTCCGGTCGCGAGGTCGAGCGCGAGCGACCCCGTTGGGATCGACGGCACCGGCTCGAGCGCGCCCTCGTCGCCGAGCGACATGATGGCGCCCTTTCCGAACTGCTTCTCGACGGACACCACGACGCCCTTGAGGACCTTCATCTTATCTGCGAGCTGCTCGAGCATTTCCTCGTCTCCTTCGATCTCGCCGATCTGTTCACGGGCACACGTCGCCGGCGACCGCGACGCGAGCCGTTCGGAGTGCCGATCGGCCGTCAGGCCGCGTCGGTCTCGGAAATTGGGCGGCCGTTCGACTGATCGCGATCGAGCACGCGACCCGCGACGGCTTCGACGACGTGCCCCGGCGCAATCGCCGTCGCTCCGTCCATGTCCGCGATCGTCCGTGCGACGCGGAGAACCTTGCCGTACGCACGCGCCGATAGGCCCCGTCGCTCGACGGCCTGTGCGAGAAGCGCTCGCCCTTTCGTATCGAGCTTGCAGATGCGCTCGACGTCGCGCTGGGCGAGATGCGCGTTGGTCTGAGCCGCGACCTCTCCGGCGCGAAAGCGAGCATGCTGGACCGCACGCGCCTTCTCGACACGCGCTCGGACCGCGGCGCTCGGCTCACCGCCACCGGTCGCGTGCAGCTCCCGGAGATCGACGCGCGGAAGAACGACGTGCAGATCCACACGGTCGAGCAGCGGACCGCTCAGTCTCCGGCGATACGAGCGGATCGCCTCGTGACTGCAATTGCACCGATTGGTCCCGTCGCCGAAGTTTCCGCAGGGACACGGGTTCGTCGCTCCGATGAGCATCGGACGAGCGGGAAACGTCAGTGTCATGCGCATCCGACAGATCGTCACGGTCCCGTCCTCGAGCGGCTGGCGCAGGGCTTCGAGCGCGGTACGCCGTAGCTCCGCGAGCTCGTCGAGGAAGAGGACGCCGTGATGCGCGAGACTGACCTCACCTGGCCGCGCGTGCTCGCCGCCGCCCACGAGCGCGACGTCGCTCGCGGTATGGTGAGGAGCGCGGAAGGGCCGCTCGACGGCAACGCTCGACGCGCTACCGACCAGCCCGGCAACGCCGTGGATCGCGATCACCTCGAGGGCCTCTTCGCGCGTGAGCAGCGGAAGGATGCCGGGCAGGCGGCGCGCGAGCATCGTCTTTCCTGCGCCGGGAGGTCCCATCATGAGGAGGTTGTGCCCACCGGAAGCGGCGATCTCGAGCGCACGTCGCGCGCCGTGTTGGCCGCGCACGTCGGCGAGATCGTCGACCGGGCGTCGAACGACGTCCGCCGGCGCGGGGCGCGGGGTCCGGAGAGATGCACGCCCGCAGAGCGCATCGACGACCTCGGCGAGCGTCGACGCCAGCTCGACCTCGACACCATCGACCAGTGCCGCTTCGCGCTCGTTCGCGAACGGTACGATCGCGCGTGCGACTCCGCGCTTCTTCGCGCCGAGCAGATGCGCGACCACGCCGCGCAGGTTCTGGACGTTACCGTTGAGCGACAGCTCTCCGAGGACGAGCACGTCGTCGAGCGTTCCTTCGGGAAGAACGCCGAGCGCGACCAACGTCCCGAGCGCAATCGCCAGGTCGAAGGAGCTGCCGCTCTTCTTCACGTCGGCAGGCGCGAGGTTGACCGTGACTCGGAACTCGCTGATGTCGACGCCTACTCCCGCGAGCGCGCTCTTCACCCGCACACGGCTCTCCCGGACGGCCGCCTCGGCGAGCCCGACGAGCTCGAATGTCGGAATGCCTCGTTCGGCCTGTATCTCGACGCGAACCGGTGAAGACTCGATCCCCGCAAGAACGGCGCTATGCGCGATGGCGAGCATGACGGGGCAGCATTGCGATGGGCATGCCTGCACCTCGTTGCCGTCATTCCGATGAGTTACGCATCGCGCCCCCTGGCCCGGGCCAGATCGGGCCGGCCCGCGGGCCAGCGGGTGAACGCCAAGACATCCCCCCAGCGCCAGCATTGTTGTCGTCTTCTCATCGCTGACAGGTCAGATTCGTCTCGGGCGGAGCTGGCGGACCGTACACGTGAACGATCCCGACGAACGCGAGGCGCGCGACGCGCCAGGCTCGTCGCGTAGGTCACCGGCCCAGCCCATCGCTGGTCGCTCGCAGCTTCCGAGTCGCAGAAGATCGATGGATTCTGCCCGCGTTGCCCAACAACCGCGTTTGATCCGTCTGCGTCGAGTGCTCCGCGGCGATCACTTTTTCGATTTAGATCCTTGCGTCGTCCGACATCGCGAGCTATAGCTTGAATGACGCTCCTGCCTGGAACGTCTACAGAAGCAACCTCTCCACCAATGGAGGCGCGTCCGGAGATCCCGGGCGTGCATGTTCCGCGTGATTCTCTCCTTCCAAGACAAGAGGACGACGACGACCGAGGCGCTCCCGCGCACCGGCGTGGCGTATCTCGCGTCCGAGGGACGGCTGCATCGCGCGTGGCGTCGCCCTGCCTTTGGCGGGGCCGCCGTCGGGCTGAATAGCCACAACTCCAACGTGAGCTCGGTCTCTCTGTCGCTCTTCGGCGGTCTCTCTGGCCTCGACCAGGCCGGTAGCCGCATGCTCGCCGCCCCTCGTCCGCTCGATTCGAGCGCCAAGCAGGAGGAAGGCGACCCCTAGCGGTCCCTCGTATCGTCTCCATCGTTCGGAGCCGTTCGCAGAGGCCGCCCGGGATATCCCGAGGTGGCCTTTCTTGTTTCTGGGCCTCGGGTTAGCTCGTCCCGACGTTCGTGCGTTTCGCCGTGCCCCGCAAAGGGGCTTGGGCGTACCGGGCGCGTCGACATCCTCGGCCTCTCCACCTCGTCGAGGTCGGTCCCAGATCGCGGCCCGAAGCCGCACGGATCGGCTCGTCCCAGCGTCGAGCGTCCGACCTACATCGGCACCCAGACACGGGCGCGTCCTCGAGACGGCGTCCATCAACCTAACTTCATCTGGACGAATCAATCATGTTTCTCAAGCTTGGCATCTGAGCCGCTCGCGTCTGTTCAAACGCGATTGTTTGTCGAAACTGCGGGGCGCTAGCTCAATCGGCCGAGCACCGGCCTTTTAAGCCGAGGGATGAGGGTTCGACTCCCTCGCGTCCCACTCACCGCGATGCGTGCGGCTGCGGGCAGTGCTGCCCCGGTTCGTCGCATCGCGCCAAATACAGGTCCGTAGCGCAATCGGAAGCGCACCCGGCTCTTACCCGGGGTGGTGAGGGTTCGATTCCCTCCGGACCTACTGCTGCGTCGAACGACGTGGCACCGGCGACTTGCGACCTTCGCACGCCGCCGCCTGCTCCGGGCTCGTCTAGCGGCAGGACACTGGCCTCTGAAACCAGGAAGACAGGTTCGAATCCTGTGCTCGGAACCAAGGACTCTCGGTCTCGTTCTCCATGAGCAACATGGGGAGCTCGAGGTCCCTCGCTCTATGACAACTTGGCGCCAAGGCTCGTCGCGTCTCGTGCGCGCTGACCGCTTCGTCGTCCTGCCTCGGAAGAGATCGGGTTCGTCGAGACGGCAGCAGCGCGGCACGAACGCGACGAGCACGTATTCCAGCGAAGCCGAATGGTCAGGCAGCCGGCCGTTAACCGGTCCTTCGAAGGTTCGATTCCTTCCGCTGGAGCTTCTTCGTCCGCTCGGACAAGCCTTACACGCACAACATGTTGGTTCGACTCCAACGTGGTCCACCAGCCGCAAGGCACAGGGCTGCTAGCCTAATGGGAAGGCACTCGTTTCGCATACGAGCACTTGCACCGGCTTCTCCACTCGGACGAGACATTCTTCTCACCCGCTCGCGCCGGCGCGCGCGCCTCCCACCCAGGCGACGCGCGCACCGCGAGCACCTTCTTTTCCCCATGAGTACATGGGGCCCGCCTCTTTCGTTCCCCATGAGTACATGGGGCCCCTGCCCGCGCAGCTCGAATGGTCGAGCACCCGTCTCGTACACGGGAGGATCCGGTTCGACTCCGGACGTGGGCTCCGTCACCCGCCAGGGAATGCCCTACACGCAATGAGACACGACGGTTCGATTCCGTCCGCTGGAGCCGTGAGCCATCGAGCTCCAAAACACCTATTCCAGCGTGGCCTAATGGTAAGGCGCTCGTCCATTCAGACGACAACACGGCTTTCTCACTCGGGTGCCCCTCTTCCCTCGTTCGCTCCATGGCGGAGCAGCCGGTCGTAACCCGGTGCCTTTCGGTAGGTGGTTCGATTCCATCACGGGGGACCAGATGCTCGCGCAGCGAGCTAAGCGCATTCCGATTTCCCTCACCCGACCGAAGATGCCCTACACGCAATCGAGGAAATGTCGGTTCGAATCCGACTCGCTGCTCACGGTGCCCGCCACCGCAAATCGTACGCAGCGATAGCCTAACTGGTAAAGGCACTCATCTTGAATGATGGAACCATCCAACCGGCTTTTTCACTCGGGTGAGGACTTTTCTTCAGCAGCCCGCGCGTCCAACGCACCGGACGCCGCCGAGCTTGCCGAGCTCGCCTCTGAGCTCCACGCCTCGCAGGCACGCACCTGACGAGGCGCTCCTTTACCGCGCCGATCATCGTCGGCGCTCTACGGCCCCCTCGTCGTCGTCCGATCGAACAGGTCCTACACGCAATCGAATCGCTGGTTCGAATCCAGCCGCTGGCGTTTCGCCATCGTAGCCAAGTGGTAAGGCAACGGGCAGTCAACCCGTCATTCACATGACAACGACCTTCTCACTCGGACGACACGTTTGCTCCCGTCATCTAGTGGTCAGGATCTCCGCCTTTCAAGCGGAAGGTATCGGTTCGATTCCGATCGGGAGCACCAGTTCGACGAAGTGCCTATCAACGGCAGACGAAATTCAGGCTCGAGGTTGACATCACCGACTCGAATGAGCATCTGAATACATGGTAGCGTTACTCGTCTAGTGACGAGGGCTGATTGTGACTCAGTGGAGGCGGGTGCGATTCCCGTACGCTACCCCGGCCGCGCACCGATCCACTCTTCGCCTGCGCAGACAGCCTCTGTCATCCTGGCCGAACGGATAGGCTCCTAATCCGGTCGACGCAGGTTCGACTCCTGCCGGGGACGCCGAGCCAGGAGAGCAAGAACGTCCTCGTGGCCGAGCGGAGAGGCGCCGGTCTTCTAAACCGGCAGACGCGGGTTCGACTCCTGCCGAGGACACCGCCACGAATATCGACGTTCATTGCCTCGTGATGCGACTGGCGTCGCAACCCCACTGTCTATGGGGCGAGAGGGGTTCGATTCCCCTACGAGGCGCTGCAAGCGCACCGCGCTCGAGAGCACAGGCCGTAGAGTCATGGTGACCAGCCGGGATTCCAACCCCCGGAGAGAGGGTTCGATTCCTTCGCGGCCTGCCGACTTGTCTGCTCCCCACCACGTGGGGACCCTGGGGCGATAGTTCAACAGGAGAACGCTGCATTCGCATTGCAGGGATCGGGGTGCGATTCCCCGTCGCTCCACCACCACACGCGAAGGACATCCGAACGAAAGGGGCCGTAGCTCAGCCAGGAGAGCGCCTCGATGGCATCGAGGAGGTTGCCGGTGCGAGTCCGGCCGGTTCCACCAGCGCTGCCCCATCCCTGGGCAGCGATCTCGAAAATTACGAACAACAGATCTCACACGACACGAGCAACATCAGCGTCGGTCTCGAATGCCGACGAGGACTACATCCGTAACTATAACGGTCCTAAGGTAGCGAACGTCGGGCGACCGACCTAGCGATGGCATAGGGAGAGTCAGAGAGCGCTCCGCGGACTCCAGCCGAGCGCTTCTCAGGAGACCACCTCGGTGGACTCTCTCCTTGCGGGGCGAACGGAAGCTGCCTTCGCGGGCGGCTTCAATGTGCCGATGATGCAAGAGCGGCTGCTGCTCGCTCGTGCATCATGGTGCCCGGCAGCGCGAGCTGCCGATCACCTACGTCTTCGTCAATCTCGTCGAGGCTTGCGATACTTCGATTCATATCCTGCGGGTATCGTCCAACAGTAGGACCGCAGTCTTCCAAACTGACAATGAGGGTGCGATTCCCTCTGCCCGCTCCGCGCAGCCCCAACGTCCGACGCGCACGTGACGTCGGCCAACAGGGAACTGCGCCCACTTCTTCGAGCCGATTCTCCGGGGAGGATCGTCGTCTGCAAAACGGCGCGCGAGGGTTCAACTCCCTCTCGGCTCTCCAATCGTTCACCAGACATAAACGACGGATCACGACGGGTTGGTCACCCTGGACTCTCTGATAAGGAGCCCGCACTGCGTTCGATTCGCAGGTGATCCACGAAGCTCTCTTCGACGAGAAGAGCGGCGCTGGCAGTCTAGCGACTGCGCCTGCATGACGAGCAGGAGGAGGCAGGTGCGATCCCTGCGCGCCGCACCGGCGGGCCAGTCCCGCCGTCATGCAGTGATTCAACATGGGCTTGTCTCCGAGGGGAGACGTCTGTCTTGCAAGCAGATGGTTCGGGTGCGACTCCCGACTGGTCCACCACGGCGATGGCTCGAGCTCCCGTCGATCATCGTCGTTTCTCTGTGCATGGCTCAACCTGGCTAGAGCACTCCGTTCGGGTCGGAGGGATTGGAGGTTCGAATCCTCCTGCACAGACCGCGCAAGCCGCCCTGCGGATCGCGCTTCATGCCGACGTGGCCCAATCTGGTAGAGGCCGCAGTCTCAGAAACTGTGTGTTGTGAGGGTTCGAATCCCTCCGTCGGTACCAACGTCCAAGATCGCCGAGCGCGAGACGGACGCGACACGTCACCGTGGTGGAACTGGAATACACGCCAGCCCGAGATGCTGGGCTCCGTTGCGAGTTTGAGGGTTCGACTCCCTCCGGTGACACTACTCGCCATATCCGAGCAACATCAGCGCACCGTCCGTTCGCTATCTCTGATGACGCCCGTCGTCGTGCATCCCGCACGACTTCTTCATCCCTCCGAAAAGGAGATCGAGCCTTGAAAACGAGAAAGAAACGGTGACCCATGCAAACGCTGATGCTGACTCCATGGATGGCGCCTCACAAGATCATTCCCTGGCAGCGCGCCGTCGTGCTGGCTTATCTCGGCAAGGTCGAAGTCATCGAGACCTGGGACGCGGAGCTCCGTGCCCCGAGCATCGCGATGATGACGCCCGCCGTGGTCCGCCTGAAGAAGGGGTCGGTGTCGACGAAGCAGTCGGTCCGCTTCTCCCGGATGAACGTCTTTACGCGCGACAGGTTCCGCTGCCAGTACTGCGGTGACAAGAAGCCGATCAGAGGCCTCAACTACGACCACGTCATCCCGCGCGTGCAGGGAGGAAAGACGGTTTGGGAGAACATCGTCACCTCCTGCTACGCATGCAACGATCGCAAGGGGAGCCGCACGCCTGAGCAGGCCGGCATGAAGCTGCTGCGGCAGCCGAAGAAGCCGACCTGGCTGCCCGCCGTGCCGCCGATCCGTCTCGATGAGGGTGATCTGCCGGATGTCTGGCAGCCGTACTGCGACGGCTACACGGCTTCGGCTCCGCTCTCTGCATGAGGCGTCGATCGCGTGAGCGTCGACAGAGCTCCCGCGTCCTGGTCCATGACGTGAAACTGGACCACTTTATTCTTGATTTCCACGACTACGTGAAAGCCTCAGGGCGTAGCTTAGCCCGGCAAAAGCGCCAGTCTGGGGGACTGGAGAGCGCAGGTTCGAATCCTGCCGTCCTGACCGCGCTCGCATGAGCAGGCGCATTGCAATACCCGGAAGGCAAATCCGCCGGGGGCGGAGATCGTCTGGAACGCGATTCGCGCGGTGTCGAGCCGCGTGAGGTTCGAGTCCTCTGCCTTCCTCCCTCTCCTCGTCGTGGTGGATCCCACGCACCGGTCTACGAAGCCAGTTGTCCAGGTTCGATTCCTGGCGGGGAGGCCAGCACGTTGAAACGGTCGGTAAGCTCAATTGGTAGAGCGGGAGTTTGAAAAGCTCTGCGTAGGGGGTTCGATTCCCTCACCGACCACTGACATGGATGAAAAACCGGCTGGGCGCCGGGCTTGCCTCGAAAGCAATGCGCACGCTCGGAAGAGCGTGTGGGGTTCGAGACCTCTTTCTTCCTCCCTACCTTCGTCCTGCGGAATCAGGGCCGAGCCTCCGAAGCTCGTTCTCCGGGTTCGACTCCCGGCGAAGGTGCCCTCCAGACGCGAGAACACTCTCGATCCGGAGACTCATTGCAGCGTGGGGGAGGAGCCACCCCGCGAGCCTCATAAGCTCGAGACGCTGGTGCGACTCCAGCCGCTGCATCCAGGTCGTCCGCTCGACCCGAGCTCACACGCACTCGACTCGTCCAATGGAAGGACACCAGCCTCAGAAGCTGACCGTTTTGGGTTCGACTCCCAAGTCAACACCGATGCTCGAGACACTCGGACGACCTTCATCTTTCGACTGCGCCCGCGCCTCCGCGCGCTCCTCGTCGGTTC
This sequence comes from Pseudomonadota bacterium, assembly GCA_023402175.1. GTDB lineage: Bacteria > Myxococcota_A > Polyangia > Polyangiales > Polyangiaceae > Labilithrix. Next base: position 35,650 of record JAEXCN010000099.1, on the reverse strand, counting down.
CCGTCGTCTAGACGGCCAAGGACTCTGGTCTCTCAAGCCAGGAACACGGGTTCGAATCCCGTCGGGAACGCCTCATCTCTTCGAAACCGGAACAACACACGATCGTGCGCCGGAGCAAGCGCACGACCGACACCTCACACGAGCTCGGAAAGGAGAAACCATGCCGAACAAGCATCTATTTGGTCACGGAGGAAATGCCCCCGTTGCCGACGCATTCAACGAAGCCGGCGGCCTGGCATACGCGCTCCCGCCCGAGCATGCTCTGGCGCAATACGCAGTCACCGGCACGTTTCACGGCACGTTCTACGCGACCGACGAGCAGCAGCTCGAGAACGTCGCGGCACTCGCGAGCTCGGTGAGCCCGGAGCTCGTCGCAAAGACGGCCGTGTATTGCCGCAAGCACGGCAGGATGAAGGACGTCCCGGCGTTCCTCGTCGCCTGGCTCGCCGCGCGCGATGTCGCCCTCATGCTGCGTGTCTTCCCACGCGTCATCGACGACGCGCGGATGCTGCGGACGTTCGTGGCGATCGTTCGCTCCGGTGTCACGGGCCGCAAGTCGTTCGGCTCGGCCCCGAAGCGAGCGCTCCGCGAATGGTTCGCAGCGAAGAGCCCCGAGACCATCTTCCGCCAGTCCATCGGTCAGAGCCCGTCCATGTCGGACGTCATCAAGATGGTTCGCCCTCCCCCGCGGAACGACAAGGGCGAAGCCGATGCCGTTCGTGAGGCCCTCTACGGCTACCTCATCGGAAAGAACGTGGACTGCTCCAAGCTCCCGCCGCTCACCCAGGCATTCGAAGCCTGGAAGAAGAACGATCGGGAGCCTCTGCCGGACGTGCCGTTCGAGATGCTCACCGCTCTCCCACTGCGCGCCCAGCACTGGACCGAGCTGGCGAAGAAGATGACGTTCAATCAGCTCCGCCAGAACCTCAACACGCTCTACCGTCACGGCGTCTTCACCGATCCCGCGATGGTCGATCTCGTCGCCGAGAAGCTCTCGGATGCCGAGGCCGTGAAGCGCTCGCGCACACTCCCCTATCAGCTCCTCGCCGCATATCGCGCGGTCGAGACCAGCATGCCGCCGGGGATCGTCAACGCGCTGGCTCGCTCCGTCGAGCACGCCGTCGCGAACGTGCCCGAGGTCGCCGGCTCCGTCGCGCTGTGTCCGGACGTGTCAGGGTCGATGCACTCTCCAGTCACGGGCCGGCGCGGGACTGCCTCCTCCAAGGTCCGTTGCATCGACGTCGCCGCGCTCGCGACTGCCGCGCTGCTCCGGAAGAACGAGCGCGCGACGGTCCTGCCGTTCTCGGACGACGTCGTCCCCCTTCGTCGTCAGCTCAACGCGCTGGATTCGGTGGTCACCAACGCCGAGCTCCTCTCGTCGCTCCCGAGCGGCGGGACCTCGTGCGCTGCGCCGCTGCGGTGGCTCAATGCGCGCGGCATGGCCCCCGACCTCGTCGTCTTCGTCTCCGACAACCAGTCGTGGGCGGACTTCAGGCTCGAGCCACGCGCTGTGGATCCGAGCGCATCGAACGCGACGAGAGCGACCGTCATGGCCGAGGAATGGGAGCGACTCCGTGCGAACAATCCGCGCGCCAGGCTCGTGCTCGTCGACCTGCAGCCCTACGCGACCACGCAGGTCGCGAACCGCAGCGATGTGCTGAACGTCGGCGGTTTCTCCGATGCCGTCTTCGAGATCGTGGCCGCGTTCGCGAAAGGTGACGCCGACGGCTCCGCCTTTCTCCACGAGATCGAGTCCGTCTCGATCTGATTGTCGATCTGCGACTCGATCGAATTCATCCGGCAAATGCCCGTGAAGGCCCGTCTTCACGCCCCTCGTTGCCGATCACCTGCTCGTCCCCACGAGGGACAGCTCCAAGCGGACATGACTTGGGGACGAGCTCTTTTCACGTGCCGCCCACGGCCAGAGAGCGGGGCACCTCACTGGTAGCGAAGGATGAGGACGGTGCGAGGGCCGCTCTACCCGTGCGCGATGGGTGTCATCGCCCGGCCTCTGCGGTGATAGTTCAAGAGTAGAACCCGAGCCCGCCACGCTCGAGATCCGAGTGCGATTCTCGGTCACCGCTCCGCCTGCGTTCGCATCCGTGCAGAACGCAAGCATCGCTGCGTTCCTCGGAGGAGGGCGCGCCTCATGAGCGCGGCCCAGGCAGTTCGACTCTGCCCGTAGCGACCGGCGCGTCTTGCCCTGGACGCGCTCGAGTACGAGCGCTCACGACGCGCCCGATCCGGAGTGGTCCAAGAGCAAAGATCCGCGGCTTTGAACCGCTGGGATGAGGGGTGCGAATCCCTCCTCCGGAACCGGCAAAACGCTCCGAGCTGCGGTTCGGGGCGGAGAACGCGGGGCCCGCTCATCTGGTGATGACACCTGCCTCACAAGCAGGGCTAGGAGAGTTCGATCCTCTCGCCCCGTACTGCTCGCCAACGTGGCCGAGAGCAGAGGCTGCCGGTTCAACCCCGGTGAGCTGACGATTGTTCCTTCGGGGCCGACGACGACGTGGCTTATGGAAGTCAAACCGCCAATGGTCGCGGGCCCGGCCGCTACCCGGTGCGTACCGCAAGGTATGGTGTTCGAGTCGCCTGACTTCCGCCCTGGAAATACGGCTCTTTAGCTGGCGCCGAGTTGTCGACCCCATACGAGGCTCGAAACGAGCCGGATTACCGGGGCCCAGCCGTTCCGGGGTTGTTTCGATGTCCCGAACGGGCGCCGAAATCATCGTCGTTCAGCAAGCGAGATTTTAGCTTCTGTCTCGTCGACCGAGTTACGCTGCTCCTCATGAAGAAGGAGGCCCTCCGCGTCTCGACGACGATCCCGGCGGCTCCCACCACGCTCTACCTCGCTTGGCTGAATGCCGAGCAGCACAGTGCGATGACCGGCGGGGCGGCCAAGATCGACTCGCAGGTTGGTGGAAATTTCACCGCGCTCGATGGGTACATCAGCGGCAAGCTGGTGAACCTCGACCTCGGTCGGCGCATCGTCATGAGCTGGCGCTCGACCGACTTTCCACGGGAGGCGGCGGACTCGCGCGCCGAGCTGCACTTCGAGGCGCTCGGTGGAAGCACCCGCTTGACGGTCCTCCACACGGAGATCCCCGAAGGCCAGAGCGAGAAGTCCCGCGAGACGTGGAACGACAAGTACTTCACGCCGATGCGGACCTTCTTCAGCAAGTACCTCCCCGACCCGAGAAAGCCGCCTCCGCCGCGACCTCCGCCGCCGCCGATCGACGAGGAAGAAGAGGAGGAAGAGGTCGAGGAGGCCCCGAAGAAGACGAAGCCGGTGAAGGCTGCGCCGCCGAGCAAGAAGGTGGTCGCCAAGCCTCCTCCTCCGCCGCCTCCGGCGAAGGCCAAGGCTCCGGCGAAGGCCGCGCCGCCCGCGAAGGCGAAAGCGAAAGCGAAGGCTCCGGCCGCGAAGCCCAAGGCTGCCGCGAAGCCGGCCGTGACCAAGAAGGTCGCCGCCAAGCCCGCCGCGAAGAAGGCGGCTGCGAAGAAGCCGGTCGCGAGGAAGCCCGCCGGCAAGCCCGCGAAGGGCAAGAAGCGCTAGCCGACGTCGTCCGGGGCCAAGCTCCCTGCGGGGTCGAACGTCATGCGTGACGTCGGCACCGCGGGGCACGGCCCGGGCAAACAACGGCGACTACTGTGGACCGGCGGGGGCCTCGGCCTCAGCGAGGGACCGGCTCGCCTTCGACCCACCAGAGCACGCTGAGCGCGGCGCCGATCGGCGGCGTCAGGCGTGCGTCGTGACCCGTGCGATCGATCGCGGCGAGGTCGGTGCCGGCATCTTCCTCCTCCGCGGGGATTTCCCGTTCCATCGCGTTGTCGTCACTCATGCCTGAGTTACTACCGCCGCTCCGCCTCTCACGCAAGGCCGGGTCGGACTAGGATGCGCGGACCGTGAAGACCGACCCGATCCTCGAGGACCTCCTCGCCTTCCTCGGCGCCTCCCCGACCCCGTTCCATGCCGTCCGGAGCGCCACCGAGCGGCTCGTCGCCGCCGGGTTCCGGCCGATCGCCGAGGCCGACAGCTGGACCGATCTCCAGCCGGGCGGGTACACGTTCGCGCACGGCGGCTCGAGCGTCTTCGCGTTCGTGATCCCCGAGGGCAAGCGCATCTCCGGCTTCCGCATCGTCGGCGCCCACACCGACAGCCCGAACCTGCGGCTGAAGCCGAACCCCGAGTACAAGAAGGAGGGCTATGCCCAGCTCGGGGTCGAGGTCTACGGCGGCGTTCTCCTGAACTCGTGGCTCGATCGTGACCTGTCGCTCGCCGGGCGCGTGTTCGTCCGCGAGGGCGACCGTGTCGAGACGAAGCTCGTGCGCTTCACGAAGCCGATGCTCCGCGTCGCGCAGCTCGCCATCCACCTCGATCGCGAGGTCAACGAAGGGCTCAAGCTAAACCGTCAGGAGCACCTCGCGCCGATCTTCGGCCTCGCGGGCGACTCCGAGAAGGACCTGAACGCCCTCCTCGCCGACGAGCTGAAGGTCGCTCGCGAGACGATCGTCGGCAGCGAGCTGATGCTCTACGACGTCGTCGCGCCGACGCTCGGTGGTCGCGACGAGGAGATGATCTTCTCCGCCCGCCTCGACAACCAGGCGATGTGCCACGCAGGCCTCCGCGCGCTGATCGATGCCGCGCCACGTGCTGCAGCCGGCGACGTCGTTCCCGTCGTCGCCCTCTTCGATCACGAGGAGGTCGGCAGCGAGAGCGCGTACGGCGCGCACTCCGGGTTCTTGCCGCGTGCGCTCGAGCGGATCGTCGCCGGACGGGGTGGCTCACGCGAGGACTACCACCGCGCGCTCGCCGGCTCGCTCTGCGTCTCGGCCGACATGGCCCATGCCGTCCATCCGAACTACGAGGGACGTCACGAGTCGCGTCACAAGCCGGTGCTCAACGGCGGGCCGGTCATCAAGATCAACGCGCAGCAGCGGTACGCGACCTCCGGGCCGACCGCGGTCCTCTTCCGGGAGCTCTGCGCGAAGGCCGAGGTGCCGGTGCAGCACTATGCACACCGAACGGACCTCCCCTGCGGGAGCACGATCGGGCCGATCGCGTCCACGCTGCTCGGGATCCGCACCGTCGACGTCGGCAATCCGATGCTCAGCATGCACTCGGTCCGCGAGCTCGGCGGCGCGAAGGATCCAGCAATGATGACCAAGGTGCTGGCCGCGTTCTACGCTTGTCCCGATCCGGGAGGCGCCTGACGCCAGCACGAGCGACGTCGGGATCGTGCGCCTCCTCGCCGAGGGACCATCGAATCATGAGGAAGAGGCAGGTCGTCATCGTCTTCGCATTGGCCGCCTCCGCCTTGCTCGGCACCGCGTGCAAGAAGAAGGCGGGCAGTAGCTGCAAGGGCGCCGAGTCCACCTGCGTCGACAAGAAGACGGCCATCGCCTGCCGCGGCGGCACGTTCGTCGAGGTCGCCTGCGGAGGCCCGACGGGTTGCTCGAAGTACCAGGACCACGCCAACTGCGATACGTCCGTCGCCAGTGCCGGCGACGCCTGCATGGGCGAGGACGACGAATACGCGTGCTCGCCCGATCAGAAGCACGCCCTCGTCTGCAAGGGCGGGCGATTCGAGCCGTACCTCGAATGCCGCGGCAAGGCCGGATGCTCGATGCTCGGGCGCTCCGTGTCGTGCGACACGTCCGTGGCGGAGAAGGGTGATCCTTGCAAGACGCAAGGCGCGGTCGCGTGCGACGTCGACCAGAAGCAGATGCTCATCTGCCGGAACGGCAAGTTCGAGATGTACCGCTATTGCCGCGGCCAGTACGGATGCTGGAGCAAGGGCGAGACGCCTTCGTGTGACGAGACGCTCTCGCTCGCAGGCGATCCATGCGGGATCCCCGGACAGGTCGTCTGCTCGGTCGACGGCAGGACGGAGCTCGTCTGCCAGGGCGGCGTCTTCACGAAGTCGCTGACGTGCAAGACGGGCTGCATCGTGACGAACCGCCCGGGACGACCCATCGAGTGCAAGTGAGCCGCGGGATGCGCGTCAGCGAGCGTCAGCGCAGCAGCGGAAGCCAGTCGAGTAGTCGTGATACGTCACGTCGTGCGCGACAGTCTTGTACTTGCACCCGTCGCCGTTGAGGTGCGTGTCCTGGTAGTAGCCGCCGCGGAAGACGCCGCGCGAGCCGTTCACGTCGGCCGTCCACTCGTGCAGGTTGCCGACCATGTCATGGACGCCGAAGGCGTTCTTGCACTTCGAGAACTCGCCCGTCTTCGCGACCGTGTTCGGCGCCTTGTTGATGCGCGGATCGTTGAGCGCCTCCGCGGACGAGTAGATCGCGTCACCGAGCCCAGGGTTCAGCGTCGCGAGCGGCGCCCTCCCCGAGTCGTTGCAGTAGCCCTCTTTGCGCTCGTCGCCGTACGGGAACGTCGTCGGCTTCTTGCCGCGACACGCGAACTGCCATTCCTCGCCGGAGCAGAGTCGCTTGCGTGCGGCCTTGCACGCGGCCTCCGCCTCGTTCTTCGAGATGTAGCCTTGCGGGACGACGCCCGCCTTCGCGACGGCCTTCACCTTCAGGTTCGTGACCGGCTCGTACGGAGGGTGCGCGACCTCCTTGTTGCCGCGGAGCTCGACGATCGACCCTTCCCACCTGTCGATGCAGTACGAGCGACGCGGCGACTCTTCGATGGTGACGTACGCCATGCCGGCAGGGCACGGCCCGCTCCGCCCCTCGCTCGGCGACGTGAAGAGCGCGCACGACACCCCGCTCCCCGCGAGGAGCAAGACGGCAGTACGACGTCCGAGCGCGCCCATCCAGCCGATGGCTACATCGGACGCCACGCGCATTCAACTATTGATGGGGTATCAGCCCCGAGAACCAGGCCGCCCCGGCGGCGGCGGCAACGACGAGGAACAACACGACGCCGATCGCCGCGCTGCTCGCCCCGCCGCTCTTCGCCGTCTTGCCTGGCTCCCGCCCCGAGCGCTGGGAGCTCGCTGGAGGAGGGCTCGAGTGCGAATGCTGCGTCGTCGAGACGGAGAGCGACGGCTGCGGAGCGGATCCCGGCAGCGGCTCCTCCTCGAGCGCGGAGAGGTTCCCCTGCTCGAACACCTCGCCCGGCAGCGAGTGGCGCATCTGCTCGAACGTCTGGACCGGGCGCTTCTCCTGGATCGCGATCTCCTCGGCCCAGTTGGTCGGATCGACGAACTGCCCGGGGTTCAACGGAGCGGCGGCTCCGACCTTGATGGCGCCCTCGGACGGCGCGCCGTCTTCCTTGAGCGAGGTGAACTCGAAGAGCGCCTCCTCGATCAGCTTGTCGATGATCGAGCCTTGGGGCGGCCTCACGCGCTGCTTCTCGCGCATCGTGCTCTGCACGATGGTCGCGACGTCGAACGTGCCGATCGGCTGACCGTACGCGTAGAGGAAGCGAACGAGGTCCTGACCGAGCTCCCTCGCGGAGCCGTACCGCTGGAGCATGTCGCGCGCGAGGGCCTTGTTGACGATGCGCTCGAGCTCCGGCGGAACCTTGCGATTGACCTGCGAGATCGGCGGCACCTGGGCCTGCTGGACCTTCTTCACCGTCTGGAAGTCGGTCTCGCCGAGGAACAGACGCTGCCCTGCGAGCAGCTCCCAGAGGATGATGCCGACCGCGAAGATGTCCGTCTTCTTGTCGACCTCCTGGCCCATCGCGGCCTCGGGCGACAGATAGGAGAACTTGCCCTTGATGATGCCGGGCTCGCTCTTCTCGAGCTGCGAGCTCGCCTTCGCCAGGCCGAAGTCCACGATCTTCACCTCGCCGTATTTCGTCACGAGGACGTTCGGCGGGGACATGTCGCGGTGGACGATGTTGAGCGGCATCCCGTTCTGGTCCGTCAGCTCGTGCGCGTAGCTGAGGCCTTTGCAGATCTCGTGCGCGATGAACGCGGCGGCCGCGACCGGGAAGTCCTTTCCCTGCTTCTTGAGCGACTCGGCGATCGACTTCAGGTTCGCGCCGTCGACGTACTCCATGACGATGAAGTACGCGCTGTCGCCGACGCCGATGTCGAAGACCTGGACGCAGTTCGAATGCGTCAGCTGAGCCGAAATGCGCGCCTCGTCGAGGAACATCGCGATGAAGCGCTTCTTCTCGCTCAGGTGCGGCAGAACGCGTTTGATCGCGACCTGCTTGCGAAAGCCCTGAAGCCCCTCGCTCTCGGCGCGGAACACTTCGGCCATACCGCCCGACTCGAGCTTCTCGACAACGCGATATCTTTGGGCGCTCTCGGTCATGCCGCGGCCCATGGAGCGTGCCACCCGGAGCCGCGATGCGTCAACAAGTTGCGATCAAAACGCGGGTCTCGGGGCATCTGCCGTGGGGGATTCGGTCGAGCGAGGATCGCCCAGCACCGCCGAGCCCACCTCGGCGGTGGATCGACGTTGACACAAGCACAGCGGTTCGTGATGCTCCCGCCGCGCTGCAGGACGACGCCGCGGCGTTCTCCAGCGATGCGTGTTCGCCCTTCCCTTTTCTTCCTGCTCGGCGCGGCACTCTCGGCCTCGACGCTCGCGACGGCCGCCGCGAGCGCGCAGGACACGTCGTCGACGTCACCGAACGGAAACGCGACCGCGTCGTCCGTCGGCCCGACGATCAAGGCGCCGCCGCCGGCCGATCGCCCCATCGATGCCGAGATCACGAGCGAGACCGCCGCGCAGTTCTACGAGATGCGGAGCCCCACCGGGCAGACCATCATCGCGCGGCGGCGACTGACGACGACGCTCGGCGTCGCCGCGTACGATCTGTTCGACAAGGTCGACGACCCTCGCGCCCCGACGCTGACGTTCCGCGCGCGCCTCCGATACGACGCCGACTACGGCGGCAGTGCCGAAGAGACGGCGGTGAACCGTCCGGACCGCCTCGTCCCGGGGTTCTCCCGCGGGCCCGTCGATCTGATGTACGGCTACATCGAGGGGCGGCGGTTCTTGAACGGCCTGCTCGGCTTCCGCCTCGGCCGGCAGTACGTGACCGACGCGCTCGGCTGGTGGTCCTTCGACGGCGGGCAGGTGAAGGTCACGACGCCGTACTACTTCGCGCTCGAGCTGTACGGAGGGCTCGAGCAGCGCGGCGGACTGCCGTTCGCGACGTCGCGCTACGAACGCGACGGCATCTGGCGCGGCGATCGAACCGACTACGAGCGCGATCCGACGCTCTATCCGTCGTTCCAGCCGAACGACATCGCGCCCGCGATCGGAGCTGCCCTCGAGTCCGCCGGCATCACCTGGCTGCACGGCCGACTGACGTATCGTCGCGTCTACAACACGGGATCGTCGAACGTCTCGCAGTTCACGAATGGCATCCGCACGAACGCGACGTACGACGGGACGCGCATCTCGCAGGAGCGCGTCGGCTACGCGGTCGACGGCTCGCTGCCGACGATCGGCGGCATCAAGGCAGGCTTCGCGTACGACCTCTACGTCAAGACGATGGCGAACATCTACGCCTCGCTCGACTGGTACACGACGCAGAAGCTCACGCTGAGCGTCGATTACGACTACTTCCGGCCGACGTTCGACGGCGACTCCATCTGGAACTTCTTCATGGCGATGCCGATGAACGACATCGGCCTCCGCGCGTCGTGGGATCCGGATCCGCGCGTCTCGGTGTCGGGAGCGCTCCGCGCGCGCGCGTTCACCGTTCAGACGGAGCCCGAGAAGGACCTCACGTTCCAGACGTCCCCGAACGGGCTGTACGAGGGCAACTACTACCCGTCGAGCGGGATCGATGCGATGGGAGGCGCGAACCTCGCCGGTCGCTACCGCATCGGCGAGGGCTTCATCGGCGCGCGTGGTGCCGCCGACCTCCATCACACCGGCGACCGCGTCGGGCTCGATCTCTACGGAGAGCGCACGCTCGAGACGCGCTACGTCCTCCAGGCGCGCACGGGCGTGTGGCAGTGGAACGACAAGCTCCGTCCGGATCGCGACGCGACCAACTTCGGCTACGTCCTCGGCGCGGGATACAAGATGTTTCCCCGCTCGATGGTGCTGGCGGACTTCCAGCACGACATGAACCGCATCGCCGGGCAGCGCTTCCGCGCAATGGTCTGGCTCACCATCGCCCTTTCGAAGTGAGAAGCAGGACATGAACCCGGCAGCGAGCGACATCGAGAGGACGGAGGAGACGGAGGCGCGCCGAGGCCTCGGCGCTCTCATCGTCCTCGTCGTCGTCATCCTCGGCGCGATCGGGACGGCGTTCGCGCAGGAGACGCCCGCGCCGCCGCCGACGACGGAGGCAGCACCTTCCGCCTCGGTCGTCCCGCAGGAAGAGCCCGGGCCCGCCGGTCCGGCGCACTCGTCACCCGTCGCGCAGGCGAAGCTCTCGTCGGGGCTCGCGCCTCTCGCGAGCAACGCGCGCGTCCCGCTCAAATGGCTTCCGCCGGGCGCGTTCGAGCAAGACACCGGACCGTCGGCGGCGATCTTCCCGCCGCAGAAGCTGACGATCCGCTTCAATCACAAGTTCCACGTCGTCGAGCAGAAGCTCGAGTGCAAGAGCTGCCACTCGGCAGCCCTCACGAGCCAGTCGGTCAATGACGTGCTCCTGCCGAAGCCGACGCTCTGCGACGGCTGTCACGGGACCGATCACTCGAACCTGAACGCCGTCCAGGCGGGCGACGATGAGTCCGGCAAGTGCAGCTTCTGTCACGTCGGGTACCAACCCGGGGACGGCAATCGCGTCGCCAAGTTCCACATCCCGACGCCGAACATGGTGTTCAATCACCAGAAGCACGCGGCGCGGAACATCAACTGCCAGCAGTGCCACGGTGACGTGCAGGAGCTCGAGCTCGCGACGCGCGATCAGATGCCCCGAATGCGCGGCTGCTTCGGATGCCACCAGCACCCGGACTCTGCGTCACGCGGCGATGCGAAGAGCGCTTGCGACGTCTGCCACGTGAAGGGCGGCGCGACCGAAGGCGGCCGGCTCAAGACCACGTTCGCGAGCGGCGTGTTGAACCCGCCGCGCTGGCTCCACAACGCGCAGCACGCGCCGGACTTCATCCAGCGGCACAAGTACGTCGCCGCGAACGACTCGCAGTTCTGCGCGAACTGCCACAAGGAGGAATACTGCACGGGCTGCCACGACGGACGCGTCCGGCCCCGGAGCATCCATCCGGCCGACTATCTGAACATGCATGCCGTCGAAGGCCGGCTCGCGACGCAGCGCTGCACGAGCTGCCACCGCGAGCAGAGCTTCTGTCTCGACTGCCACCAACGCCTCGGCGTCTCGATGAGCGGGCCGACCGCCGCGCGCGAGGCGGGCCGCTTCCACCCGCCGAAGCAGGAGTGGAGCGATGCGCCGCGCCGGCCGGGGCATCACGCCTTCGAGGCGATGCGGAACCTGAACGCTTGCGTGAGCTGTCACATCGAGCGCGACTGCGTCATCTGCCACGGCGGCCAGGGCATCGGGGGCGGCTTCAATCCGCACAGCGGCGGGTTCGCCGGCGGCTGCGCAGCCCAGCTCCGTCGTAATCCCCGCCCCTGTTACGTCTGCCACGATCCGGGGGCGTCCGTGCTCCAGAGGTGCCAATGAGGCAACCTTGGCGGGAGGCGGGACGAAACGCATTGCGACGCCTGGCCGGAGCGCGCGGAATGAGCCGAGAAGTCTGCTCAAACTGCTGGAAAGGCGGCTCCGGAGCGGGAATTGCCACGCAATCCTCATGTTTTGGGTTGTGCGATAATGCCTACGGTGGCTATATGGGCTGCTCGATCGGCACCTGCCGCCCTTTGCCTGAGGAGACCCCCCATGAAAGAGCTCGTCCGATACCTCTTGGACAACATCTACGTGGACTTTCAGGGGGAGATCTCGCTCGATCAGGTGCGGCAATTCCTCCGGGGCGACGACAGCCGCGAGGCGAAGGCGCTTCTTCAGAAGCTGATCGAGGACAAGGGTGTCGACGATCTGCTGATCACCCTGGCCGATGTCCTGAAGGACCATGTCCGCACGGGCGTGAACGACCAGGTGATGAAGGAGCAGCTCGTGATGTACGCCGAGAGCTGAGCCGGCCCGAGACGAAGCTCGCGCCCCAGCCTGGTCGCCCACGCCCGTTCTTCACGCGTCGTCGCGCCGCTGTCGTCGCTGCGCTCGCGGTCGCAGCGGCAGCCTTCGCATGTGACATCGAGGGGACGCAGCACGACCGGAAGACGCTCGGTCCCGCCATCACGATCGTCGGCAACAACATCGACGCGAACGGTGGCGTCGTGCCGGCCGACGGCGTCATCCAGCTCGCCTTCGATCGCTATCTGCTTCCGTCGACGATCACGCGTCAGTCGTACGTCATCGTCGACAGCACGAACACGCCGCTGCCGAATCTCGCGCTCAGGACGCTCTACGATCCGGTCGCGCGCACCGTCACGATCGTGGGCCCCGACGGCCCCGGCAAGTCGTGGCTCACGCCGGACCAGTCGTACAAGCTGGTGCTGCTGATTCCGTCCGATCCGCGAAGCGACATCGGCGGGTTCCGTGCGATCGATCGGGCGACGCTCTATCCGCAGCAGACGCGCGAATTCGTCTTCCGCGCCGGTCCGCCCACGCAACGGGCGCAGATCGAGCCCGCAGTGGACTTCTGCGCGGACGTCCTTCCGATCTTCACGCTGAAGTGCAGCGATCCGACCTGTCACGGAGCGTCCGAGAGGGCCGCGTCGAGCCTGATCCTCGCGAGCGCCGACGGCGTTCGCGTGACAGCGCGCGGGCGCGTCGCCCAGGGCGCGAACACCGGGCCACGCGCGACGTCTCCCGAGCCGGCGCCGTCTCTCTTCGGCGTGAACATGGAGATCATCAAGCCGGGCGATCCGGGGTCGAGCTGGCTCATGTACAAGATGGAGCTCGCTCCGCAGCCGGTCGTCGATGCCGGGCCAATGCCCCCGGTCGCGTGTACGCCGCCCGCTGGCGCTCCGTCGATCCCCGCTCCAGCGTCGTCGTACACGCCGCTCGCCCCCGCGCGAACGAATCCCGACGACATCGAGCGCGCGATCCTGAGCGACTACGTGCTCGGGCGCGAGATGCCGTACCCGTACACGCCGTCGACGTACGTCCTTCCCCCGCCTTCGCCTGCCAATCCGAACCCGACGGCGTACTTCTACACGCCGCTCGATTTCCAGGAGCGTGAGAAGATCCGCATCTGGATCGCGCGCGGAGCGGAGATCCGCGAGTGCGGCGGCTGCGGCGTCCTCGAGACTCCGACGACGTCGAACGACGGCGGCACCACCGACGCCGGCGATGCAGGCACTGGCGCCGATGCGGGCGACGCGGGCGACGCAGGCACAGACGACGCCGGCGACGCGAGCGACTAGAGCGAGACGTTCCTCATGTCGAACGCACCTCGGTGACGAGCGCGTTCAGCCGACGACGCGATTGCGTCCGCCGCGCTTTGCTTCGTAGAGGTTCTTGTCCGCGGCTTCGTAGAGCGCCTGAGGCGTCGGCATTCGCGCATCGAACGCTGCGATGCCCGCGCTGACGGTGCAGCCGAACTCCTTGTCCTCGACGAGGAAGCGAGCGCTTTCGACGAGGCGGCGCACCTTCTCTGCGGCCACATTCGCGCCCGCGGGCTCGACCTCGGGGAGGAGGATCGCGAACTCTTCGCCGCCGACCCGTGCGAGGACGTCCTGCTGCCGGAGTCGCGGCTTCACCACGCGTGAGAGCTGCCGGAGGACGCTGTCTCCGGCCACGTGCCCGTAGGTGTCGTTGATCTGCTTGAAGTGATCGATGTCGAAGAGCACGAGCGACAAGGCGCGCCGGTAGCGCAAGCTGCGCTGGTACTCGCGCTCGAGGGCCTCGTTGAAGTACCGGCGATTGTGCGTCTGCGTGAGCGCATCCATCGTCATCAGCCGGTAGATCTCCTCGTGGTAGTTCGCCTCGATGTTGTCGCCCGACATGTACTTCAGGATCGAGCGACCGATCTTCACCTGGTCACCGTCCCGGAGCGCGCTCCTCTTCGTGACCTGATCGTTGATGAACGTGCCGTTCGTGGAGCCCAGGTCCTCGATGACGTGGCCCCCGCCGTCGAACGTGATCCGCGCGTGATGGCGGCTGATGCTCTCCTGATCGATGGGAAGGTCGGACCGCGTCGAGCGGCCGATCTCGAACGTGCCGTGACCGAGGGCGGCTCGTTTTCCGAGCTCCGGCCCGTAGATGACGACGAGGCACGCGCGGTCCGAGCTCTTCGGGAGCGTGCTGAACGCCTCGATGTCCGGGATCGTCGTGCGCCCGGTGTCGTCACGGGCTTCACGATCCGGCTTTTCGGCGATCACCACCGGCGGAGGAACCGGCGGTCTTTGCTGCTTCGGATCCACGGATTCGACGAATGATACTTCGAACGCCGGCCGTGGCCCACTATCGAAGTACACCCTCGACGCTTGCGCTCACGGCACGCAGCCCTGCCCGTTCGGGAAGCTCATCGTCACGTTCCGGACCCATTGCGGGCAGGTGAGCCCGCCCGTGCCGGCCGTGAACCCCCAGTGCCCGCTGAACGGCGTGTACGACGGCAGCGGGAAATCGAAGATGTAGCCGACGGAATCCAGCCAGACGCTGATCTTGCCCGCATCGAGCTTCACGCGAAGCTGATGGTCCTGCGCGTTCCTCACCTCCGGGACAGCCTGACGGATGAGATGCGTCCCGGTCTGAGCGTCGACCACAGCGAGGAACGGCGCTGGTGGCTCGCCCGGATTCGAGAACGTGTCGATCGCGACGGCATAGCCGCCGAGGCCCTTCACGCCGTAGCCGTAGCCCGCTTCTCCGGTGGCGCCGACGTTCATGCCTGGAACGAACGCGAACGTGATCCCATCGGAGCAGTCGCTCCGGCTCGCCATCCAGAACGTGCCGCTCGCATCGAACGTGTCGAACAGGTAGCTCGCGCTCCACCACAGCGCGCCGGCCCTATAGGTCTCCTCGGGAGTGAGCAGTACCCAGCCCTTGCTGAAAGTCGCGGAGCCGGCGAGCGCCCAGTGAGGATCGATGGGTGCGGTGAGCGAGCCGGCGAGCGTCGCGGGCAGCTCGTCGATCTTGCCGTCGCAATCGTCGTCCTTGCCGTTGCAGATCTCCGACGCGCTCGGCTTGATCATCGGATCGGTGTCGTCGCAATCGGCGGGAAGGCCGCTTCGCGCGCACGTGTAGAAGCCGTCGTTGTCCTTGTCGAAGCCTTCGTCGATCTTCCCGTCGCAGTTGTCGTCCTTGCCGTTGCAGACTTCCTGCGCGCCGGGATTGATGGCCGGATCCGTGTCGTCGCAGTCGGCGTTCTTGGCTCCGATTGCACACGACACCCAGCCGTCTCCGTCGGCGTCGAAGCCTTCGTCGATCTTCCCGTCGCAGTTGTCGTCCTTGCCGTTGCAGACCTCCTGCGCGCCAGGGTGGACGTTCGGGTCGCCGTCGTTGCAGTCGTCCTTCACGGCAAAGCCGTCGTGGTCTGCATCACTCGTCGCCGAGACGCATCGCCCGTTCGAGCAGACGTAGCCGTCCGGGCATCCGACACACGTCGGCGAGCCACTGTCGTCGCCTGCGCTCGTCGCGGAGACGTCCGTCGCCGAATCTGGCGCTCCCTGCGCGCACGCGGGCGCGAGCGCGGCGTTTCCGAGGAGCACCAGGCACAGGGAAAGAGTGCGCGCTCGCATCGAGCTCACAAACTAGCGCCGGGTGACAAGAGCGTCGAACCAGCCCACGGGTCGGGAACGCTGCATCGAATCCGAACGCATCACGATGCGAAAGGCCGCCGAGCGGCGATGCGAGCCATGTGTCGCGCGCGCACGCCGATCGTGCTCGGCTCGCGATCACGAGCCGCGCCCGTGCGGCGAGGGATGCTCCGATCGCGACATCGCCCCTCGCGGCGAGTGCCGCTCCGGCATCGCGCCGGGTTGCCGTCGCTAGGACCGCGTCGCGTGAAATACATCGGGCCGACGGTCTCGCGTGGAGCGTCGCTAGACGGTGACTTCCTTGAGAAGGATCTTCGAGCGCTCGTGGATGCCGAGGCCGAGATCGGCCGCAGCCTTGATGTAGGCCGGCTCGCGCCCCTCCTCCGTGAGGGTCTTGAGCTTGAAGTCGGCGCGGTACTTCTCGACGACCTCCCATCCGATCGTGTCGATCGCGACCGGGTCGGTCGAGACGTACACCGAGTCGTGCGGCTTCACGAACTCCGGACGCTTGTAGAGCGGCCCGCCGTTGCACATCACCTTGAACGCGTCGGCGATGCACAGACGGACGCGGCTCTTGATGACGTCCTGCGCGTAGAGGAGCGCGATCTGTGGGCTCGCGTGGTGCACGTGGAAGTCGTGCGGGTTGATGGTGCAGCCGTGCGTCATGTTCTTGAGCGCGCCGGTGTAGCCGCAGATCGAGTGGTCCTTCACGAGCGCGAAGTTGATCACTGCCGTCGCCTCGGTCAGCCAGCGAACGAACTTCGTCTTCACCCCGGTGCCGGGGATCAGACGATCGTCCATCGTCGCGTTGCCGTTGGCGTGCGTCGCGATCTTCACGCCGGCCGGGACGTTCTGGGGCGTGATGCGCGTCGCGTTGAAGAATCCCGCGTACTGCTCGAGGAGCGTGATCTTCTCGGCCTTGATGCCGCCCTCGATCATCGCCTCGACGAACGGCAGGACGAGCTCCTTACCGGTCGCCATCTGCGACTGCGCGATGCCGTTCACCTTCACGACCACGATGTCGTCCTTGTGGACGAACTGCTGGACGGCGGTGACGAGATCGGGCTTCCCCGTCAGCTCGGTCAGTGCCTTCGTGAGCACCTCCTTCGCGACGTCCGCCTTCGGATAGAGCTTGTTCGCCTGGAGCGAGTCGGCCTTCGTGACCTTCACGACCTTGCCGGGCGCGTTGAACGGCGTGAAACCCTCCGGCGGGGATGCGGCGAGGTTCTTCGCAGCTTTCGCAACCGACGGCGTCAGGGTCGTCGCCGTTGCCGCGACGGCGGCCGCCGTACCGAGGAACGCGCGACGCCCGACGGCGCCGGACGCACCCCGCGTCCCGCCTTCGGCCGATCCGCGTGCATCAACGACAAGGGGCTCGCCGTCTCGGGGAGCGAGCTCGCTCTCGATGCGTGCGATGGCCTGCTTCTCGTCGTCGTTCATAGAAGCCTCCTCAGGTCTCGATACTGTTATGTGCCTTATCACGGAGCGCAACCGGCGAACAAACGAAGGAATTTTCCTCGTATCCACGCGGTCCGCCACAGCAGAGCTCGCTCGGGCGTCGCTCTCGCGGCTCGGCGCGCGAGGGATTCTCCCGTCTCGTCACGAGCTGGCCCGGGCCAGGGCGGGGCCGGCCCGGGCCAGGCAGGCCGGCCTGCAACCGAGCGAGATCACGTGGGCCGCGGATGTGGCGCGCCGCTTGAAAAGGGCCGCGCGCAGGAGGCTCGCCCCACATGGATTCGAGGAAGAGGAAGACCGTCTACACGATCGTCGAGCGCGATGGTCGCTCGTGGTGGCGCCCGGTCGGCGTCGGCTTCGTCAACGCGGACGGAAGCATCGACGTGAAGCTCGATGCGTTCCCGCAGAGCGGAGCGCTGCACCTGCGCGATGTCGAGCCGCGCGTCGTTGCGCAGGAGAGCGGGACATGACCCGCGAGGATCGCGCGCTGAGCACCGACGTCGCATTCGCACGGACGCTCGGCGCTCCGCCTTCTGCATCCCTTCCCTCGGCCGCGACGCCGGATCGGGCGTCGTTCCTCGAGCGCGTGCGTGCAGCGGTCCGCGGCTCGCCGTGGACGAGCCTCGCGGGGCGCGCGCTCATCCTGCTCTTCGGGCTCGTCGTGCTCGCGTGGATCGGACGCGCAGCGACCGCGGCGACGCCTCGGGTCGCAACTGCGCCTTCGGCAGCGGATGCCGGCGCGCCGATCACGGGCGGCGCGAGCGCGGCACCATCACTGCCCACGGTCGTTCCGCCTCCTGCCGCTCCGCCGGCGCCTGCCCCCGTCGCTCCACCATCCGCGGCCACGCCGTCGTCGAACGCGCGCGCGACCGCGGAGGATCCCGTCTACATCAACTACGCAAGCGCCGAAGAGCTGCGACGCCTTCCAGGCGTGGGCCCGAAGCGCGCCGAGTCGATCGTCGCGCTCCGGCAGCGCATGGGGAGATTCCAGCGCGTAGAGGATCTCCTTCGCGTGAAGGGGATCGGCCGCACGACGATCCGCAAGTGGCGCCCGCTCCTGCGGCTCGATGCGCCGAGGGCGGGCGATGCGGGCGCGCCTTGACCTCGGGACGAAGTCAGAGCGCCTTGAACATCGAGAGCGCGCGCTGGCCGCCCACGTAGGTATCGTCGAATCGCGTCAGCATCTGGAAGCCTGCATTCAGGAACAAGCGCTGCGCGTCCGTGTTCGTCTCCGCCGTGAGGAGCGACATCGTGATCGCGCCACGTGCACGCGCAATCGACTCGGCGTGCGCGAGGAGCCGCTGTCCGATCCCCTGGCCCGACATGTTGGGACGGACCGCGATCGCGTCGAGATGGGCGACGCCCGGCTTCTTCTGGGTTGTCAACGACCAGGTGGAAGGTGAAGCTGGAGCTTTTCCGTTCGCGCTCGTGCGCGGGTGCGCTTCCCGGCTCAGCCGGTGAGCGCGGCGCGGAGCGAATGGATCAGCATGCTGATGGGCTCCGCACGGAGCTTGTAGGATGCACGGTTCGCGACGAGGAGAGTCGAGACTGCCAGGATCTCTTCCTTCACTTCGAGCCCGTTCTGCACGAGCGTGGCTCCGGTCTCGACGAGATCGACGATCAGATCGGCGAGCCCGGTGAGCGGCGCGAGCTCGACAGAGCTCTGGACGTTGACGATCTCGACCTGGATGCCGCTGCGGGCAAAGTGGCGCGCAGCCGTGCGCGGGTACTTCGTCGCGATACGCGGCATGCGCGAGGTCGTGTCGAGCGTCGCGCCCACGCGACCGGCGACGACGAGGCGGCAGCGGCCGATGCCGAGGTCGACCGGGTGATAGGCGTCGATGTCGCGCTCGGCGAGCACGTCGCGCCCGCAAACGCCGAGGTCGGCCGTGCCGTACTCGACGTAGGTCGGAACGTCGTCGGGCTTGAGGAGGAGGAGATGGACGAGGTGATCGCCGAGACGCGCTCGACGGACGAGCGCACGGTTGTTCTCGTCGAGCGCGCTCGCGAGCGACGTCTCGCCATCACCCGTCATGCCTGCGCTAGTGAAGAGCTTCGACACCGGCCCGAGGGTGCGCCCCTTGGGCAGCGCGATCGTCATCGCGGGGCGCGCATCGGCGCGGACGGCCCGCTCGTCACGTGTTGCGGTAATGCTGGTCAAGGTCACGACTCGGCTCCCTTCACGCGTTGCACGTCGGCACCGAGACCGCCGAGCTTCTCTTCAATGCGTTCGTACCCGCGGTCGAGATGGTAGACGCGGCGTACCTCGGTCTCCTCGTCGGCCGCGAGCCCGGCGATGACGAGCGACGCGCTCGCGCGGAGGTCGGTGGCCATGACCGACGCGCCGTAGAGCTTCGATACGCCCTGCACCACGGCCGTGTTGCCGCGAAGCGCGACGCTCGCGCCCATGCGCTGCAGCTCGGGGACGTGCATGAAACGGTTCTCGAAGATCGTCTCGCTGATGACGCTCTCGCCCCGCGCGAGGCACATGAGCGCGAGAAACTGCGCCTGCATGTCCGTCGGGAAGCCGGGATGCGGATTCGTCGTGACGTTCACCGCGCGGAGCGGGCCCTTGCGGCGGACGCGGATGTTCTGGCCCTCGGTCGTGATCTCGACGCCCGCCATCCGCATCTTCGTCGCGAGCGCCTCGAGGTCACCGACCTCGGCGCCTTCGAGGAGCACGTCGCCCCCTTCGAGCATCGCGGCCGCGCACATGTACGTGCCCGCCTCGATGCGGTCGGGGATGATCGCGTGGTCGAACGGAGAGAGCTCGCCGCGATCGGTACCGACGATGTGGATGACGTCGGTACCGGCGCCGTTCACCTCGGCTCCCATCTTGTTGAGAATGCGTCCGAGCTCTTCGACCTCGGGCTCGCGGGCGCAGTTCACGAGGGTGGTGCGGCCCTTCGCGAGCGCTGCGGCCATCATCAGGTTCTCGGTGCCGGTGACGGTCGGGAGATCGAAGCAGACCTCCGTCCCACGAAGGCGTCCGCCGCCGCCGGGACCTTCCGCGATGACGTAGCCGCGTTCGAGGCGGATGTTGCAGCCCATCGCCTCGAGGCCCTTCAAGTGCTGATCGATAGGGCGTGCGCCGATCGCGCAGCCTCCGGGAAGAGAGACCTTCGCCCGCCCGAAGCGCGCGACGAGCGGCCCGAGGACGAGGACGCTCGCACGCATCTGCTTCACGAGCTCGTACGGAGCTTCCGGCTTGACCTGCGAACCAGCGGCGACGTGCACCTCGGGGGCATCGAAGCTCACGTCGCGTCCGAGAAAGCGCAGGAGCGCGGACGTCGTCTCCATGTCGCGGAGCTTCGGGACGTTCCTGAGCTTGCTGGCGCCGTCCGAGAGCAGCGTCGCGCAGAGGATCGGCAGAGCCGCGTTCTTCGCGCCGCTGATGCGGACCTTGCCCACAAGGGGCTTTCCCGTGCCTCGAACCCGGAGTGCGTCCATTGGTCACTGAGCTTTGCCAAAATCCGGGCCGGAGGCCAAGTAGCGTGAACGAAGGTCGGCGCCGTGTGCGGCCGCGCTCTAGCGTTGCGGTACGGCCGATGCACGCTCCGCGCGCGGTCGTCCCGCACGCGCGGTCGCCGACGAAGGCGGAGCCTACCGATGGTGAAGAGGTCGCTCGAGGTCTCGATCGTGTTCTCGCTCGTCGCGACGGCCGCCGCTGCTCGAGCGCAAGCGCCGGTCACGGGCTCTCCCGTCTCGCCGATCCCGACGCCTCCCCCACCCGCGTTGGTGCCTACGCCTCGGGAGCCCGCGCCGGAGCGCATTCCTCGACCTCCCGCGGGCAACGCGCGCCTCGCCCTCGGCTATCGCCAGGCGGTGATCCCGAACCGCGGCTTCGACACCTACGCGACCGACGATCGCCTCTCGCAGGTCTCGCTCGAGACGAGCTACGCGCTGCTGAACGGTCGACAAGGTGCATTCGCGGCTGGCATCGCGTGGGACTTCGGCACGCGCGCCGCGGTCACGAACGGGATGTCGGCCGCGATGAACGTGCATCGCCTCACGGTGCCGCTCGAGGGCAGGCTCTATCTCGCTCGATGGGTCTACGCCTTCGGCCGTGTGGCCCCGGGCGCGACGATGTACCAGGCCAGGGTGACGAACGTCGGAACGACGCTCACGGGCAATCCGTGGGTCCCGGCGGTCGACTCGAGCGCAGGCGTCTCGCTGCTCCTCGGTCCACACGGAGAGCAGGCCGACGACGTCGCGCGCGTGTGGCTCACGCCCGAGGTCGGGTACGGATGGAGCGGACCTGCAACGATCAACCTGACGAGCGAGCGCGGGCCCGTCGTGCTCGCGTCGGTGCCGGAACGGCTTCCCGAGCTCGCCGTCCGCGGCCCGTACTTCCGCGCCACGATCGGCTTCACGCTCTGAGCGCATCGTGTCCACTCGACCGAACGAGGACCGGCGCGGAGGGGCGCGTTCGGCAGAACGCGCACGGATGCGAGGACCGCCTCGCGCGCCCTACGCTCGATGAGCGTCACCGCGTCGGAGCGTCCGGAGAAGCGTCCGGCGATTCACGCGACTCTGCCAGCACCGACAACGACAGCGCCTTGCGAGCCCCGCTCGTCATCAGCTCGGCCATCGCGTCGTACGCGGCCATCCACGCGGCATGGGCGCGCGGCGTCCACGCATCGCCGGCGGCTTCTTCGAGCGCCGCGAGCAGCGCGTCGCCGACGCACGGGTACATCTCGTCGGTCACGCCGTAGTCGGCGTGCTTCGCGCCGAGCGCCTCGAGCGTCTCCGCGAGCCATATGCCGTCTTCGATCCGCTCGACGACCGCCACGAGCGCCCGCGTGAGCATCTGTTCCTGCTTCTGCGTCGATGCACCGAAGAGCGGCCGCACGTGCGGGTAGCGCTCGAACAAGATCTCGTAGAAGCGCCGTGTGAGCTCGGGTGAACGCTCCACGACGAGCTCGAAGCTCTCACGAAGGGCGATCACGTCGAGGCTCATCACTCTCTCCTTTCCGGTACCGATGGACCTTACCTCGCTGCTCTCACGCGCGAGATACGACGCCGAGCCGCTCTCCACGAGCACGCATGCCGCGTACTCGGGACGAGCTCGTCGATGGCGCACCGCCTCGACGACGTGAGGCTGGCCTCAGCGCTCCTGGACCGAGCGGCGGAGCTCGTCGAGGTGGCAGGATCGAGCCCGCCCTCGTAGCTCGGCGCGTTCATGACGCGCGGACGCGATGGTACATGCGGCGAAGAGGAGCCGGCGCATACGATGGCCACAGCTTAGCAGCAGCGCAGCGCCGGCTCGATGGCCTACGCCGCTGCCGACGGCGCGACCTTCTCGAGGTACGCCATGAACACCTTCAAGCCCTCGACCATCTCCTCCCAGACGCGCGCGAGCGCGGGCACGCTCTGCGCCGCGTCGCGATAACGCGCGATCCGAGGATACCCATCGAGCAACGCGGGCATCGCGCCGAATGTCACGAGGCTCTCGAGGTTGAAGCGGACAGGCAGGAACATCGCATCGACGGTCGTGACCTGCTCGCCAAAAGCGAGTCCCTTGCTCGGGAGCGCCGCTTCGACGTGGCGGAGGGCGGTGTGGAGCTTCGCCATCGCCTCCTCGATGGCGTGCGCGTCGCGCCCTTGCTCGTCGAGCACACCGCGGCGCTTCTTGTCGAACAGGAGGAAGATCGGCATGAGCGCTCCGAGGACGTCGTTCTCGAGCAGCTGCGTGAGCGCCCGGGCACGCGCGCGCTCGACGGGGTCGCGCGGGCGCATCGGCGGATCGGGGAACGCATCCTCGAGGTATTCGACGATCGGGCCCGATTCGATGAGCTTCGTCCCGTCGTCGAGGACGAGCACCGGGATCCGCCCGACTGGGTTCACTTCCAAGAACGCCGGGTCTTTCGCCCAGCCCATCTCGGGCACGAGCGGCTCGAAGTCGACGCCCTTCGTGTAGAGCGCGACGCGCACGCGCGCGGAATAGGGAGAGAGGGGACGCGAGTAGAGCTTCATGAAATCCTCCGCGGTAGCATGCGACGACCTGTAAGGCGGTCACCGGAGGAGAGATTGGACAAACGCGACACGATGCGTTCGAGGCGCGTCAAGGCTGAGCCAAAAGGCGTGCTTCACCCGTCGGTAGCGCGCGAGAAGATCGTGCTCGATCGCATCTTGCCTTCCTCCGACCTCGCGCCGTTCGTCGAGCTGTACTGGAGCAGCGCGTGGGATCTCCGCGGGCAGCCTCCGTATCAGCAGCGCCTCCTCGGATATCCGTGCGTTCATCTCGTCTTCGATCGACGACGCCCCGGCGTCTTCGGCGTCCCGCGAGGAGCGTTCGTCGCGGAGCTGTCGGACCGTGGGAGCGTGCTCGGCGTCCGCTTTCGGCCGGGCGGGTTCCGGCCGTGGCTCGGCGCGGACGTATCGACGATCACCGACCAGGTGATTCCGTTCACGCGCTGGCTCGCGGGCGATGAGGTCGCGCTGAGCGAAGAGGTGCTAGCGATCGAGCCGCTCGAAGCGCGCATCGCGCACGCGGAGAAACTCTTGCGCGCTGCGCGTCCGGAGCCAGACCCGACCGTCGACGTGGTGCACGACGTCGTCGCACGCATCGAGAGCGACGCTTCGATCCAGCGCGTGGACGACGCCGCTCGCGTTGCAGGGCTCGGTTTGCGCGATCTGCAGCGCCTCTTCCGGAGCTACGTCGGGGTCTCACCGAAATGGGTCATCCGGCGCGCACGCCTGCAGGAAGCCGCCTTTCGCCTTGCGAGCGGCAAGAGCGTCAACCTCGCAACACTCGCGCAAGACCTCGGCTACTTCGATCAGGCTCACTTGACGCGTGACTTCACGCGCCTCGTCGGCCGCTCGCCGGCCTCGTATCGAAACGACGAGGCCTGACGAGCGGCTGCGCGCGCCGCTCAGGTCTTCTTCGCGGTCGCCGCTTCCTTCGCCGCCTTGAGCCGGCTGCGGAGCCGCGCAGCGTAGCCTTCCTTGTTCTCCTGCTTCGCACGTCCGATCGCGAGCGCGTCCGCAGGGACGTCCTTCGTCACCGTCGTGCCCGTGCCGACGTAGGCGCCGTCGCCGATCGTGATCGGCGCGACCAGCTGCGAGTCGGAGCCGATGAACGCGCCCTTGCCGATCCGCGTGACGTGCTTCTGGAAGCCGTCGTAGTTGCAGAAGATCGTGCCTGCGCCGACGTTCGCGTTCTCGCCGACGAATCCGTCACCGAGATACGCGAGGTGGTTCGCCTTCGCGCCGCGATCGAGCTTCGTCTTCTTCGTCTCGACGAAGTTGCCGATGTGTGCTTCCTCGCCGACGTCGCTCTCGGGACGCAGATGGGAGAACGGACCGATCTGCGCGCGTGCACGCACGATCGAATCGGTCACGACGCTGTATGGCTTGAGCGCGACGCCCTCGCCGATGTCCGCGTTCGTCAGCACGCAGCCGACGTCGATCATCGCGCCTGCGCCGACGCGCGTCTTGCCGCGTAGGACGGCGAAGCTCTCGATGACCGCGTCCTGTCCGATCTCGACGCCGTCCTCGATGCGTGCGCCGTCGCGAATCGTGATGCCCGCGAGCCGGTGCTTCTTCAGGATGCGCTCAGCCATCCCTCGATCCGCGAGAGCGAGCTGCGCGCGGTCGTTGACGCCGTCCATCACGTCGGGGTTCGACGCCACCGATGCGATCCCGTCGCCTCGCTTCGCTGCGAAGCTGACGATGTCCGTGAGATAATACTCGCCTTGCGCGTTGTTCGGCTCGAGCGATGCGAGCGCGTCGTCGAAGAACGTCCTCGTCGCGGCGTAGATGCCGGGGTTCCACTCCTTGATGGCCCGCTCGGCGTCGCTCTTCAGATCGCGCTGCTCGCGGATCTCGAGGACGTTGCCCTTCGTGTCACGCATCACGCGTCCGTAGCCGAACGGGTTGTCGGTGGTGCACGTCGCGATCGCGATGACGGCGCCCGGCTCTTCGTCGAGCTTCCGGACGACCGCGGCGACATCCACGGCGGCGAGCATCGGCACGTCGCCGTAGAAAAGGAGGATGCGCTCGGCTTCGGGACGCACGCCGGAGAGTCCTGCCTTCGCCGCGTCGCCCGTCCCTCGCTGCTCCTTCTGGACGGCCGTCTTCACGCGCCCGGCCCACTCCGGCCGCTCCCCGTCGGCTCCGAAGGCCTTCGCGAGGTAAGCTTCCACTGCTTCTCGTCCGTGACCGACGACGACGACGACCTCTCCACATCCCGCCTCGAGGGCAGCGCGAACGGGAAAGTGGACGAGCGGCTTGCCAGCTACCGGGTGCAGGACCTTCGGCAGGGAGCTCTTCATCCGGGTGCCCTGACCCGCGGCCAGGATGACCGCAGTCGTCTTCTCGAACATGGCGCGCCTTTCGCTAGGTGATGAGTGGAGAGGGAGGCTGATATGCGACAAGGTCGCAGGTTTCTCGTGAGCGCAGCGAAGAATTCGGAGTCTAGTCGATCGGGGATGGATGAGCGCCGATCCTCCAGTCATCCGAAAGCGGACGCCAGGAAGACCTCTCCGGAGAGAATCTGGAAGGTCGCGTCAGCGCGATGCGTCAGCCTCCTCGGCGTCGTCGGTCTGGCTGCCCTCACCACGTTCGCGCCAGGGTGCCATGAGTTCGACACCGAGCGCACGCCACCCAAACGCGGGTCCGTCGGACAGGAGATGTTCGGCGTCATCTGCGATCGCGTCGCCGCTCAGGCACTGCGCGAGGATCTGTCGGGCGACTCCTTCCGCAACGTCTGCCACAAGCCTTTCAAGGGCGCCTTCGCCGACAAGGTCGACGCGTCGAAGCTCCCGCCGGTCGCGGCTGGGCTCGTCGACGAAAACGACAAGCCCGTGCCGGTCGAGAAGCAGCGCGCCGACCGCGAGAAGGCCGTCGCTCGCATCGAGGCGCTCGCTCGCCGTCGCGACGATCTCATCCGCGCCTTCGACGCGACCTTCCCCGACGACGAGAAGATCGCCATCAAGGACCTCGACAACGCCGACCCGACCAAGTCCTGCAGCGCGCCCAAGAAGAGCGGCGAGGGTCTCCTCACCGATGCGCTCGCCGACATGCTCGGTCGCATGGGCGACCTCTACACGGACGGCACGCTCCCACAGTCGACCGAGTCGCTCGCACGCGTCGTCGACGCATTCAAAAAGGACGAGGCCGCGCAGCAAGCCTGGCAGCGGATCAGCGCGCGCCAAGGTTACCGTCCGATCGACACCGCGCTCGGCGCTGCCCGCCCGGTCATCGCGTATCCGGGCCTGCGCGATTTCGCGAACGCGAGCCTCCGCCTCCTCTCGGCGGACTCGAAGCCTTACGAGACGAACCCGCAGCGCGACGCCGACGGCAACCGGATCCCCGTCGCAGGCCCGGCGAACGCCGCGCTCAACAAGATGCTCGAGGTCGGCCACGAGGAAATGCTCGCGGTGAAGCCCGATCCGAAGCTCGCGCCGCTCACGGTGAAGACCGACCCGAGCGGACGCGTCGTCATCTCGCGCCCGCGCGACAACCTCGAGATGATGCAAGACCTCCTCTACACCGAGGACGACGCCTTCGTGAGCGGCAGCTCGCGGTACATCGTTCGCCGCGACTCGCGCGGGTACGCGATGATCCGCGGCGGCGCCGTCCCGAGCCCGTTCGTCGACGCGAACAAGGACGGCCTGCCCGACGTCGACGACGTCGGTCGCTTCAAGACGACGAACGGCGCGATCGTCCCGGCGCCGTTCTCGTTCCCCGGCGCTCCCGAGGTCGCGCGCGACAAGTTCGATCGCGTCACCGTCGGCGACGGGCTGCTCTATGAGTACATCGACACGAGCCGCACCTTCGCCGCCCAGATGATGAAGGACATGAAGCCGCTCGTGACCTCCGATCCGGAGGCGAAGCACGAGACGCTCATGGACATGATGGGCGCCCTGCCCGTCGTGATGGGCCCGCGCGAGCTCCGCTCGAAGCAGTACGGCGACAAGAAGATCGAGTTCGACGGCATCCGGACGAAGGACTCGCCGATGCTCGATCTCGTCTACGCGCTCGGCGCGGTGCTCGGCGACAAGAACGCCGACGCGACGCTCGCGATGACGAGGGAGCTCTTCACGACGAGCTCGAAGCAGATGGCGCGCATCACCGGCGCGCTGAACCAGGCGTTCGACATCGCGCAGAAGCACCCCGAGGCGCAGATCCCGCGCACCTCGACGTTCTGGGACGAGAACCTCGAGATCATGGCCAAGCTCGTGAAGGAGCCCGGGCTCCTCGAGGACGTCCTCCGTGCGCTCGCGGCTCCGGAGTCCCAGGAGCTCGGGAACATCTTCGCGAAGTACGCGCAGTTCAAGGACGAGGTCTCGTACGACGAGAACGACATCAACGGACCGGCGTACAACCTCTCGACCAAGAGCAAGGGCGAGCTGAAGACGCCGGTCGATCGCGATGCGCCGTACACGGGTCAGAACCGGAGCGCGCTCTTCCGCTTCCTCGCGCTCATCAACGACACGAAGGGCGTCACCGCCTGCAACAAGCCGGGCGCGAAGGTCCACGCGAAGCTGGCCGGAGTCAGCGTGACGATGCCTCCATTCGGTGATGGCTACAAGGAGTGCGAGGTCTTCAAGATCGAGAACCTCGCGGCCTTCTACGTCGACGTCATGGGAGAGGCCTGGCAGTACGATCTCGACTCGAAGCCGAACAAGCGCGGTGCGATGTACCTGCGCAACGACACGCTCCGCGACGGCATCGTCGGGATCGGCGCCGCGACGACGGACCTGCTCGAGGACTCGAGCGGGCTGCTCGGCTTCGTCGACACGGGCAACAACCGCAATCTCACGCCGAGCCCGCAGTGGCTGAACCGCCTCGTCTTCTTCGACACGAGGAACGACACCAAGAATCCGAAGACGAAGACGTTCATCAGCGATCTGTCCGGCGACTTCATCGGCTCGTCGGGGTGCCCCGAGCGCGTGATCGACGATCCGATGCCGGATGCGCCCGATGCTTCGCCCGACCGCAAGGTCCACGGCCTTCGCAGCTGCCCCGACGGCCAGTGGCTCCAGCAGCGCGGGAAGAACACGATCTTCGTCTGGGAGAACTTCGGCTTCTACAACGCGATCAAGCCGCTCGTCGGCGCCTTCGCGAAGCACCACCGCGAGGATCTGTTCATCGAGCTCGCTAGCGCGGTCTACAAGCGCTACCCCGGCCAGGAAGCGACGCCCGACGAGTGCCGCCTCGCGGGCAATCAGCAGTGCACGCGTGAAGGCATGAGCTCGTACGAAGGGCTCATCGCGGAGGCCTTCGCCACCGACGTCGTTCCGGCGCTTGGCGCGCTCGCCAAGGAGCTCGAGAACATGCCGATCAAGACCTGCACGAAGGTCGACGCCACGGGCGCGTGCGCGCCGGACGGCGTGAAGACGCTGAGCGGCATCGAGGTCGCCGCGCAGACCGCGCGCGCCGTGCTCGACCCCGACTACGCCAAGTCGCTCAACCTGACCGATCGCCACGGACAGACGACGACGAAGCGCAACGACGGCTCGACCGTCCCGCAGGTGACGCCGGCCTACCTCCTGACGAACGCGCTGTTCGCGATCGACGTCGCGTTCGACAAATACGAGGAGCAGAACCCGACCGACAAGGAGCGGCGCTCGAACTGGCGCCGTGCACGCTCGCAGCTCGTCGACCAGTTCCTCGGCACGACGGGGATCAAGTCGAACTCGCAGTTCGCGAACCCGACGATCCCGAAGATGACACCCGTGATCATCGACATGGTCCGCGCGCAGCTCTGGGCGCACTGCCCGAAGTCGTTCGTCCCGCCGTACGAGAAGTGCACCTGGGCGCGTGAGGAGCTCGTGAGCAAGGCCGAGGAGACCCTCGGCGGTCCGCTGATGACGACGGGGATCGACGTCATGGACGCCATCCGGAAGGATCCGGACGGCCGCCGCGAAGCCGAGAAGATGATGGAGTACCTCCTCGACTCGGCCTCGAAGAACGACGCGCTCGCAAGCGTGCTCGCCTCCGCGAGCGACGTGCTCCAGGTCCTCCGCGACGACGAGAACCTGATCCCCCTCTTCAAGGTCCTCGCCGAGGCGATGGACGGCTCGAAGTACGACGACAAGGGCAAGCTCACGCAGAAGAGCCTCGTCGACGCACAGATGGCGCTGCTCGCGCGCCTCAGCGGCAAGTACTTCGACAAGGACGGCAAGGAGATCTGCAGGAACGAGGTCGACCCGAACCAGGTGCTCGCCAAGGTGCTCGGGAAGCTCGTGACGCCGATCAAAGACGCCGACTTCAAAGGCCAGACGCCGCTCGAGGTCGTCATCGACGTCATCGCCGACGTGAACCGCGTCGATCCGACCGAGGACTACGACGGCACGCTCCACCAGAAGGACTACGCGTCCGTCAGCAAGAACGTCGTCGAGTTCCTCGTCGATCCGAAGAGCGGCCTCGAGCAGTTCTACGAGGTCATCCGGCAGGGCACGAAGCTCTGACGACGAGCTCCCCGCCTGATCGCGCTCCCCGCCGGATGCAGATGGCTCGCTCGGGCGCGGTCACGACGGAATGTCCAGCCGGCAACGGCAGAGCTCGGCTAAAGTCGCCATGCACGTGAACCTGCGCGCGTCCCTTCTCGGCTTCGCCGTTCTCCTCATTGGCTCCTCCGCTCAGGCGGGCGGCCTGTACACCGCGGACCGCGGAGTGCGTCCGCTCGGACGAGGCGGCGCGTTCGTCGCCGGCGCGGATGATCTCGGCGCCATCTGGTACAACCCCGCCGGCCTCGCCGACGCGGGCACGAGCATCCTCGTCGACTTCTCCTGGCTGAACTTCAGCTCGGAGTACACGCGACGTACGAACGTCACGACCGCGGGCGGAACGGTCCAGACGATCGAGTTTCCGCAGGTCAAAGGTTCGTCGCCGTTCCTCCCGATCCCGACGCTCGCCGGCTCGTACAACTTCGGCAAGGAGAAGGAGTTCACCGCGGCGGTCGGCGTCTTCGCGCCGTACACGGCGATCGCGAGCTACCCGCTCACGCTCGACGGCAACCCCTCCCCTTCGCGCTACTCGCTCGTCTCGCTCGAAGGATCGGCGCTCGTCGTCGCCGGCGGCTACTTCGCGTACAAGCCCGTCGAGCAGTTCCGTGTCGGCGGTGGTCTGCAGGCGCTCGTCGGCAACTTCAACTCGACGGTCGTCTTCAGCGCGAGCCCGTCGGACCGCCTCATCTCCGCGCCCGAGGACCCGCAATACGACGCGTTCAGCCAGCTGAAGGTCGGCCCGATCGTCGCGCCGAGCGCGAACTTCGGGATGATCGCCGTCCCGACGGAGAACATCCGCATCGGCGTCTCCGGGCAGCTGCCGTTCTGGGTCAGCGCGCCCGCAGAGGTGAACGTCCGCCTCCCGACGGCGTCGCCCTTCGACCGTGCACGTCAGGAGGGCAACGAGGCGACCGTTCGCTTCCGTCTCCCGCCGGTCGTCCGCGCCGGTGTCGAGTACCGCACGAACATCTCGGACGAGTCGCGCATCCGCATCGAGGCCGCCTACGTCCGCGAGTTCTGGAGCATGCACGAGTCGATCGACATTCGCGCGGAGAACATCAAGCTCTACGACATCACTGGCTTCCCGAGCCCGTTCGGCGTCGCGCCGATCTCGCTGCCGCGTAATTTCCAGGACGCGAACTCGTTCCGACTCGGGACGGAGTATTCGCTGAAGAACCTGATCAGCGACTACTGGATCGACCTCCGCGCGGGCGTCTCCTACGAGACGAGCGCGGTCCCACCGTCGTGGGTGTCGCCGCTCACGTACGACGCGAACAAGTTGATCGGCAGCGCCGGCGGCAGCATCAACATCGGCGAGCACTGGCGTATGGACGCCGTGGGCTCGCTCGTGCTCCTCAACGGCACGACGGTCGATCCCGCCGAGGCGGAGGTGCCGCGCGTGAACCCGGTCCGCGGCAACCCGACGAACACGGAGCCGATCAACGGCGGCGACTACAGCGCGCGCGCGATCGTTCTCGGCGTCGGCCTCAACTACAAGTTCTGAAGGCGCTCAGGGCAGCTGCGGGAGCTGATCCGGAGCGGGCGGCGTGCCGAGCGGCGGCGTCGGCTCCGGCGCCGGCGCGGTCTTGGCGAGCGACGCGCTCTCGCGTGCTTCCGTGGGCAGCGGAGTGGTCAAGTTGCCCGTGCCTTGCGCCCAGACGACGACGCGTTCGCCTTCGGCGAGCACCTCGGAGCGGCCGCGCCGATTGATGCGCTCCATGAGCGCCGGAGAGACGCCGTGACGCTTGCCGATCGTCTCGATCGTCTCGCCGGCCTTGGCCGTGACGACCGTGCGGTGGCGGCCCTTCTCGTCCCAGTGGCGAAAGAATTCCTCGGTGCCGGCGACGATCGTGCGCACGTCGTCCTCGCCGAGGACGACGGCCGACGACAGATCGGTCGTCTGCGGGACGAACAGCTGCAGCGTCATGTTCTCGACGAGGCGGGCCGTCGGATCGATGTCGTTCCACCGACGGAGCTCGTCGGGCGCGATCTTGAAGGCGGCGCAGACGTCCTTGATCGTGTCGCCGACCTGCACGCGATAGAACACGCGGCGGCGATCGGGATAGACGAACATGTCCTGCGGGACGATGACGACGGGCTTCTCGGCCGCCTTCTTCGGATCGGCCGGAGGAGGAGCCGCACCGTCGGCCTTCGGAACGATCAGCACCGTTCCGCCGCGAACGACCTCGCCTTGTGCGATCCCGTTCAGCTCGACGATCTTCGCGATCGAGACCTTCCGCGCCTGCGCGATCTGCTCGAGCGACTCGCCGAATCGCACGACGTAGCGCTCGACCGCAGGATCCGTCTTCCGGACGCGCGCGAGGTTCGACGAGCATCCGCTTGCCTTGCCGACCGGGACCTTCACCGGCCAGTCCTCCTGCGAAGGCGGCGTGCGCGACGCGCGCAGCTCGGGGTTCAGGAGCTCGAGCTCCTTCTTCTCCGCGCCGCATGCCTGGGCGACCGACGCGAGCGCCGTACCCGGGGCGACGAGCACCTCTTCACCCTCGAGGGGCGGCTCGGCGACGATGTCCTGGAACCCGAAGGCAGCGAGGTTCTTCGTGACGATCGCGGCCGCGAGGATCTTCGGGACGTAGAGCGTCGTCTCCCAGGGGATCGACCCCTCGAGCTTCGAGAGGGCCCAGTAGTCGTTCGTGTTGTAACGGCGAACGGCCTGGAGCACGCCGCCGTAGCCCATGTTGTACGCCGCCATCGCGAGCTCCCAGCTGCCGAAGCGGCGATTGAGATCGGCGAGGTGATCGGCGGCGGCCTCGGTCGCGATGACGATGCTCATGCGCTGGTCGGCCCAGCGATCCTGGAGGAGGCCGTAGATCTTCCCCGTCTCGGGCATGAACTGCCAGAGTCCGAGGGCGCCGACGGGCGAGCGCGCGGCGGGATCGAAGCCGCTCTCGATCATCGCGAGCGCGGCGAGATCTTCGGGGAGGCTCTTCTTGCGGAGCGCCTTGCGGATCGCCGCGGTGTATCGACCCGAGCGCCTGTGCCAGATCGTGAACGTCGCGCGTCCGCGCGGATCGTCCTTGAAGAACTCGAGGTAGCGGACGACACGCGGATCCCACCGGACGGGGAGGTCCGGCATGTCGAGCTTCGCGAGCCACGAGAGATCTTTTCCGGTCTCCGACGTCGTCGGCGGCGTGCTCGGCGGCGGCACAGGGGGAAGGCCGGACGCATGGACGCGCGGCTTGTCTTCCGTCGCGGAGACCGGGAACGGGAGCTCCTGCGGCCACGGCGAGGCGAGATCGCGCTGTGACGGCGGAAAGAGCTCGCGCTCGGCGGCGGCGAGCGCGCGGAGCTCGGGAGTGTCGGCGCCGAGCGCGGCATCGTCGAACGTCGGCCCGCCCGCGACCTGACGGCGGACGCCGGTTTCGGTCGTACGCGGAGCGCGCGGAGACGGCGTCTGCGAGGAGCCGCTCTTCGCTGCTGAGGTTGCAGCGCGACCCTTCGTGGCCTGCCCGTTCTTCGAGGGAGCGGCCTTGGTGGCGGCCTGCGGTGCGTTCGGCGCCGCTCCGGCTCCGCTCACGACGAGGATGGCCGCCCCAAGAAGCGGAAGAACGAACCGGCTTCTCGACCTCATGGGTCGGGATGATTCCCATGTGACGGCGGAGGCGTCAAATTCGCCGTAGGGCCATGTGCGCCGCACGGCCTGCTGCCTATTATTTTGACCTCAAAGCATTCCTTCCCTGGTTCGACGACGAACGACCGGTGACGACCGCAGCCCGCGGCCGGGTGATTGACTCGATCGTGTGAACACGCGGCCGATCCAGGGCGGGGAGATCACGGCGCTCGGTTGTCTTCGAGCCTTGTGGACCGAGGCCCGCCGCGGGTGCGCGGGAGCCGTGCGAGCCCGACGGGACGCAAAATGCGGCTCCTATCGCGAGAGCGCGTTCCGGCGTTCACAGGCGGGCTGGCGGGCGTGTCATCGCGACGATCGCGATCGGTGTCTCTCGCGGTGAGCCTGCGACCACGGCACCGCCCTTGCTGTACGTGGAGGCATGACCCGCAACGCCGAACGCACTGCCCGTCGATTCCTCCCCGCACGAACGGCGCTCCTCGCCGTCGTCTCCTTCGCCGCGCTCCCGATGCTTCCGGGGTGCAGCGACAACGAGCCGAACGAGACCAAGTGCGAAGCCACCAAGTCCGGCCCCACCGCCGTCGCGCCGGCCTGCAGCACCGAGGCCTCGAGCTCCGAGCGCACGCTCGTCGCGGAGACGTTCCGTGCGCACGCCGTCGACGCAAGCTCCATCGCGGGAATGGCTCGGCGCCAGGTCGACGGCGCGGTGGCGTGGTTCGGCACCTGCATCGCGGACGTCATCGTCAAGTCAATCGCCGACGCATTCATCGGTACGCAGTCGACGGGACCGATCTGCGGCGAGTGGGAGGAAGCCGCCTCGTACACGTTCCGCGACGGCGAGTATCGCTTCGACCTCCGGAATGCCGTCACGTTCTACGGGAGCAAGATCGTCGATACGGAGAGCTCGTCGTCCATGCGCCTCGCGTTCACGAAGCCGGTCGCGGGCTTCGCCGAGGGCACGATCGTTCCGTTCGATCTCGGTCGCGCGGACACGTACCTCGTCGATGTGCGGGTCGTCACTGTCGACGGAAAGCCTGCCATCGCCTACGAGCGCCCGGGTCCCCTCGTCGAGCTGCTCGGCCTCGGCCCGACCCCGGCGAATCCGCTCGTCGTCACCGAGGCGGATGCGCGCAAGATGCAGGACACCATGCGGAGCTCGCTCGCGGCCGAGGGCTCGACGCGCGCCAGCATGTCGAGCTGCGGCGGTCGGAGCGTGATCGCGCTCGATCTCGATCGAACGCCCATCGCGTCCGATTTCCGGCCTCGGCTGGTCTCCGCAACGACGACCGGCACCGGCACGGCCGCGCCGACCGTCGTCGCCCGCACGTGGGACGTCGTCTACACCAGCGGCGCGCCGGGCATCCCGGAAGGCGCCATCGAGGCCGATCTGCCGTCCGACGCGCTCGCGACCACGGCGAAAGTCCGCTTCGTCGGTCAGGACCCGCTCAGCGCCGAGCTCGACGTCGCGTGCGCCACTCGCTGAGCAAAACGTTCCGATGACGCCGATTGCTCTCCCGTTTCATTTCGAAGCAAAGCTCGCCTTCGCGAGCTCCACGCGAGCGTCCCCAGCCGCGCTCACGGACACGGCCACCTCGTACGCGAAGCCCGCCGGCGGTGAATGCGACCAGGCGACCCTGAAGCCATGAGCAGCGTCGCCCGAGACCTTGGCGCCGTCCTCGGTGACCCAGGGTCCACGATGGGTTGGCCGCTCGGCCGGTCGTCGGCGCGCGAATGCCGCGTCGAGCGCCGCATTCGCCGGGGCGATGGCGCGCCTGATCGCGTGCTTCGCGGTCGTCACCGCGTGCGTCGAGCCATCCGTCGAGCCCCCGCCTTCTCCCGCCCGCGGCTCGGAGGAGTTGCTCGCGGCTGGAGATGACGAGACGCTCACAGGCGTCTCGGCGCATGGACTGGTGCACGAGAGGCATCGGCCGTCCGGCGTGCATCCGTTGTCGATGACGACGTGGGTCTCGCAGTCTTGGATCGCGCAGATCGGGGTCGAGCGCGAGGAGCTTCCCGCGTCGCGCACGTCATCGGACGGCTTCCGACAGCCGGCTGCAAACAGCAACCAAGCAGCTCCAAGCGCGAGTACGAGCGCGTGACAGGCTTCTCGTGGAGTGGGCGAAATCGGGACGCAGTGCTTCATCACGTCGGCGAGCCTCATGCAAATCCGAATCCGTCGCTCGAGTAAGCGCACCTCGGCGCGCTTCGGCGAGCCGTCTCGGCTTCCGAGCGGCCGAAGCATCTTCCGTGCATGTCGACGACGGACGAGCACGCGGCGAGCTTGGCCACCACGTGAACGCGAAGAGCGCTCGAAGTGAAATTCTCTTCACCTCGACGCCTCGTCGCCGCCATCGGGCGACCTCACGCGATCACGACAGAGCCGCTCCCCTACGTAGGGCTGCTATCGCCGCGTCTTCTGAAGGGAGCGCTCGCTTCTCTGTCAGGCCCGTCCATTCGATGCTTGGGTCCTGGAGGGCTAAGTGTCCCGCTCGAGCGCTGGTTCTCGGGCTCGTGCCGGGCAGCGCCGCGCACGCAT
>JAEXCN010000076.1 GCA_023402175.1 Pseudomonadota bacterium | reverse complement strand
CCTCGCCGGCCTTGTCGCCGGTCTTGCCCGGGCCCGACGTCTCGTTGCGGTTGATGCCGTGCGGGATCTGCGTGCCGGTGTAGACCGAGCCCACCGGGTAGCCGTAGCCGCAGCCGATGAGGATCGTCGCCATCACGCCGCCGGCCGCAATCTTGAGCAAGTTCTTCGTCGACATCTGGAGCCTCCCAGGAGGTTGTTGGTACTGCTTGGAACTTCGTCTGAGTCTCGTCCGCAGCGCCAACGGCTCGCACGGATGTCAAAGCTTCCGAGCGCCCCCGACATCAGGGCGTGGATACACGATCGCCATGCCAGCTGCCCCACGAGGCTGCGGAAATGCCGCAGTCACTCCGCTGAGGGTGCCCCTGGGAATGGCGTCTTCGGTCGGGACTGATCGAATCGGAACCCGATCGTTACTCCCCGGATCAAATAATCCGGGCCGAACCAACGCCACAAGTATTCGGAGTGCGCTTTAATGTCCAGACGAATTTTCCCCAGATGCAGCCCGAAGCCCGCAGCGACGCCGGGCGTCAGGAGCTGCACGGAGGGCTGAGCGTGGAAGATGTCCACCGAGAGGACGGTCAGCCGGACGCGGACCTCGGGCTCGAACGGACCGATCATCAGGCCGCCGCCGAACTCCTGGTGGAACATGCCCCACGAGAAGGACTTGTCGTCGATGACGCGAAGGAGCGTCTTGAGGTGTCCCGTCAGGTAGAAGGGACCACGCGCCGACGGAGTCGTGTAGACCGACCCGACGGCGAGCTCGCCCGCGAGCGGCGCGCCCCGCTCGAAGTTCCGTCGCAGCGTGATCGGTGTCTCGTCCTGGACGCGACGCGCCCAGATGGGTCCGATCGAGAGCTCCGTCGAGACGATCGACCGACTCTGGTCGAACAGCTTCACCGACCGATGACTCAGCTTCGCGACGCCCGACTCGGGTGTCGGGCTCACCTCGGGCCTGCCCCACGACGGCCCGGATCCCGCGCCGCTGGGGCCCGCCCCGCCGATGCCCATGTCCTGCGCGAACGCCTCAGGAGCGGCGAGCAGCGCGAACGCTGCGAACGCCGCGGCCACGAGGCGATGGACCGCGCCGCGCTTCATGGCCGTCATGGCGTCGCGACCCGAGGAGGTGCCTGCTGCGCCGGGGGAGCCGGGCTCTCGGCCGGGAACGGCCCGAACGTGTCGGCCGCGAGCTTGCGGACCGCAGCTTCGATCCGCGGATCGCCCGGCTCGGGCGGGCTCGGATCGTCGTCGAAGAGGTGACCGGCACGCGCGGTGAAGGCGCTGATCTCCGGCCTCACGTCGACCCGGCCGTTGCCGTCGATCGTGAGCATGAACCCGAGGCGCTGATCCATCGTGAAGCGACGATGGAGCTCGTGCTTCGCCTCGAAGTACGACCATGCCGCAGTGCGGGTCGGGAACTGCCCGAGCGCGCCGACGTAACGCGCGGGATCGGCGAAGCGGCCCGCCGGAAGCGCTTCACCCGCCGGCACGCCGAGCCACTTCATCCCTTCGATGACCGAAGGATTCGGGTTCGACGGCTCCGGCGCGATGTGCGGCCCACCGGCGCTCTCGATCGCGAGCGCGGCAAGCTCGGAGCAGAACAGCTTCGAGTGATCGTGGAAGTCGAAGAACGAGTCGAACTCGGCGCCTTCCTTGAACTTCTGACGCGCGTACGCCGCGATCTTCTCGCCATCGGCGCCCTCGGGCGGATCGTAGATCTCCGCGTAGAGGTTCGGCGCGACGTACTCGAACAGGCGCCGCCGGTACATCTTGCCGGTGACGTTGTCCATCAGCCGCTTCTTGAACGGGAAGGTCTTCACCTCCCCGGTCACGTCGTAGACCCACGGCTCGCCGTCCTCGACGCTGATGATCGCGACGTGCGTGAACGCGTAGAACTTCTTCGGGATGAGGACGAAGACGAAGCTCGTCGCGTCCGGGGACTCGGTCAGGATCAGCTGGCCGGACTTGATGGCCAGGCCGTTGTACGTCGCCTTGTGCGCCTCGTCGGTCTTCGTACCGAGCACGTGAACGGGCGGAAGGCTCATGGTGCCGCACGCGGCGAGGCCGAGCGCGAGGGTCGCCAGGAGCGCGCGCGCGAGCTTCACGGTGCACCTCCGTCGTGCGCAGCTCCCGCCGAAGACGGCTCGGGCGCTGCCGCTTCGCTGCTCGCGTCGGCGTCCGTCGTCGCCGAGCTCGCCGCGGCCGCCGCCGGCTCCGCAGCCTTCGCGGCCGTTGGCTCGTCCACGGGCGGAGCAGAGCCGTGCGTCCCCGGCCGGTAGTTGGACCGGTCAGCCGCGGCCGGCCCCGCAAACTCGGCGCGGACCGAATCCGGGACGTCGACACACGCTGCGGCCGCGAGGATCATGATCGCGAGGAAGCTGTGCCGCATCGGCGGTCGGTTTACATCGAAAGATCGATGGTTGGCCACCGTCTTTTGGACTACGAAGGATGGCGGCATGGCAGAGTTCCCGAGCCGGCGTCGTCGCGCCGTCGCGTTCACGAGCGCGCTCGCCTTCGGTCTGCTCTCCTTCTTCGGTCACGAAGGAGAAGCCGAGGCGCAGCTCCACTGGGACGCATCGGCCCAGCTCGGCGTGATGAAGCGCTTCCTCGCGAACCGGCCTCCCTCGGCGGAGGACGTCGGGCTCGGACCGACCGGGCAGCTCACGGCCCACGTCGCGCTGCTCCCTCTCGTCGACGTCGGCGGCTACGTCGGGCACGACATCTCGCCTCTTCCGGGCGACGCGGCCGCGCGGAACATCACGTTCGGCGGGCTCCGAGCGAAGGGCATGATCCCGTGGGTCCGCGGCTCGATGCGCGCGTGGCTCTTCGCGGGTTTCGGCTACGCCGGCGTTTATTCCCAGAGCTACGACAAGACGTTCACGGTCGGCGACGGCTTGGGAAATACCGAGCGCCGGCCCGGCCACGTCCAGGGCGCGGGCGGCGGCTTCTTCGAGGTGCCGTTCGGAATCGGTGCATCGTACAAGCTTTTCAAACCCTGGGAGCTCTGCGCAGAGCTCGGCGGCCGCTTCGGGTTCGGGCACACGGGCAGCGTCTACGAGCTTCCCGGCCCTGAGGCGCGGGTCACGGGCCTGCCCGGGCAGAACGTAGGACCGGCTGGGCTCGATCGGTTCGCGCTCGGGCTGACCGTGGGCGTCATGATCGACCTGTGACGGTTCTACGGAAATGGCCCATCCAAGACGGGTCACTCTCTCTTCCAGAGCGCCGACATGCTAGTTTATCTTCGCGAATCGCGGTTCGATCCTCCCTAGAGCCTGTCCGGCGCCCGTTCTTCTTTTGATCATGTCCGATGGCAGGCCCTGCTGACGACAAGCCGAACACCACTTCCAAGGGGATGCCCCCCAAGGGAAGCGTCCGGCCACCGGCGCCTGCGAAGGGGCCGAAGGCGCTGATCGGGTCGACGATCAGCGATCGCTACAAGATCGAGCGCCTCCTCGGCGAGGGCGGCATGGGCGCCGTCTACCAGGCCGAGCACACGCTGATGCGCAAGCGCATGGCGATCAAGGTGCTCCACCCGGAGATGACGCGCCTTCCGGAGGTCGTCGCCCGCTTCGAGCGTGAAGCGATGGCCGCGGCCCACATCGATCACCCGCACGTCGTGACCGCGACGGACTTCGGCAAGCTCGAGGATGGCTCCTTCTTCCTCGCCCTCGAGTTCGTCGAGGGAAAGAGCCTCCGCGAGGTGATCGCGCTCGGACGCCTCGAGCTCGGGCGCGCGCTCCACATCGGCCGGCAGATCGCCGCCGCACTCTCGCGCGCCCACGCGCTCAAGATCGTGCATCGCGATCTGAAGCCCGAGAACGTCATGCTCGTCGAGCGTGAGGGCGATCCGGACTTCGTGAAGGTCCTCGACTTCGGCATCGCGAAGGTCCAGATCGGCGAGCTCACCGCAGGCGACGTGAGCCAGGCCGGCCCCGGCCAGCCGGTGCTCACGCAGGCCGGCATGGTGTACGGCACGCCCGAGTACATGGCGCCGGAGCAGGCGCTCGGGCAGACCGTCGACTCGCGCGCGGACCTCTACGCCCTCGGCTGCATCATGTACGAGATGCTCTGCGGCGTCCGTCCGTTCGACGCCGAGAGCAAGGTCGCGCTTCTCGGGATGCAGGTCACCGCGCCCGTGCCGCCGATGGCGACGAAGGCGCCCGACGCGAACGTCCCGCCCGAGGTCGAAGCGCTCGTGAAGCGCCTCCTCGCGAAGGAAGCGACCGAGCGTCTCGGCGACGCGCGTGAGCTCATCGACGGCATCACGACGGTGTTGAACCAGCTCGTCGCAGCCGGCAGGATCGATCCTGCCTACGCGCCGCCGCCGGCATCACGCATCGGTACGAACCCCGGCATCATCAGCGGGTTCGGACCTGCGCCCGATCTGTCGGCGAACAACGGCGCGGCCGGCCAGCCGACCGCTCCGAAGCCCGGAGAGGGCCTGCTCGCCGGCAAGGCATGGATGATCGCCGCCGGCGGCGGTCTGCTCGGGATCCTGGTGCTCGTCGTCACGATCGTCGTCGTGCTCAAAGGTCACGATCCCGCGACCGATGCCGACGGCGGCGTTGCGACGAAAGAAGACACGAGCGCGACGGTCATCGTCCCGCCGACGCCGCTCGATCAGAAGATCAAGGACGCGATCGCGAAGATCAACGCGGGTGACTTCGGCTCGGGCGTGCAGGCGCTCGAGGAGCTCGGGCCCGAGGCGCAGGGGCGCGAGGACGTGCACCGCGCGCTCTTCAAGGCGTACGACAAGCAGGACAAGCCGAAGGAGGCGCTGCGCGAGGTCGGCCTCGTGATGAAGGCGAATCCCGAGATCGACCTCACCGCCAACGAGAACATCCCGTTCCGCGAGACGGTCCGGAACACGGCGCTGCTCGAAGGGCAGCCGAACGCGAGCAAGTCGGTGGTCGACGACGCCTGGAGCCTGCTCACGGGTCGTCTCGGTCCGATCGGCTTCGATGATCTCTACGACATCGCCTGGGGCCGCGTGGGCCTCACGCCGGGCTACCAGAAAGCGCGCGACCGCGCGCAGCGCGAAATCGTCCGGGCCGATCGCTCGAAGATGAGCCCTGCGCTCGCCGTCACGGTCGATGTGCACGCCGCCGGCAGCAACTGCGGAGCGATCAAGGCGCTGCTCGACCGCGCCGCCGAGAAGGGCGACGAGCGGACGCTCAACGTGCTCAAGCCGCTCGCGGCCCCGCGCCTCCAAGGCCACTGGAAGAAGGTCGACCTCCTCGGCTGCATCCACGAGGGCTCGCTCAACAAGGCCATCGCGGAGCTCGAGGCGCGTCTGCGGAAGAAGTAGGCGGCGCCGGAACACGCCGAGGCCCGCGCGAGACGAGCACGAGGCCCGCGCGGGACGCCGGAAGCGGCGTCCGGGACAGCAAAAGCGGCGTCCGGGACAGCGAAAGCGGCGTCCGGGACGTCCCGCGCAGGGCTTGCCGTCCCCGCTTGGCGGTCAGAGCCCGAAGCGGGCCTTGTCTTTGGCGACGAGCTCGACGTAGGCCTCGCTCGGAAGGCGCTCTTCGATCTCGCCCTTCGCAATCGCTTCTTCGAGCAGCTTCTTGATCTCGCCGATCTTGCGCGACGGCGGGATGCCGAATGCCTTCATGACGGCGTCGCCGACGCCCGAGGGCAACGGCGGAAGCTTCGCGTCCTCGGCAGCGAGCTGGCGGATGCGTCCGGCGAGCTCCTCGATCTGGTTCAGGCCCTTGCGCTTCTTCTCGGGACGCTTGGTCGTGATGTCGGCGCGGGCGAGGCAGAGCAGATCGTCGAGGTGGGCGCCGAGCTCGCGCGCAAAGCGGCGCACCGCGCTGTCCGTCCAGTTCGGGTCGTACTGGTTCGCGCGCAGGTGATGGAGGATGAGGAAGCGCACGGTCTCGCGCAGCGACGGCTCGGGCGAGAACATGCCGAGTCGCCTCTCGAGCTTGTCGAACATGCGCGTGCCGACCTCGGCATGGCCGAGGAAGTGGACCTTCCCGTGCGGGTCGATCGACCGCGTCTTCACCTTGCCGATGTCGTGGAAGAGCGATGCCCAGCGGACCTCGAGGCGCGGGACGGCCTGACGAACGACCTGCTTCGTGTGCTTCCACACGTCCTTGTGGCGCCACTCACCGTCGCCGAACCCGACCATCGCGTGGACTTCGGGGAACACGACACGGAGAACGCCAGCATCGAGCAGCACGTCGAGGCCGAGCTCCGGGTCTTCGCCCATCACGACGCGATCGAGCTTCGAGCGCACGTCATGCGGGTACGCCTGGAGCGCGGCACGAACGTCCTCGATGGGCATCTGCTGCACCATCTGGAGCAAGCGGCCCTTCTCGGAAGAAACAGCCGCGAGCTCGATCGCATCCATCACGCGATCGGCATTCCCGGCGTTCGGGGTACCAGTGGAACCAAAAGGCATCTCGGACATCAGGGAACTTCGACGAGCGTGAAGGGTCGGGCTCATTAGCATGAGGCGCCGCGGACGGAAAAGCGCTCGCACGCACACTTCGCCACACGTTTCGTCTCTCTTTCCATAGCGTTCGAGGACTCGTCGTGGGCGTCGAGCTCGGAGATCTTCGTCACGATCCGGCCAGGATCGGAGATGGGACGGTGGAGCCCGCCCGTGCTCGGGGCTGCGGCGCAGGACCTTGAGACGGAAAGGTAGCGCTCGATGATGTCGACATCCGAAACTGCAGGGCTAATCCTCCGGGGCGATGAAGCTTCCCCTTCTGCTGCCTGCGTCGGCCGTCGTCCTCGCTGTGGTCGCGTGCAGTGGAGCGAGCAGCACGGAGCTGTTCGACATCCCGACGAACACGCGGCTCGGCACCGACCCCGGCGCTTCGAGCGGGCAAGGCTCGTCGGGCACTGCGAGCTCGTCGGGAGCGGGCTCGTCCGGGAGCGGCGACGATGGAACCGCGAGCTCTTCTGGAGCGAGCAATTCGTCGTCGAGCAGCGGCTCGACGAGCTCGAGCGGTGGTGCGCCGGACGCGGGCAAAGATGCGGCGCCTCCGCCGAGCAGCGGAACAATCCATTGCGGAGGTTCTGGCGGAGCGCAGAAGTCGTGCACGGCGGGTACCGAGGTCTGCTGCGGGTCGTGGGCGGGCGGGGGCAACCTCAAGTTCGCATGCGAGCCCGCGGGGATCGTCGCGTGCGCGACTGGAACGTCGATCGCCTGCGACGACAAGACGGACTGCCCGAACGGCCAGGTCTGCTGCGGGACGCTCGAGGACAACTCCGGCTACACGTCCGTCGAGTGCAGGAACAAGTGCAACAGCGTCCCGGGTCTTCGCGCGGTTCGCTTCTGCGATCCGGACGCGGCGGTGGACGAGTGCACGGCGATCAACAAGTACTGCGGGGCGAGCCAGAGCCTCCCCGGCTACTTCGTCTGCAAGGACTGAAGACCGGGCCGCGTCCTCGCAGCCGCGCTGACCGGTGCATCGCGTGAAGGCGCGCTTCCTTCGCGCGGCGGTCGGTCGATTCATCGTCGTATCGACGGTCGCAAGTGCAATCGCGCTCGGATGTGCACGCGTCGCGTCCGCTCCCGGCGCTGCTTCGCACGACGGAGAGAGCGTCACGCTCGTTCGCGCCGATGAGGCGAGCGCGCGAGCGTTCGACGAGGCAGGGGCCGATGATGCGTCCCACGTTGCGCCGACGTCGCAACAGATCGATCCCGATGGGAACGACGACGACGAAGATCCCGGGACCGGCAAGCTCCCGGGGTCGGCGCGCTGGGAGAAGGTCGGAGCGCCCCCGCTCGCGCTGACGCGCATCTGCGATCTGACTCCGTTCGGCGGCTCGCTCTATGCGGCGCATGCGCATCAGCCGCTCGGAACGGACGGCGCGACGATCACGCGCTACACACCCGGCGACGAGAAGCGCCCGTTCCGCGTCGCGTTCGACTGGAACCGTCCCGGCGAGCCGGTGAAGGGCGGCGGCGCAGGCCAGGGATTCCTTCGTGTCCACGCGATCGGTGGCAGGCTCTTCGTCGCGGACGCCGATCCGCCCTATGGCGGCCTCGGCCTCGTCGACTGGGGCACCGAAGGCTACGTGTTCGTCTCGGACGACAAGGGCGTGTTCGCTCCGCCGCGCGCGCCTCACTTCAAGCCGCCCGCGTTCCCGGAGCTCCGCTCCGATGCCGGAGCACGCGCAGGAGCGGGCGTGCTCCCGCGCGCCTATCACGTGATCGACGTCATCCGTTACCGCGGCGCGCTCTACGCTTCGACGGGATCGGTTCCTCCGACGGAGCGCGCGTGGAACGGACCTTCGCCCGGCGCGCTCCATCGTGCGAGCGAAGACGGCGGGCGATGGACGTACGAGGTCGACTACCCGTACCCGTGGAAGGACGGGGTGTGGCGCCTCACGTATCTCGTTCGCTTCAAGGACCGTCTCTATGCCGGCATCCAGGACTTCGACGGCCGCGATCCGAACGACTTCGTGATCTTCAGGCCCGACGCGTCGGCGGCCGATGCAGGCAAGCCGACGATCCTCCGTCGCGAGGACGCGCGTCCGACGCGCATCACGCGCGCAGGGGCTTCGGGGACGCTTCGCTGGTGGGTCGACACACGCGCGCGTCCGGCGCGGCTCTACTGGCTCGCATGGACGCGCGACGGGATCGCGCTCCGCGTGACGACCGACGGCGATCACTGGGCGGCCATCGCGTTGCCGGAAGACGCCGGGCCACCGACCGACGTCACGCGCTTCCGCGACGGCGTCGTCGTGCTCACCGTTCGTGGGCTCTATCGCCTCGAAGGCGCCGCGGTCGATGGGTCTTCCGAGATCGCGGAGATGAACGGCGTCGCGGACGCGACGGCGAAGCTGATCGCGCCAGTGGACGATCCGGTCGGAGATGCGGGCGTGCCGTCCACGAAGAAGAAGAAACCGAAGTCGCCGTTCGAGGTGACGGACTTCTTCTGCACGGCGCCCCTCGCGGTGATGGACAACGTGCTCTATGCCGGCGGACAGCGCGGCGGGAACCTCTACCGCCTCGTGGAGTGATCCGACGCCGCGCGATGGTCGCGCTCGCGCAACATTCCGACACACGTCGGCAAGACGAGCAACGCATACGGCGTGCACACTGGAGACTGTAGGACGCGAGATCGCGTTCTCTTCTCCGGAGGCGTTCATGAAGAAGTCCGCGCGCCAGTCGCTCATCTCCCGCCGCGAGGCCACGAGGACGCTGCTTTTCACGCTCGGAGGTGCGGCTCTCTTCGCGTGCAGCGGCGGCGGGGCGACGGCCGCCGGCGCCACGAACGG
The DNA here is from genome assembly GCA_023402175.1 of Pseudomonadota bacterium. Taxonomy (GTDB): domain Bacteria; phylum Myxococcota_A; class Polyangia; order Polyangiales; family Polyangiaceae; genus Labilithrix. The sequence goes on along the minus strand of JAEXCN010000076.1, from coordinate 7,592 downwards.
CAGCGGCACCGACGATGGGAACGGCAACGACGGGACGAGCTCGGGTGGAACGAGCACCGGTACTGGGCCGACCACGGGCTCCGCGTCCGGGTGGGCGACCGGCGGAACGAAATCGATGACGGCAGCGGCGTCTTACCCCGATCCGTTCTCGACCCCGGCAGCGGCATGTGTCCTCGCGACGGCGGCGACGGAAGGACCGTGCACCGAGCAGGCCGATCAGGTCCGACAGGACATCAGCGAGGGTTACACGGGACTGCCGGTGCGCCTCGCGCTGCGCGTCGTCGACAGCTCGTGCAATCCGATCGCCGGCGCGAAAGTGAAGATCTGGCACACCCAGGTCACGGGCAGCTATTCCGGGAGCACGCCGAACAACGGCATGTGCCTGAAGGACCAGGCCGACTCTTCGAAGCACTATTTCCGCGGCGTGCAGACGACCGACGAGGACGGGCGCGTAGACTTCGACACGTGCTTCCCTGGCTGGTATCGCGGGCGCACGATCCACATCCACTTCACGGTGTCGCTGAACGGACGTTCGTTCACGTCGCAGCTCGTGTTCGACGACGATCTCGTGAGCGAGATCTTTGGGGCGCACCCCGAGTACAAGGGCTTCGGCCAGCCGGACACGACCAACGCGAACGACAACGTCGTCGGTCGCGGCGACATCGCCGGCTACACGCTGACGACGGCGCGCATGAGCGACGGCGCGATGCTCGCATCGAAGGACCTCGTCGTGGACGTCTGATGGTCGAGGCGCCCGGGGCTTGACTCGAGCGAGCGAAGCTCGAACCCTTTAGGATCATGTACCGCGGTGATTCGCTGACATGCCCTGCTTGTGGAGGCACGCTCGAGTACACGCGAGCATCACTACCCGTGCATGGGTGCGGCGCGTGTGGCGGGCTCTGGCTGAGCCCAGAGGCTGCGATGCACGTCCTCCAGGGCCGCGGCGGCGCGCTCGAGAACGAGGTCGTGGACGCGGATCGGAGAGTATCGCAGCCGCCGACCATCAAGCCGCTCGTACCGGACAGTGCAGCTCGTCGCTGTCCGTCCTGCGACCTCGAGATGGGTCCGCTCACGATCGGCAACGTGCGCGTCGACAGCTGTCCGGCACACGGAACGTGGTTCGATCGGTACGAGCTCACGCGCGTGACGAAGGAGCTCGGCCATCTCGCGAAGGTCGAGAAGCAGAAGGAGGCCGAAGCGGGCCTCCCCTCGCTCGAGGACTTCGCGAGCGACACGAAGGCTCTCGCCGTGGGCGCCGTGAAGATCCCGCTCCAGCTCTTCGAGTGGATCGTCGAGTGGGTCGAGAAGAACCAGCACCCAAACGGCTGCCGCTGCGACGAGTGCCACAGGAGGCACCGCCGCGACGACCGCTGGTGACGGCCATCCGGCGTGGTGCGTCGCGGTGCGTGTCCTGACAGGGCAACCGAGCCCGCGCCCGAGCCCGTGACCGAGCCCGAAATCAGCGTTCCTCGAACCTGCGAGCGAGCTCTACGAGCATCGCTACACGATGCGCTCGACCGTCTCTTTGCCGGCACGTGTTCGCCTCCAGCGATGAGCTCGAGCCGCAGATGGACGTCCAGGAGCGCCGCTGACGTGCTCACGCATCCTCGCGCCGCGAGGCAATGGCGGCGCACCTACCCCTTCGAGAACTTACCTTGCCCTTCGCGATGTTCCTGCAGCGCTTTCGGCAAGGCGGGAGCCCGAGACCGAGTCGGTAAACCTCGCGTTCCTGATCGAACGCCATGGGCCGCGGTCCGCCCCGACCGCCGGCGGCTACCCACGTGCAATGTCCGCGTCGGGCACGGTCACGGGCTCGGGCTCGGGCTCGGATCCCACGTCAGGGCGTGATGTCCTGACGCGTCCGCGGCGCGAGCTGGTTCCCGCTGAAGTAGTCGAGCACTCCGGTGAGGCCGGTGAGCGCGGTGCCGTCCGGGAACGTGTTGCCATTGAAGGCCGCTGTGCCGGCGATGAAGTTCGTCACCTTCATCGTCGAGCCCTGGAGCCCGAAGCGCGTGGGCGGCGAGCCGGACGTCGTGTCGGGGCCGCTCGAGGTCGCGCCGGGCACCTTCACGAGCATGAAACGGTACTTCAGCTCGTCGGCTCCGCCCGGCTGAACGTCGGCCAGGGTGACCGTCTTCACGAGCGCGGCGTCGGCGCACTGCGAGGAGCTCGCCTGGACCACCGTGACCGCCTTGATGTCGGTGAGCTCGAACGCGCCCTTGTACGTCGTCGTCTTGCCTTCGATCGTGATGAGGTCGCGCGCGTTCAGCGTCGGCATCGTGATGCTCGCGCCGCCGCCGAAGAAGACGAAGAGGCCGCCGCTCTTCGTCGCGGCGGGAGTCCACGTCGGGTCCTGGATCCAGATGCGCGTCGTCGGGCGCGCGATGGTCACGCAGACGTTCTCGATCTTCGCGTCGACGTCGTCACCGAGCGTCCAGAGCTCTTCGATCTTCTTCGGCTGTGCGGGGCAGCCGGTCGCGCCCGCCTCGTTCGGACAAGGATCGCAGACGTCGCCGAAGCCATCCTTGTCGCTGTCCTCCTGCCCCGGATTCGCGGTGTCCGGGCAGTTGTCCTTCGCGTCCTCGATGCCGTCGCCGTCGCGATCCGCCTTGACCGGTCCTGGCGGGCCGCACGTCGTCTTGTCCTTGTCGAACGGGCACGGGTCGCACGCGTCGCCGAGGTCGTCGCCGTCGGTGTTCTCCTGCTTCCCGTTGTCGAGCGGACGGGCGGGGTTGAAGACGGTCGGGCAGTTGTCCTTCGCGTTCGGGATCCCGTCGCCGTCGGTGTCGTCGGCCGAGGACATCCCTGCGAAGGCCGTCGACTGGTTCACGCGATCGCTGTCGAGCGTGCGCGCCGGGACGCAGGTCGGCTCGTCCGGCGGGGTCGATCCGCAGCTCGCGAGCGCATAGAGCTTCGGCAGCTTGCCGATCGTCGCCCAGCCCTTGCCGGTGTCGCGAGTGAGGCAGACGCGCTTTTTCGCGCCGCAGACGTCGAGCTCGTCGCAGTTCTCCTCGAGCCCGCCGACGACCGAGCTCGCACCGACGAGCACCTTGCCACCGCGAAGCACGAGCGCGACGTCCTTCTCGCTCGCAGCGATGACGGCACGGTACTTGGTGCGCCCGCGCTTCGCGAAGATCGCGATGTCGGCGGTCTTGCCTTCGGCGAGCTCGCCCGTGACGGCGTCGAAGCCGAGCGCCTGCGCCGAGCCCTTCGTCGCCATGAGCCAGATCTTCTGATCGCTGAAGTAGCCGCCGAGGTTGTTCGTGTTGAACTCGTCGACACACGCGAGCTCGCGGAGCATGTTCATCGACCCGCTCGGCAGCCAGTCGGTGCCGAGACCGATGGAGACGCCGAGCTTGTCGAACTCGGTCACGCGCGCCGTCTCGCCGTAGAGGCTGATGTTCGAACGCGGCGACCAGACGAGCTTCGCGCCCTTCGCCGCCATCGTCGCGATGTCGCTACCCGTGAGGCCGATGCCGTGGATGATCGCGGTGCGCGAGTCGATGTAGTTCTTGCCCTTCGCGACCTTGTCGGTGAGGCAGAGGAACTCGTCGCGTGCGTCGACGTCGATGCCCTCGGCCACGTGCGGGATCCACGGCAGGCCCACGGCGGGCGGCTCCTTGAACTGGTACTTGTTGCAGTCCGGGTTGTCCGGGCTGTCCTTGATCTGGATCGAGCTGCCGATGGGGAACGTCTCGTACTTCGCGTACGGCTGACCGGCGGGGAAGAAGTTCTTCTTGGCGTCGTCCGCGAGGCGGAGGAACTTGCTCGCGGTCGTCGAAGCGAACGTCATGACCGCGCCGCCGAGCGCCATCCGGACGTCTCCGTAGATCTTCTGGTCGGCCGAGGCCTGGCCGCCCGGCTCGTCGATCTTCGGGTCGAGGTTGTTGCCGCTCGGACGCCAGTCGTTGCGGTGCTCGAAGCGGAGCGCCGCGGGATCCGGCGGACCGGTGAAGGCGCCGCCTGCCTTCTTCACGTAGTGCTGCGAGGGCACGGCGGGCGCGCCGTTCACCCATCCGCCGTGATCGTGCGCGTTGATGAGGCCCGGCGAAATGACCGCATCGGGGCAGATCACCTTGGTGGCGCCCTCCGCCTTCGCCGCGCAGTCGCAACCCACGCACGAGATCGTCCCGGTGTCGTCCACGAGCACCTGGCCGTTCGCGATCACCTTCCCCGGCTGCAGGACCTCGCCGACGTAGAGGACTCCGCTGCCGGATCCCTTCTGCACGGCGCAGACGTCGTCTTCGCCTGGCGCGGACTCGGGCGCGATCGGGTCGCACGTCTCCGTGACGACCGGCTCCTCCCCACTGTCCGGCGTGCTGCCGTCTTCGGCGCCGCCGCCGCCGTCTTCGCCGGGCTGCGGCAAGCCATCGTTCGTGTTGTCGGCGCACGCGGCGAACGCGAGCGCGGCAAGAGCAAAGACCGACGCGACGAGGGAATTTCGTACGATCATGGATGCTTCCGAGGGGTCGCGCACTATAGCTGCGCTCGTTCCGGATGCACGTGGCAACCCCGTGACTCCTGGGCCGATCGCGGTCTCGTCTCGGTCTCACGATCGGACGGGCCAGAGCGCGTGGCCGCGATGACGTATCCGCGTCTTTCCCTCGCGTGAGCGACGTGCAGCGACGACGGGCTCGACCTCCTCAGACCGAGCAGGCGCGTCGAGCCCTGAATCTCGATCCCTCGCGATATATCTGCAGAGCTCCTCGAGAAAGCGCCTGCTCGGCGGGTAACCTCGCGGAATCGCAGGGGTCAGTCCGGGTGCTCCGGGTCGTGCGGCACGTCGAAGCTCGTCGGATTCACTACGGATTCGCTTGCGTCGCGCCGAACGCCTCCTAAACAGCAGGCAGTGGGAATTCCGCACGAGCGCATCCGGCAGCGCCTGGCCGACGAGATCGGCCGGCTCGACAAACAAGCGCCGTTCGCGATCGCGCTCCTCTATCCATCGCCGTACGCGGCAGCGATGAGCTCGCTCGGGTACCAGCGCGTGTACCGCGCGATCAACGAGGCGCCTGGGCTTGCCGCCGAGCGCGTGATGCTCGACGACGAAGCCGAGACGAACCTCGCGCTGCAGTCGCGCCCGATCACGTACGAGTCACGCCGCGGGATCGACGAGTTCCCGATCGTCGCGGCGAGCATCGCTTACGAAGGAGAGATCGCCGGGTTCCTGCGCATGCTCGACGCCGCGGGGATCCCTCCGCTGCGCGAAGAGCGTGACGAGCGGCATCCGTTCGTCATCGCAGGCGGCCCGCTCACGTTCTCCAATCCGCTGCCGCTCGCGCCGTTCTGCGATGCGATCGTGATCGGAGAGGCGGAGCTGATCGTGATCGACGTCATCCGCACGATCGAGGGTGCCGCAAGCCGGGCCGAGGCGATCGACGCGCTCGCGAAGATCCCGCACGTCTTCGTGCCTTCGCATCACGGCGAGATCCTCCCGGTCGTGGCGAAGGTCCCGAACGAGATGCTCCCCGCGTGGGCTGCGATCCGGACGCCGCACACGGTCCTCTCCAACATGTTCCTCGTCGAGACGGAGCGCGGATGCTCGCGCCGCTGCACGTATTGCGTGATGCGCCGCTCGACGAACGGCGGCATGCGCCTCGTCCCGATGGAGCGGATCCTCGAGCTCGTCCCCGAGGGCGCGCGACGCGTCGGCCTCGTCGGCGCGGCCGTGAGCGATCACCCGAAGGTCGTTCCGCTGATCCACGCGCTCGCCGATCGCGGGTGCGAGGTCGGCCTCTCGTCGCTTCGTCCCGATCGCCTGAACGACGACTTCGTCGCTGCGCTCCGCCGCGCCGGTCAGGGTGTGCTGACGACGGCGATGGACGGACCGAGCGAGAAGATGCGCGAGCTGCTCGAGCGCAAGGCGAAGGAGAAACACCTCATTCGCTGCGCCGAGCTCACGCGCCAGCACGGAATGGAGCGGCTCAAGCTCTATCTGATGATCGGCCTTCCCGGCGAGAGCGACGAGGACATCGACGAGTGCGTGCGCTTCACGACGGAGCTGACGAAGATCGCTCCCGTGGCGCTCGGCATCGCGCCGTTCTGTGCGAAGCGGAACACGCCGCTCGACGGCCAGCCGTTCGCGGGGATCGAGGTCGTCGACCGCCGGCTCGATCGGCTCCGCCGCGGCCTCCGCGGCCGAGCGGACGTCCGCTCGACCAGCGCGAAGTGGGCGTGGGTCGAATACATCCTCGCGCAAGGCGGTGCCGCCGAAGGGCTCGCGACGCTCGAGGCCGCGCGCAACGGAGGCAACTTCGCCGCTTATCGCCGTGCGTTCTCGAAGCTCGGCGTCGGCGACGGAAAGAAGCCGTCGGTGTCGGGCCAGCGACGCCGCAGCCTCGCGATCGCGGCCGTCTAGCGAACGCGTCTAGCGAACGCGTCTAGCGAACGCGCAGCGCGCTTCGTCACGCCTGGAGGCGCGAGCGGATACGGCCGATCGCCTCGGGCTCGGCGCGCCAGCGGACGACGACGCCGCCTTCTTCCCACTTCTCCTCGACGACGCGTCCGGAGTCGTGCATCTCGCTGAGGACCGCCTGGCGGTGGTACGGGATCACGACCTCGATCTCTTCGTACGCGGACTCGAAGATCTCGATGATGCGCTGCCGGACGCTCGCGACGTCTTTCGGATCCTTCGCGGAGATGAACCACGCGCCGGGCAGGCGGACGCGAAGGCGCTGGAGATCGGCCGGATCGAGCAGATCGGTCTTGTTCATCACGAGGGTCGACGGGACCTCGCTCGCGCCGATCTCCGCGAGCACCTCCTGCGTCACTTCGAGCTGCGACTCCCAGGAGGGATCGGCCGCGTCGACGACGTGGAGGAGATGTGAGGCCTCGAGCGCCTCGTCGAGCGTCGACTTGAAGCTCGCGACGAGATCGTGCGGGAGCTTCTTGATGAACCCAACCGTGTCGCTGACGAGGATGCGCGGCTTCGCCTCGGGCTGTAGCGCGCGGACCGTCGTGTCGAGCGTCGCGAACAGCTTGTCTTCGACGTAGACGTCGCTCGCCGTGAGCGCACGCATGAGCGAGGACTTGCCGGCGTTCGTGTAACCGACGAGCGCGATCCGGCGCGACTGCCGGCGATGCGCACGGCGAACGTCCTGATCGCGCTGCACCGCCGTGAGCTCCTCGCGGAGCTCGGCGATGCGGTCGCGGATCTTGCGGCGATCGAGCTCGAGCGCCGCTTCACCCGCGCCGCGTCCGCGTTGGCGCTCCTTCCCGCCGGGCGACTCGCGGAGGCGGGGCGCGGTGTACGTCAGCCGAGCGATCTCGACCTGGAGACGCGCCTCTCGGCTCTTCGCGTGGCGATGGAAGATCTCGATGATGACGCCGGTGCGGTCGAGCACCTGCACGCCGGTCGCGCGCTCGAGATTCCGCGCCTGGCTCGGCGAGAGGTCGTGATCGACGGCGACGAGATCGACCTTCGCGTTCGGGCCGCCGATCTCGCCGTCTTCCTCGTCGGAGTCGGCGTCGACCTCGTCGTCTTCTTCGTCGCGCTCGTCGGCTTCACGCCTGAGCCTCGCCTTGTCACGGCGCTTCGGCGCCGTGCTGCCGACGTGCCCGGTGCCTCCGGTGAGCTCGGCGAGGTCCTGGAG
>JAEXCN010000048.1 GCA_023402175.1 Pseudomonadota bacterium | reverse complement strand
CCTTCACGACGAGCGTGAACGCGGCTGCGGTCGTCTGTAGGAGCTTGTCCGAACGCCGGCGCACGACGGCCTCCGTCTCGCCGTCCTGCCAGTCTCCCTGCACCGGAGCGGCGGGGAGACGCCGCATCGTCGTGAGGTCGGGGTCGTCCTTGCGCGGGGTCTTCATCATGATTGACTCCCGCGCGTGTCCGCATCGCTCGCGCCGTGCTCGCGACGCCACTTCGCTTCGTGCACCGCCGCCGGCACGTCCATGCCCGCGGCGAGGATCGTCTCCATGCAATCGGGGAGGTTCCCGGTGGGAAGGAGCTTGCTGATCACACGGCCATCCGCATCGACGCCCTTCACCTTGCGGAGGAACAGGTCGTTGATCTGGTAGGTGCCCTTGCTCATGTCGAAGCCGACGATCTCGGAGATGTGCGTGACCTTGCGGGTGCCGTCGCGATAACGCGTGGCCTGGATGACGATGTCGACGGCGGAGGCGATCTGCGCGCGCATGGCGGGCAGCGGCATCTCGATGTCCGCCATCATCGCCATCGTCTCGAGCCGCGTGAGGACGTCGCGCGGATACGTCGCGTGGAGCGTCGTCAGACAACCGCCGTGACCGGAGGTCATCGCCTGGACGAGATCGAGAGCCTCGCCGCCGCGGAGCTCGCCGATGACGATCCGGTCGGGACGCATGCGGAGCGTGATGCGGAACAGCTGCCGGATCGTGACCTCGCCGCGTCCCTTCGCGTCAGCCGGACGCCCCTCGAGCGTGACGACGTGATCGCGGAGCAGCGCGAGCTCCTTCGAGTCCTCGATGACGACGACGCGCTCGTCTTCCGGAATGAGCTCCGACACCGAGTTGAGGAGCGAGGTCTTGCCGCTCGACGTGCCGCCCGCGATGACGACGTTCTGCTTGCACTCGACGAGCACCCGGATCATCTCCGCGGCGTCGGGTGTGATCGAGCCGAGCTCGAGGAGGCGCTGCATCGTGAGCTTCTCGCCGAAGAAGCGGCGGATCGCGACGTACGGACCGCCGTTCCCCGCGGGCGGAAGCACCGCCGCGACGCGCGAGCCGTCGGGCAAACGTCCTTCGAGCAGCGGGCGCTCCTCGTCGACGTGCTTGCCGACGTACTGCGCGGTGTTCCGGAGCGCCGCGTACAGCGACTTCACGTTCGGGAAGACGTCGTCGACCTTCTGCAGCTTGCCCTTGCGCTCGATGTAGATCTTGCCCGGGCCGTTGATCATCACCTCGGTGACCGAGGGATCGTCGAGGTAGCGGCGAATGGGATCGAAGAACGACAGGAGCGTGGCGGAGAAGACCACCTCGGGGATCACTGGATGCGCTCCATCAGCGAGGCGCGGGCCTCGGAAGCGTGCTCGCCGTTCGGATCGAGCCTCAGGTACTCGCGATAGTACGGGTCGGCAAATGCGCGCTCCTGCATCTCGTCACGGAAGAACGTCGCGACCATGAACTGGACGTTCGCGTTGCCCTTCATCTCGCTCGCGGCCTGCACGAGGTGCTCGCGCGCGGCGGGGCGGTTTCCGATCCGCGCCTGGAGCGCGCCCGCCAGGAAACGGAGGTTCGCGTCGTCCGGACGACGCGCGAGCTCGTTCTCGGCGTACTCCGAGGCGAGGCGCAGATCGCCCGCCGCGATGCACGCCTCGAGCAGGTGCGGGAGGATCTCGTTCGACTTGCCGCCCGCCGCGATCGCCGCCGCAAAGTACTGCTGTGCGCGCGTGAAATCGCCGTCAGCAGCGAAGGCGTCGCCCTGCCGGAACAGCACGGCGGGATCCCTCAGGGGCGACTGGCTCGTGCTCTTCTTCTGCTCGTTGAGCGTCGTTCCGCAGCCGACCGCGAACAGCGCGGTCATGAATGCGGCAAGCGGGAGGATGCGATGCATGTGCCCTCCCACGAGCAAGGCACAGGCCATCGAAGATCATGCGTGAAATGCGGGTTCCGTGAGGTTCGCGAGGTCCGATCGAGAGATGCGCCTTCCCAGTCGGAGAGAACGATCACTTCCCACGACTCGAGGACGAGCGGCGGAGTCACCCGCGGGCATGCGGCTGAGCTGAGTCCTCCGGGTGCCGACGAAAGGGCGGGGAGGGATATACTGCGGGGGTCTTTTGGGAGCCTCGCGCCGTTTCAACCGCGGTCGTCTGGTGGCGACGTGTGTGCTCCTCGGGTGGCCGTCGATCGCGAGCGCCGCGGGAGAGGGCAGTGAGCCGATCCATCTCGACTATGTCGCGGAGGTTGGCTGTCCGCCGGCCGACCGCTTTCTAGGTCAGGTCGCGGCTTACACGACACGCTGGACACTCGCCGGTCCCGGCGCGGAGGCACGACGTTTCGTCGTCCGGATCGGTCAGCGCGACCATGCGTACGTCGGACACTTCGATGTTCGGGCAGCGAGCGGCGAGACGGCCGGTCGCGAGATCGAGGGCGCGACGTGCGAGGAGGCCGCGCTCGGCCTCGCCGTCGCGGTCGCCCTGGCGATCGATGAGCGGCCGTCCGCCATCGCGCCGGCATCGCTCGAGCCGTCCAGGCCCGCGCTGCCTCCGCCCGACGACGCGGCGAAGGCAGCTCCTGGCGCGGAGGCGCGTCCCGACCAATGGAGCCCGAAGCCTCGTCCGTCGGCGTCGGGCGCGGCCGTGTCCGTCGGCGGGCGTGCAG
>JAEXCN010000403.1 GCA_023402175.1 Pseudomonadota bacterium | reverse complement strand
GTGTAAGGGAGAGGGCCCACCAGACAAAGAGGAATCACGGGCGCATCCGAGCACGCGGACCGCGCTTCGCCGCTGATGTCTCAGCCTTTGCGTACAGGCGACGATTCACACGGGGAATCACGCGCGCGCGCTGCACGGTCTCGTTACCTCTAAAGCGCGTCTCAAGACCGCCACACCGATTGCGGGGGACGGACATCACCTGGATCGAGGGCCGCCCGGAGCAGTGACGCTCGTGTCTTGCGCGCCGGTTGATCGTGTCGCAGGAGCGCTCGGCCATGAGCGACACTCGTATCGGCTTCTCGTCCGGACTGGCTTCCATCGGTCAGCGTGCCGGGACACTCGAGCCAGACGTTTGCGCCGACGACCTTCTCGCCCCAGCCGTGATGGGGCCGTCGTAGACTTCGCGCATGTCGAGCGTTCCGGAGATCGTCCCGCATACCGAGCTCCATCCTGTTCGCGATGGGGAGGTCCGCCTGCTCGGCGCGGTCCGGCAAGTGACCGGCGCGATGACGCGCGTCGACTTGAGCGGCCGAAGGCTCCTCGTCGACTGCGGTCTCGCTCAGGGGCGCGCGTCGATGGTCTTCCCCGAGAGCGCGCGGGACGTTCACGCTCTCGCGCTGACGCACGGCCATCTCGATCACATCGGGCACGTCCCGACGCTCCTCGAGGGAGGCTTCGATGCGCCGATCTACGCGACGTCGCCGACGCTGCAGATCGCGCGGCTGTCGCTCGAAGACAGCCTCGAGATGCAGGGCGCATCATCGCGCGACGTCGAGCGCGTGCTCGGTCGTTTCGACCGGCTATCGCGCGCCGTGCCCTACGACCAGAAGATCGACGCAGCCGGCCTGTCGCTCACGTTCCGCGAGGCCGGGCACATCCTCGGCTCCGCGAGTGCGGAGATCGAGAGCGACAAGAGTCGCGTCATTGTCTCCGGCGATCTCGGCAGACCGGACAGCCCCATCCTTCGCGATCCGAACACGCGCTGGGAGAGCGGAAGACCCGTCGACGTCGTCGTGCTCGAGTCGACGTACGGCGAGCGTGATCATGCTCACTCCCACGACGACATCGAGCGCGATCTCGAGGCCATCCTGAAGGAATCGATCGCGCGAAAGGGGAAGGTCCTCGTGCCTGCCTTCGCGATCGGGCGCACGCAGACGCTCCTCTACTTCCTCAACAACATCGTCGAGGCCGATCGCATCCCGGACGTCCCGGTGGTGATCGACACACCGATGGGCCTCGCCGTCACCGAGACGTACAAGAAGTTCCGCCGACTGTTCGACAAGGAGTCGCTCGAAAAGCTCGCGCACGGTGACGATCCGCTCGATTTCGAGGATCTGTTCGAGGTCCGCCGCGGGCGCGACTCACGCAAGCTGCACGATGCACATGGTCCGATGATCATCATCGCCGGCTCCGGGATGTGCACCGGCGGACGTATCCTCGGCCACCTGCGCGAAGGGCTTCCGGACGAGAGCACCACCGTTCTCTTCGTCGGCTACCAGGCCGAGGGGACGACCGGACGGCGCATCCAGGATGCCGCCCGACATGGCGGTCGCGTTCGTATCGACGGCGAGGACGTCCTCGTCCGCGCAAAGGTGGCGACGCTGAAGGGCCTCTCCGCGCACGCCGATCGAAGCGAGCTGCTCGCGTGGCTCCGGCACATCCCCGACGTGAAGCGCGTCGCGCTCCATCACGGCGAGGAAGCGGCGCAGCGATCGTTCGCGTCGTGGGCGGCGCAGCAAGCAGCGCGGTGACCGGCGCAGCTAGCGGCGCGGTGACCGGCGTGCCGAGCGCTTCTCATTCCGATCGTCGCAGCGCCGTCACGGACGGACCCACGATGCCGACTGCGGGATGAGCCAGCTCGCCCAGTCGTCGGTGCTTCCGTCGTGCCCGCCCGCGACCTCACTGGTCGTGAGGGGGAAGCCGGCGGTGCTCATCGCCTGCCAGTCCGCTTTCACCTTCGTGAGCGGGAAGACCGTGTCACTCGTGTGCGCGCGATGCGCGACGGGGAGCTTCCGCGCAACGCCGGCGATGAGCGCGGCCGACGTCGATCCGGCGGCGTAGAGCCCCGAGTTCTCGATGACGATGCCGGCGAACGACGACGCCTTCATCATGCCGACGCGGTACGCGAGCTGTCCGCCCGAGGAGAAGCCGGCGACCACGACCTTGCTGCGGTCCACCCAGAAGCACTTCGCGAGGTCTTCGACCGCGGCGAGGACCTTGTCGTCGTCGCCGCCCATGCTCCAGCATTTGTTGTTCCCGGTCTCGCCGGAGACCGAGATCCCGATGTGCTGCTGGGTCGCGCGCGTCGGGAACGGGTTCATGCCCCACTTCGCAAAGTTCATCGCGTTGTCACCACAGCCGTGCATGCCGACGATGACGCGCATGGGCTTGCTCGGCGAATAGCTCGCGGGGACGTACGCGACGTAGTCGCTCTTCGGCGACGTGCGCCAGAAGAAGCCGTCGGCATCCTTCTGCACCGTGCACGTCGCCGTCGGCGCAGGACCACGATCCGGCTGCGCGGGCGGCGCCGGCGGCGGCTCGGCCGTCTCGGGCGGCGTCTCGTCGGTGCCCTCGCCTTCCGGCGCCGATGCATCGGCCGCCCCCGCGCCGAATCCGGGCTTACCCGCGCGCGGAAGGACGTTCTGGCCGTCGGACTGGAACGGATCGCTTTCGTTCGCCGGGTTCGCGAACGGCGTGTCGTCGATGGGCGTGCCGTACGTCTCGGCACTGGAGGGCACCGACGGCGAGCTCGCGCCATCATCATCGTCCCCAAGCACGCCACATCCGAAGCTGGAGCAGAGAAGAAGAGCGACTGGCACGAACGTGAGCGTGTTGCGCATGGTCGGTGGGTTTACCGGCCGAGATCAATCCCGTGGAGACCGCGATAATCGTGCCGGTGCATTTTGGTCACGCTCTTCGGCACCGAGGCGCTGTGCACCAGACATGCTGCGCCTCGAGCATTGGCGCTATGTGCGATCTACATGCATCAGTTCCCTCCCCCGAACGCTCGCGCTAACGCATCGTGCTCGTGCTCGTGCTCGTGCTCGCTGCTCGTACGCGTGCTCGCTGCTCGTACGCGTGCTCGCTGCTCGTACGCGTGCTCGCTGCTCGTACGCGTGCTCGTGGTCGTGCTCGCTGCTCGTGCTCGCGCTCGCTGCTCGTGCTCGTGCTCGTGCTCGCTGTTCGTGCTCGTGGCATCGCCAAGGCGCCACGAACGTCAAGCAGAGAGACGCGAACCGCGAGGCGCCACGAACCTGATCCTTGGTCTCATCGCGTCGCAGCTCGTCAGTCCGAGAGCAGCATCGGACGCGCGAAGGTCGGTCCGCGGAACATCTCTCGCGCGAAGGCGCAGTGGCAGCGATGAAACCCTTTCGAGAAGAAGACTAACAGGGAGACATGAAGACAGTGAGCCGAGAGGGAGGGGCCTTGCTTCGGTTCCGACCTGGACCCTCGTCGCCTCTCGCAAAACGCTTTCGCGTTTTGCTCGCAAATTTGAGCCTCCCTCTCATCCGGCGAGTTTGTTCCGCACAGGCACTGGCGTCCTTGCCGGCTGCGGGACTCGGACGGAGAGCGGCCCGCGTCACGTGGCAGCAGCGTTCATCGTCACAAGAGCGCGCGTGCGAGGGGGACAGCCGTGGATGTCGTCGGCAAGTCGAGCCGCGCTCCTCCTCCCGAAGGTCTCGCGACAAAGCTTGGAGAGCGCACCGTTTGCGGAACGAGGATGGAGCTCGAAAGTGAGATCTTCCTTTCCGAACGAAACGTGAAGTGCTCGCGAAGCGAGCGCTTCACGTTTCGTGAGGGCCCGGCGAGGGTCCAGGTGAAGAAAGAGAGGA
>JAEXCN010000369.1 GCA_023402175.1 Pseudomonadota bacterium | reverse complement strand
GCCGAATCGCGCGCCCGCACGATCGACGCGATCGTCGGCGCGATGCGCGTGCGCAAGCGCAAGCAGCGGATCCAGCGCGGCGCCATCGGCGTCGCTGCGGTCGCTGCCACGATTGCGATCGCCCTGGGCTTCGGTCGTGCCGGCCTCCGCGCCGAGCCGAACGTGCACGCGGTTTCGACCGCGATCGCGCCTTCGGCAGCGGCGTCCTTCGTCCGTGGCTCGCCGGCGGTCGAACGGCACGGGACTCGGATCGCGCTGGCGGAGGGGACTCCGCTCGTGCCGGGAGACCGCGTGCTCGTCGAACGAGGATCGAGGGCGACGGTTACGCTCGCGAATGGGACGTATCTGGCCGTCGATGAACATGCCGATCTGGTGCTCACCTCGCCGGCGCCGGCGACCAGCTTCGAGCTCGCAGCCGGATCCGTGCGCGCAGACGTCGCGAAGCTGAAGCCGGGAGAGCGGTTCGTCATTCGCACGACCGACGCCGAGATCGAGGTGCACGGCACGTCGTTCGAGGTCTCGCGCGTCGAGGCCGACCCCGCTTGCGGGAACGGGACGACGACGCGGGTCGCGGTCCGCGAGGGCATCGTCTCCGTCCGCGCAAACGGGACCGAGGCGTTCGTTCACCCGAACGAGGTCTGGCCGAGCGGCTGCGCTGCGCCGAGCACCGACGCTCCACGCCCCGATGCGCCTGCGCCGAGCGGCAGCGGTCCGTCGAGCGCGCGCGATCCGCAGCCGATCTCGCCGTCGCGCGCGACGGTGAAGCGAACGACGGACACCCCTGCATCGGACCTCGCAGCGCAGAACGACCTGTTCGAGCGCGCGATCGCCCGCAAGCGAGCGGGCGATGTCGCCGGCGCCATCCGCGCGCTCGACGACCTGCTCGTCCGGTATCCGTCGAGCCATCTCGCGCAGGGCGCACGCGCCGAGCGCATGAAGCTTCTCCGCGGCGTGGACACCAAGCGCGCCCGGACCGCTGCGCGCGAGTATCTCGAAAAGCACCCAAACGGCTTCGCGCGCCGTGACGCGGAGCTGATCGTCGGCGCCGACTGATCGCGCCGGTCGCGAAGGTCGCGAAGGTCGCGCCGGCCGCGAAGAAGAAGCAGAAGCCGACGACGTCGACGAGAAGAGAAAAGAAGGAAAAAGAATAAGAACAAGAAGGAGGAGGAATCCTACCTCGTCGCGACGGGCGACGCGGCCGCCGGAGAAAGAGCTCTTCGGGCGCCAGCGTCTGTGCTCTCATGGGAATGTCGAGGCGAGTCGGCGGAAACGCATGAGGCCCTCGGCGCACCACGTCGAGGCGAGCGATGGCAGAGAACAAGCTGGGCGCCGGCGAGACCACGGGATTCGACCTGCGAGCGGATCGCTCCATCACGAGGGAGCTCGCCGGTGTAGGTCGCGAGGTCCGGGCTCCCGTGTCCTCGCGTCGCGATCCGCGCGCCGATCCGGACGACGAGCCGGTCAGCGAGCGCGTCGACGTCGTCACGATGGACCGTGGCGCCGACCGCCAGACAGCGAGCGTCGACGCTCTCACGAACGCTGCGCTGACGCTCCGTCGCGAGCTCGCGAAGCTCCATCAGCAGGCCGCCGCCGTCGAGAGGACGATCGAGGATCAGCGGCGCGAGCGCAGCGAGGCGATGGAGCGCATCCAGCACGCCAACGCCCGCGCCGAGGAGCTCGCGCACAGGCTCGATCTGAGCGAGGCCGAGATCGCCAACGTCCGCCGCCTGCACGACGCGGCGCTCGACGACCTCCAGAAAGTCCGCGCCGAGCGCGACGATCTCTCGCGCGCGATCGACGCCGCAAAGAACACGGCCGACGACCTCGCGCACGTTCGCTCCGAGCTCGAGACGCTGCGGTCCGCACACGAAGAGGCGCTGCGCGCCGCAAAGGCAGCCGAGGGCGAGCTCGCCGAGATCCGCAAGCGCGAAGAAGCGGACACACAGAAGGCAACGGACACCGAACGCGAGCAGAGTGCGCTCCGGGAACGGCTGGAACGCATGACCGCGGAGCTCGCGCAAGCGCGTGACGAGGCTGCGCAGACGCGATCCGAGTTGGTGCGAGTCCGGCAGGAATCGGCCGATGCCGCCGAAGCCGCGAAGAAGAAGGAGAGCGAGCTCGAACGCGAGCGCGCGTCCAAGAAGGAGGACATCGAGCGGCTCGAACGTGCGCTCTCCGAGGCGCGGGCCGGCGCGGAGAAGCTGACGATCGTCGAGGGCGAGCTGAGGGCGGCACGCGTCGAAGCTGCAGAAGCGCGGACCGAGATCACCCGGCTCGAACGCGATGTCGAGGCAGCACGACACGCGCGCGACGTCAGCCTTGAGCGCGCGCTGATGGCCGAACGCGAGGCCGAGAGCATCCGGAAAGATGCAGAGCGCATGCAGCGCGAGCTCGAGGCGGCGGTGGTTGCGTCGAGCAATGCCACATCGAGGGCACTCGCGGCCGAGCGTGCGCGCGCTCACGTCGAGGAGAGCGTCAAACAGCTTCGCGACGAAGTGACGACGGCGTTCGCCCGATGGCGTTCGATGACGCCGTCGACGCCGCCGCCCGCGGACAACACCTCGGTGGCGCCGCCGACGCGCGCGGTGCCTCTTTCGCGCGACCTCTCCGATGTGCCGCCGGTCACGCGCCGCGGGAACACGTCGACCTCGTTCCCTCCGCCCGTCGCCGAAGCACGGCCGCTCAGCATGCCGCCGGCACCGGTCGACGACGACTGGCCGACGGGATCGCAAGTACCACCTGCGCCGGACCCTGCAGCCGTCACCGATGCGTCGCCGGTCTCGCGGTCCGTGGCTCCGCCCGCGCCGACGCGGCCGTTGCCCTCGCAGCAGTCGATTCCACCTGCACTCTATCCGTCGATGCCGCCTCCCGCCGGCGTGATGCCGACGGCGCCTCCGCCTCCTGCAGCGACTCGGCCGGCCGAGCCGTCGTCGAGTGTCCGCATCCTCTCGGCAGAGCGCGACGATCTGTTCGAGCTCCTCGGCGAGCCGGCGACCGCGCGTGAAGCGGCCACGGAGCTGCTCGAACATCCCGACTGGCTGCGCGGGCGCCCGCCGCTCGAGCTGCTCATCGCGCTCACGCATCTCGACTACGACGTCGAGTCGCCAGCGTTCGAGGTCGCACGCGCCTGGGATCGCGAGCCGAT
This sequence comes from Pseudomonadota bacterium, assembly GCA_023402175.1. Taxonomy (GTDB): domain Bacteria; phylum Myxococcota_A; class Polyangia; order Polyangiales; family Polyangiaceae; genus Labilithrix. The sequence continues at coordinate 19,062 of JAEXCN010000369.1, read as the reverse complement.
CTCCCGCGCGCTGATCGCGGGCCTGCGTGACGAGCCCGATCCGAAGCTGCGCGAGCACGCAGCCTGGCTGCTGAAGCACCTCGGTGCTGCAAGCGCTTGGCCCGCGCTCGCAGAGCTCGTGAGCAACGAGAGCGAGCCGGCGTCCGTTCGACGCTGGCTGCTCGAGGCGATCGAGCGACTCGTCGCAGGCCGTCACGTCGACTGGAAAGAGATCGGCGACCTCGTTCACTTGCTCCTTCGGCATCCGGATGCGTCGCTCCGAGACGGCGCGGTCGGTGTCGTGGCTGCTCTCGAGCGCTCCGACGACAAGCGGCGCGTGCTGCTCGAGATCCTGCGAACGGACGACGACGAGATCGTGCTCTCGAGCGCGGTCCACGCCCTGACGACCGCGCTCCCGATCGACCTCGATCCGGCCGTGGCAGAGCGCCTGCTCGGACATCCGAGCGCGCGCGTCCAGCGCAGCGTCGTCGAGTTCATCGAGCGATCGAAGCGCGCAGCGGCCAAGGCCTGATTGGGCGACACGTAACCCCATCACGGCACATCGCCACATCACCCTTTGGGGTGAGCCTTCGAACGGGGACGGTCCTTTACACTGGAATCGCCCCCACGGTGACGAGGTAGACTGCCTCCCTTTGGTGGGGGTGGCTCGAGTGCGACTGGAATGAGCAGTGCAGCCCAGAGGAGCGCGATCCTGCGCGCGGAGATCCTTCGCGGAGGATCCGCCGAGATCACGTGCGCGCTCGAATTGACGGACGAGTCCGTCTTCATCGTGACCGACGATCTCCCGTCGATCGGAGAGGTCGTGAATCTCCGACTCTCGTTTCCGAGGACCGTTCGTCCGCTGCTCGTGAGCGGGCGCGTCCGTCAGGTCCGCCTCTCCACCGGACCGGGCAGCCCGCCGGGTTTCGTCGCCGACTTCGAGCTCGATACCGACGACGCCCGGCAGAAGGTCGCCGAGCTCGCGCGCCGGATTCGTCCGCCGAGCGGGATCGCGCCGCCGAGCCGGGAGCTCTCCGTGCTCCTCGTCGAGGACAACCAGCTCATTCGCGACATGTTCGCCTACGCGGTCGAACGCTACTTCAGCCAGCGCGCCGGGAAGGTCCAGCTGGCGCAGGCGCCCACGGTCGCCGCTGCGTGGAAACATCTCGAGCAGCGGCGACGCTTCGATCTGGCGGTCGTCGATCATGTGCTCCCGGACGAGACGGGCTCCTCGCTCATCGCCGCGCTCCGCCGTGATGCCACCTTCCGGCGGATGCCGATCGTCGGGATGAGCGTCGGTGGAGCGGACGTGCGGAAGGCGATGCTCGAAGCGGGCGCCGATCTGTTCCTGCAGAAGCCGATCGTCCTCAAGGACCTCTTCTGCACGATCGAGTTCTTGATGACGGACGTGCCCGGGAGCGAGCGTGGCGCCGCGTAAGATCCTCCTCATCGACGACAGCCCGTTCATCCTCGAGGTGACGCGAGCGGCGCTCGAGAGCGCCGGCTATCAGGTCGCCACCGCGATGACGGTCGATGCATTCGAGGAACATCGCCGGCGCGAGCCGCCCGATCTCATCGTCGTCGACATCCAGATGCCGGAGATCTTCGGTGACGACCTCGCGAGCACGCTGCGCGGCGCTTATGCCGAGCCCGCGCCCATCGTCTTTCTCTCGAGCCTCGACGAAGAAGAGCTCGCACGCCGCGCCGAAGAATCGGGCGCCCATGCGTGGGTGACGAAGCGGGCTGGGATCGCCGCGCTGCTCACGAAGGTGAAAGAGATCTTCGAAGCGACGGGAAGAACGCATCCGGACGGATGAGCAACATCCGCTCGTCGCCGAGCTCGACGACCTCGAGACCGTCGTCGGGCGAGGTCGGGCAGATCCGAACGGCAGCGACGCGCGTGATCGAGCCGCCGATCACGAGCGGGTACTCCTCCCCGTCGCGTGCGAGAACGATGTGCGCGAGCGTCGCGGAGATGCATGAGCTTCCCCGATGAAGGCCGAGCGCGGCAGCAGGATCGATCGAGTCGTCACGACGCTCGGTCCTGACCCTCCACGTCGTCGGTACTGCAAAGATGATCCCGGGCTCCGTCGACGGAAGCCGGTGGACGTCGATCACGCGGCGCGACTGCGGTAGGTCGAACCTGACGGTCAATCCCACGTTCCGCTTCGAGTCGAGGGAGATCGTCCCTCCGAGCCGCTCGACGCCTGCGCGGACGGCGTCGAGGCCGATCCCACGCCCGGAGATCGTGCTCGCCGACTCGCGCACCGAGAACCCAGGTGCGAACGTGAGATCGAACAAGGTCGAGTCCGGAGCCGCACGTGCGTCGTCGGGCGAGAGCAGCCCGAGCGCCTCGGCGCGCCGCCGGATCGTCTCCGTGTCCATTCCTGCGCCGTCGTCCTGGACGATGACGCCGATCGAGTCGCTATCCATCCGGATGCGAACGACGATGTTTCCTCGTCGCGACTTTCCAGCGGCGACGCGCGCCGAGGGAGCCTCGATGCCGTGATCGACCGCGTTCCGCAGCGTGTGCAGGAGCGCCGCGTGGATCGTGTCGAGTACCTCGATCCCGACCCGCACGTCCGGTCCGTCGATGATGACGTCGACCTCCTTGCCGAGCTCCGCGGCGACCTCCTTCGCGGACGTCGCGTGGCGACGCACGAGAGGCATGAGCGGCACGGCATCGAGCTGTGCGAGCTCCCCGACGAGGATGTCGAACGCGCGCCGCAGACGCGGACGATCGTGCGACGTGAGCAGCTCGAGGAAGATCTGCGTGGCTGCGCCGCCGAGGCGCTGGCGGACTACGACGGAGATCTTGCCGCCTTCGGGCGCTCGCGCCGCTGAAGCTCCCCCCGCCTCCGGGGTCTCCGACTGCCGCGGCCACTCCGCGAGGACGTCGTCGATCTGCTTGAGAAAGCCGTTGATGTCGATCCCACCCTGCGACGCCCCCGCGCGCTTGCGCACGAGCATGCGGATGAACTGGATCGCCATCGTCACGAGGACGTCGACGTCCTCCGTCACGCGGTAGCGCCGTCGGCGCGCGGCGACGAGCAGGTCCTCCAACCGCTGCGTGATCAGCACGACGTCGGCGAACCCGACGAGCCGCGCCTCACCCTTCAGCGTGTGGACGTCGTGGAAGAACTCCGACTCCGCCTCGGAGGTAGCCGCGCGCTGCGTGAGCGCCCCCCAAGTCCCTTCGATTCGACCGAGACGGTCGATGCTCGTCGCCCTGAACTGCGCGACGATGTCCGTAGGAAGGGCTTCAGCTGCTCGCACGATTCGGCTTCGCCTCGATGTGGACGAGCTCGATCGCAAAGCAGGAGAGCGCTTGGAGGCTTCTCCTCTGCCAGGCCTTCGTATCGTCGGAGTAGAAGCGGAGCCGGTATTGCTGCTCTGCGTCGAGCTCCTGGATCTGCTCGAGCCACACCACGAACGCCTTGAAGCAGGACGAGTTGACGAAGTCGCAGTCGCGGAAGTCGATCGCGACCTCGGGGAGGTTCAGACGAAGCGCCTCGCTGTGGACGCGCCCGAGCATCGTCTCGATCGCGGCTTGGGATCTCGAGTCGGCGCTTCCGGCGAACGACAGAGACAGTTGGCCGTCGACGAAGCTCGGAGATGCTCGGAGGTCGTTGGCGTCGATCGTGGGGATGTCGATCATGATGATTCCATCGCAAGCGCGCCCGGGCGCTGTTGGAAGCGGCCTTCCGCCGTGATGACGACCGTGTCCCCCTCGATCGCGTATGAAAGCTCGAGATCGCCTTCGGCCCGGATGCGACCGAGCCCGAGCCCCGAACCGCCGTCACGTCGCTTCGCCGCACGGCGAACGAGCTCGTTGTAGAGAGATGCCGGATCGTGTGCGCCCACGACTTCCTCGAGCGCCGCTCGCACCTTGGTGAGGCGCTCCTCGTTCGCCCGGTTCTTCGTCCGGATCGTCACCACGTACTGCGTTCCCAGGCGATGGAGCGAGATCACGAGCTCGGAACGACAGTCGACCGAGTAGTGGACCGTGTTCTCCAGCATCTCATGGGTCGCCATCGCGAGCTTGTGGCTCACGTCAACGTCGAGGAAGAGCTCGCGATAGAAGTCGGTGACGAACCGACGAACTGTCGAGACGAGCGCTACGCTCGGTTGGAAGCGCAGCTCGAAGAGAGCGTCTTCGCTTGCCAGACCGGATGGCCGCATCTGCAGTTGGATGTTACCCAGCAGCGGCTGCACTGCAAGCGCCTGCCGCACCTTGCTCTGACGATTATCCCCGCTTCGACGATTTTTGAGAGAGGGCGCTGGTGGGTGTTTTCGTCAGGACTTCGCCATGACGGCTGCAGGCTCGTTCTCGTGTGCCGTCGTCAGCGCCGGCGCGTCGACGCCGTATCGCACACCGATGAACGTCCCGTCGTCGTCGAGCGGCGTCCCATCGAGGAACGCGGCCACCGCCGAGAGCACCGCCTCCCCGGCCGGCGTGCCGGCATTGTGTGCGCCGACGATCGCTTCCTTGAAGCGCTCGTCGCCGAACAGATGGTTCTGCTTGCGCGCCTCCGGAAAGCCGTCCGTGTAGAGATAGACGCCGTCACCGGGCTCCACGACGTGCTCCTGCGTCGTGAACTTCATCCCACTGCGGAGGCCGAGGAACGCGCCGCCTCCTTCGATGAACGACGCCTCTCCTCGACGGACGATGCAGACGGCCGGGTGTGCCGCTGACGCGCTCGTGACGCGACCCGTCGCGAGGTCGATGTCGACACAGGCAGCCGAGAAGAGCATCTCGGCGCTTCGATACGTGTGTGCGATGGCGTCGTTCAGCGCGGCGAGCAGAGCGGCAGGATCGGCGGCCGCGAGCCGGACCGCTTCGTAGCCGCTCTTGATGAACATCGTCGTCAGCGACGCGCGAACACCGTGGCCCGTCGCGTCCGCCACGAAGAGGCGGAGGCGGTGCTCGTCGAGCGACACCGCGTAGAGGTCACCACCGACGAGGCCGAGCGGCTTGTAGACGATCTCGATCGACGCCCCGTCGACGCGAGGCGGCGCGCCGAGCATCTTCCTCTGGAACTGGCGCGCCTCCTCGAGGTCACGCTGGATGATCGCGTCGCGCGCTTCGACGTCCCTGAGCAGGCCGACGAGCTCGCGCTCCTGGATCTCGAGCACCGCGAGCTCCTCGGCGCGGAGGCGCGCGATCATGCGGGCAGCGAGCGCGCTCTCGACATCGAACACGAGCTCGTCGAGGAGCTCCGAATCGAGCGCCTCCCCGACCGCGACGGCGACCCCGATGAGCTGCGTCGGCGAAGCACGCAGCGCGAGCGCGAGCGTCTCCGCACCGGGCGTGATCCCGGTAGTGGACAGTAGCTCGGGGACACGCGTCGACGGCGCGGACTCGAGCGCAGCTGCGAGCTCGCTCGTGCGCTCGATCGTCTTCGTCACCTCGATCCCATCGGGCGCCGCCGCGAGGAGATCGTAATCGGAGTCGTCCTTCTCACCGCACCAGATCGCGAAGTGCGTGCAACGGAGCACGTCGATCGCGAAGCGGACCGCGGCGGCGGCAATGGCTTCGGCCTCCTCGGTCACCCGGAAGCTCCGGCGGAGCGCACCGAACGCGCGGAGCCGCTCGACGCGCTGCTCGAGCGCACCGATGCGCCGCTGGCGCTCCGGATCTTCCGAAGACACGCTCATCGTCAGCGCGCGAATTTGCGGAGGACGACGCGCGTGCCGCGCTCGGGAGCGGTGTCGACCTCGAAGAAGTCGACGAGACGGCGAGCGCCGAGCAAACCCTTTCCCATGCCGGTCTTCGACTTGTACGCGCCGCTCAGGACCAGCTTCAGATCGGGGATCCCAGGTCCCTGGTCCGTTGCGATGATCTCGATTCCGGGACGCGGCGCAGACAGGCGCTTGAGGGCGATGTTGCCGGTCTTCGCGTAGTGGAAGATGTTCCGCGCGAGCTCGGAGATCGCGGTCGCGACCTTTACCTGGTTGATCTCGCTGAGGCCGAGGTCGCGGCACATGTCGCGCCCGGCTCCGCGAGCACGGACGATGTCGCCTTCTACTTTGATCGCGATGTCGAGCGCCTCGGGGCCCATTCTCATTCTCCGCCGCGATCTACTCGCGGAAAGCTCACCAGCAAGAAACCGGTTCGGTTATCGTCGCCCGCACCGTGAGCGAAAGTCGCAAGATCCTGCTGGTCGACGATAGCGCCCTCGTTCGAGCCGTGGTGGTTCATGCTCTCTCTGCATCCGGGTTCCAGGTGGGCACGGTCGACGATCCGCGCGCGATCGACGCGGCGATCGCGACGGATCGCCCCGACCTGCTCCTCGTCGACGCGACGTTTCCGGGCGTGAGCGACGACTTGCTCGTCGACGTCATCGCACGGCACGCGCCTTCGTTCCCAGTCGTCATCTTCTCCGACCGCGCCGAGGCCGAAATTCGAAGGCTCGTCGAACAAAGCGGCGCACGCGGCTTCGTTCCGAAAGACGGCGCAACCCTGGCTGAGCGACTCACTCCGTTCCTCGCCGGATCCACCTAGAACTTCTCGACGAGATACGCGAGCGACGCGTCGTTGCTCGGGGGCGCGGTCGTCTTCGAGTTCATCGCAGCCATCGCGCTGAGCAGGCAGTTTGCGATCATCTGCGCCGGCAGGGCACGCGCGGCAGCGCCGCTCTTCAGCGCCGCCTCCGGCGTCTCGGAGATCGCCGCCGAAGCCGGGCTCTCTGCGAGAGTGAGCGCGCCCGTGCTGCGCAACGCTGCGAGGCCCTCGATCCCGTCCGTGCCCGTGCCGGACAGCAGGATGCCGACCGCGTCGGACCCGTAGGTCTCCGCGACGGATCTGAGGAGCACCGTCGCCGACGGGCGATTGCCCGCGTACGGCTCGCTGTGCATCCCGACGACCACGCCGCGGCGCGGGAAGTAGACATGCGCGTCGGTGCCCGGCACGAGCACCTCGCCCGGAAGGACGTCGTGCGGCATCGCCTCGACCGTCCTGACGCGAAGGTGCGTGAGCGACTGCAGGTACTTCGCGTACGCGCTCGAGAACTTGTCGGGCATCTGCTGCACGATCACGACCGGAGCGGCGAAGTTCGCCGGAAGCGACTGGAGGATCGTCGCGACCGATTTCGGACCGCCGGTGCCGGACGCGATCGCGACGAGCGAGAACGGAGGCGCATCGGGCATCGACTGCTGGCGGCCGGTCTTCGACATCGCCGCGCGATCCTCCGTGTGGAGGAACACCGGCGTGCCGGCGAGCGCACGCACCTGCGCGCGGAGGCGCGTCATGCTCCCCTCGTCGCCAATCGAGGGCTTCGCCATGAAGTCGAGGGCCCCGAGCTGGATCGCGCGGAAGCCGAGGTCGGTCTCCGGACCGAGGCGCTCGCCCGTCACGACGAGGATCGGCACCGGGCACGTGTGCATGATCCGCTCGATGGTCTCGAGGCCGTTCGGTCCCGGCATGTCGATGTCCATCGTCACCAGGTCGGGCTTGTGCTCCTGGATGCGTGGGACCGCCTCGAAGCCGTTCGCGGCCTGCCCGACGATCTTGATGTCGCCGTCGGCCTCGAGGACCTTCGTGAGGATCATCCGCGAGAGCGACGAGTCATCACAGGTCACGACGCGGATCATCAGGTCTTGCTCTCCTCCGCCTTGGCCCGGCCTTCGGCCTCGACGTCCTTGATCGCCGCGTGGAGCTCGGCAACGAGCTTCACGAGCTTCGGGCGGTCGCCTGCACGGGCAGCCTCCTCGGCGTGGCGCGCGAGATCGGCCACGATGCCGAAATCGAGCATGCTCGCTTCGCCAGACAGGCAGTGAAGCTCCGAAGCGGCCGACCGGAGCTCGGCGACCTCGCCGCGCTGGACGAAGTCGGCGATCCGTCCGTGGCGCTGCCACGCCAGCTGCAGGAACGGGCCGCGGAAGCTTTCCCGCAATTCCATGGAAGTCATATATCACGCGAGCGCCCGCCCGGGGCACGACGCATTGCTCGTTCGACGCTGGCAAACGACGCGGGGGGGGGGCGGTTCGGCAGACGTGGCGAGACGTTGCGGGACGTTCCGGCGATAAACGCGCATTTCGCACCTCGACGTGTGACATGTCTTTGTGCGAACGTTCGCCCCCGCATGACAGATCCCGAGCGCCTCCCGGTCATCAGCCTATGGAGCCATGTGCTCGTTCCGCTCCAGGGCGAGATCAGTGACGCCCTCGCCGAGCGCCTCGTGGACCAGGTGCTCGAGACAATCCGCGATAGCGCCGCGGAGGGCCTCATCATCGACCTGACGGGCGTATGGATGGTGGACAGCCATCTTTGTGCGGTCCTGTCCCGACTGGCGGCGTCCGCCCGGCTCATGGGTGCGCATAGCATCATGTGTGGGATGAATGCTCAGGTCGCGCTCACGCTGCAGACGATGGGGATCGAGCTCACGTCCGTGCGAACAGCCCTGACGCTCGAGGAAGCGTTCAAGTCGCTCGGCATCGGCCGGCTCGAGAAGAAAGCCGCGCGTACGGAGCGATCGGGACCGGACTCCGCGGAGACCTCGGAGCGACGTCGTCGCGAACGCTTGGTTCGCGAGCGAAGTGCTGGCGGCAACCACGACGCGTGAACCTGGAACGACGATGGGGGGATGCCTGGAGGACCTAGATGTCTGCTGATACGAGCGACGACAATCTTGCAGAACAACTGCGCGAACGCATCGCGGACATCCTGCTCGTCGTCGCGGATGTCGGTGGCGGTGATTACACCGCGCGCCTGAACAGTGACCTGCCCACGGACCATGCCCTCTCGACGCTGTACGAGGGCATCAACACCATGATCGCGTCGCTCGAGAGGGAGCAGCAGCGAAGCGCCGCGTATCAAAGGGACCTCGAGGACAAGCTTGCGACGATCGAGGTGCAGCGCGCGGCCATTCGCGAGCTGTCGACGCCGATCATCGAGGTCTGGGAGGGCGTGTTGTGTCTTCCCGTCGTCGGCGTCCTCGACAGCACGCGCGCAGCGGAGATGACGGAGGCGCTCCTCACCTCCATCGTCGAGAAGAAGGCCGAGTGCGCCATCATCGACATCACCGGAATCCAGGTCATGGATACCGGAACGGCGGATCACTTCCTCCGGATGACGCGGGCCGTCCGACTCCTCGGCGCCAACTGCTTCCTCACCGGCATCAACCCGGCGATCGCGCAGACGATCATCCACATGGGCGTCGATCTGAGCGGCGTCGTCACGCATCGAACGATGCGCAACGCCCTTCAGCACTTCGTCGAGCGTACCTTCGCGCGCGACGACTGACCCGGCGAGCTCACGACGGCGACCGCCGGGCGGATCGCTCGCGAGCCCCCCTGCGGTCAGCCACCCGGTCTCGTACAGCCGCACCCGCAAGAGCTGTTGAACGGCAGCTCTCCCATCGGGCAGAGAGGCGGCGTGTCTTCACATTGCACGGGGTCTCGACTCACCCAGGTGATCGCCGGATCGTCGAACGGCGGGCAGAGCGGGTCGCCCTTGTCGATGCAACCGCATCCGCACGCATTGTCGAAGCCGTTCTGGTCCGCGGTGCATTCGAGCGTGACGTTCCGACAGGCGTTCGGATCATGCTCGCGGTAGTGCACGCGCGAGTCTTGTTCGTTCGGACACAGCTCGCTTGCCTCGAAGCCGGCATCTTTCGATGGCGCAGGCGCCGGCGCGCTCGGCTCGTCCGCACATGCGGTGACGAGGAACGCGAACGGCAGAGCCGCGAGCGAGAGGAGCAACGAGGCAGCACGCGCACGCGCACGCGGCCGAGCGAGTGATGACTGACTAGGTGCGGCGATAACGCCGCGCGAGTTGACCTGGCTCGCTCGCATCGCTGATACTGCCGGTCTGGCGTGGCATTGACCTCCGAGAGCAGTTCGAACGAGGGGAGTCGTGACGTCCGTGGCGCCGGGGGGAGCGTCCTGGTCATCGCAAGTCCTGGAGCGGCCGAGAGCTCGCTCCGCGCGACGCTTGCGCGCCGCGGCTTCGTGCTGTCGTTCGCCGACAATGGCGCCCGAGCGCTCACGACCCTCGCCTCCGCGCGTGCGACGCGTCTCGTCGTGCTCGTCCTGCCGCTCGTCGACGCGCGCGCGACGGAAGTAGTGTCGCGTCTCCGCGAGATCGATGCGCAGGTCCCGTTCATGATCGTCGGAAAAGATGCTGACATCTCCAACGCCGAAGACGCCGTCACCGTCGGGGCCGCGGATTACGTCGAGGACGCCGTTTCCGATACGCACGAGTTCCTTTCGCGGGTCGGGTTCCTCGTCGGTGCGCGTAGAGGAGATCGTCATCTCCAGTATCTTCATTCGAAGGACCTGCCCGGCAACGGTTGGCTGAGCATTATTGGACAGTCGCCGGCCCTGCGGGAAGTCGTTTCGGTGCTCCAGCAGGTTTGTGCGCGCTCACACCGTGGAGCTACGCCGACGATCTTCCTCGGCGGTGAGACCGGCACCGGTAAGGGCTTCATCGCGAAGTGCACTCACTCGAACAGCGCTCGGAAGAACCGCCCGTTCGTCGAGGTGAACTGCGCGGCCCTCCCGGCGTCGCTCATCGAAGCGGAGCTCTTCGGCCACGAGCGTGGCAGCTTCACCGACGCGAAGACGGCACGGAGCGGCCTGTTCGAGACGGCGGACGGCGGAACGCTCTTTCTCGACGAGATCGGAACCATTCCTCTCGATCTGCAGGCCAAGCTGCTGACCGCAATCGAGGAGAAACGTGTTCGACGCCTCGGCGCTCGGACGTCGGCGAGTGTCGACGTGCAGATCATCGCGGCGACGCACGCCGACCTCCGGCAAAAGGTCAGAGAAGGAACGTTCCGGGAAGACCTCTTCCACCGGCTGAACGTCGTCAGCGTCATCATCCCGCCCCTTCGCGAGCGCGGCGAAGACCTCATCCTGCTCGGCGAGTCGTTCCTTCAGATGTTCTGCCGTGAATACGGCATGCCGGCGCGGCGGCTGAGCACCGACGCCAAGGAGTGGATGCGCGGATACGACTGGCCGGGCAACGTCCGCGAGCTGCGAAACCAGATCGAGCGCATCGTGCTCCTCGGCAACAACGAGATCGTGGGCGCGGACGAGTTCCGCTCCTCGGGCGATGCGCCCAAGAGCATCCGCATCGAAAAGGCGCGGAACGAGCTCCGCGTCACGCTTCCAACGACCGGCGTCCGTCTCGAGGACCTCGAGCGCGAGATCCTCCGGCAGGCGCTTCGCCAGTGCGATGGGAATGTGTCGCGCGCTGCGCGCTTCCTCTCGATCAGCCGGCAGACGTTCATCTATCGAATGAAGAAGCACGGGCTCTCGGACGACAGCAGATAGTCGGGGATGCAGAGACGGGCCGCCACCGGCCCACTAATAGCCGACTGCGCAGCCGTCCGAGCGTGGCTCGCTACCGGCAACGTAGACGCCGCTCTTCAACCGTCGAATGATCTGCCCTTTGCCGAAGTCGCCGCGTCCGACGAGGCCGACGACATCCGGTTGAGGTACGGCAACCTCGAACTCAATCCGCGGGTTCAGGATATGGCCGCGGGCGGCGAGTCCCGACAGCACGTGGCTCGGAACCGAGAGCTCCACCTCGACTTCGCGCTCGCGAGTCCACTGCCATCGCGGCGCGTCGAGGCTCGTCTGCGGGTTCATGCCGTAGTCCAGCTGATTGACCATGAGCTGAACGTGGCCTTGAGGCTGCATCGGACCGCCCATCACGCCGAACGGACCAACCGCTTCGCCCCCACACGTCAGAAACGCAGGGGCGAGCGTGTGGAACGGACGTTTGTTCGGGGCGACCACGTTCGGGTGAGCCGGGTCGAGGCTGAATGCACATCCGCGACTGTGGAGCGCGATGCCCGTCTGCGGAACGACGACCCCGGAGCCGAACCCGAGCAGCCAGCCCGAGTAGTTCGACTGGATGAACGACACCATCATGCCGTCTCCATCGGCGACGGCGAGGTACACGGTCCCCTTTTCGAAGGGCTGCCCAGGCTCGGGGATGAGCGCTTCGTGACCGATGCGTCCGAGTCGACTCTTTGCGTACTCCCGGTCGATCATCCAACGCCATCGCGCGTGCGGCTCGCCCGGATCCGCGACGTACCGTTGCATGTCGGCCATCGCGAGCTTCATCGCCTCGATCTGCAGGTGATAGCTCTCGACCGACTCGCGCGGGTACTTAGCGAGATCCACCTGGTCCAGGATGGCGAGCGCGCTGAGGGCGGCGATGCCCTGCGTATTGGGCGGGAGCTCCCAGACCTCGTGTCCTCGGTACGTCGTGCTGACGGGCTCGACCCAGGAGCTCTCGTGGGCAGCAAGATCGGCGCGGGTCAAAAGCCCGCCGGTCGCGGCAGCGAAGTCGGCGATCTGTGCCGCGAGCGTTCCGGAGTAGAAGTCGTTTGCACCGCTCTCTGCGAGCAGACGAAGCGTACGAGCGAGATCGCGCGACGACCACACCTCGCCGGCAGCGGGTGCCCGACCGCCGAAGGTGAACGTCTCTCCCCACGCGCGGAGCTCGGGAGCGTCGATCGCAGCCTCCGCGTAGATGCGGGCGGCCGACGCCCATCGATCGGCCGTGACCGGCGCGACGGGGAAGCCATGCTCGGCGTATTCGATCGCGGGCTCGAACAGCACCTCGAAGGGCAAACGGCCGAACCGCGCGTGCATGTCGCGCCAAGCCGCCGGTCCTCCGGGTACGGTCACCGGCAACCATCCACGCGTCGGGATCTTCGAGACGCCGAGACGCCGGACGTGCTCCAGCGTGAGCGATGCCGAGGAGCGGCCCGAACCGTTCAGCCCGTGGAGCTTGGATCCATCCCAGACGAGGCCGAACGCGTCCGAGCCGATGCCGGTGGCCGTCGGTTCGACGACGACGAGGGCAATCGCGGTCGCGATGGCCGCGTCGACCGCGTTGCCGCCCTTCTGGAGAATACGGAGGCCGGCCTGCGCAGCCAGCGGCTCGCTCGTCGCGACGACGCCGCGCGATGCGAGGACGGGCATCCGCCGGGACGGATACGGATAGTGAGCGATCTGGAGAGTGCGCATGTTCAAGACCGAGCGTCGACTCGATCGTCGGCAACGGAGGACCGCGCCAGCTCGGCTCCTCGGTGAATGACGCGGGTCATCATCTCCCAGCCCTGGTGCTGGAGGTTCGCGAGCTCGGCGTACTGGCGCTCGGGCAGACCGACGAGGAGCTCGAGCCCCATCTGCTCGTGGGCGCAGTCGACGCCGTCGTGCGCCTTGAAGTGTGGTGACGTTCTCTCGGGATCGAGCTCGCTCGAGAGCGTCTTGTAGAACTCGTCGGCGGCCCCTTCCGTCACGAGGTTCACGAGGACGATCCGCTCGAGATCGCTCGACCTGAGCAGCTTCCACTGGAACCACGCGAGCGTTGCCTCGTACGCCGCGTCCCACGCCGGCCGCGTCGCACCGGACGAGTCGAGCATGGCGTTGTGCCCGAACTCTTCGGCGAGGTGCTGATGGGCAAGAGCGGCGTGCGTCGGATGCTCCGTGAACACGACACGCAAGAACAGGATTCGCTGGAACGCGTCCGACCAGAGCCGCAGGTAGCGGAGGAACGAAGAGCGGCGCTCCTTCGCGCGGAGCCACGGCGTGACGACGAACTCGGCCTCGAGAAAGCGCTCGAAGCGCTTCCGATACCGCGCGTTGTTCGAGAGCAGCGTGTCGATGTCGACGACCTTCTCCGCCGGAAGCGGCGCTTCGTCGAGAAAGCGGACGAGCGGATCTTCGGCATTGCCGTAGAGACTCCGCTCGCCGAACTGGAACGAGAGCGCGGTGAAGCCCTCGGGAGCGGCGCCTCGAAAACCGTGCGGACAGGTTCGCGGGACGAGAACGACGTCCCCGCTCGTCAGCGGTGCCTCCGCATTGCCTCCGAGCAGCACACCGGAGCCGGTCGTGATCACGATCATCGAGTCGATCGGATGCACGTGCGGCTCCAGCACCTCCATCGGGCCGAGGCGGACCCAGCTGAGCTGGACCCCGCGCGGCTGCTGGGCGAGGAACTTCGTGAGCAGAGGATGACGCGAGAAGTCTCGGACGAGACCGAGCACGTGTTTCTCGCCGCCTGCCTCGACGGTCGCGAGAGCTGGGATCTCTCCGACGCTCACCACGGTCGTCGCGGTGAGAGCCTCGGAGGGCGGCGGCGCCGCCGCCCAGATGTTCGCTTCGTTGGCTACCGAACCCGTCTGGATCATCGCCATGAGTCACTGCCCCTGTTGCTGCGTTCGCGGCAGAGACTAGTCACAGCCGCGGCAATCGGTCACGAGAAAGTCGTCATCTTTTGCATCGACGTGCTTTCAACGGTTACCGGTTGATACTTCTTTTCCGTGCAACTCGTGAAAAACACATCGTGAGAGAGGACCGCTTCCGAGACCGATCGCTCGTGCGCGTCGGCGACGAATCGCCGTCCGAGATCACTGGAAGTGGATGCGCTCCATCGCCTTCGCGGCGACGCATCGACCGCTGACGAGACCGGCGTCGTTGTCGAACCGATAGTGGATGCCGCCGTACAGGCGCGAGTCCGCGGCTTCCTCGGCCGCCTGATCCCAGGTGGCAAATGTCCTGGGCCCGTAGCCACGGCGGAGCTTGGTGTCGTCGACGATCGGCTGCGACTCGCCGAATGCGACCTTCATCAGACGCGACGCCGCTCCAGAGAAGCCGGAGTGCCCCGAGGTGTACGACGGGAACTTGGGGGTAGCCCACGTCGGGGTCCAGTTCGGATCGATGTGCCGGCGGATGTATGTTTCCGGCCGGAGCAGGTTCGAACGGTACTTCTCGTTCCAGACCGCGATTGCAGCATCGTGAACCCCGAGGAGCCCTTGCGCGTAGCCATAGGCAGCCTGCGCCAGGGTGCCGGCTCGGACGTACTTCGTTGCGAGCGCGAGCCAGTGGCCCGGCGGGGTCGCTGAGGCCTTCGGGACGTCTGCCCAGAAGGCGCCGATCTCCCGCTGCTCGTCCGTGATGTTCACCTCTGTCTCGTAGACTTCCTTTGCCGCCTCGTAGAACTCCGAGCCGGGGGTCGTGGAGAACGGCGGCGGTTCAGGCGGCGCGCACTCGCTCGGTGACGTCATGACGACAGGCCGAACGATCTGTCCGAACCACGGCTCTTCGGGATTTGCGACCTTGTCCGTGTCGCTGAAGCCTGTCGGCACCCACTTGTCCGGGCCGGTCGGCGGGATCCAGCCCTTGAACCGCGCCTCCGCATAGCCGTCGGACGTGACCCACTGAATGAGGGAGTCCGCCAGCACGTTGGCGTAGGCGAGCGAGTCGTTCATGACCTGCTCCGGGACGCCGTCGACGCGACGGTAGCCGATCTGCGCCGGGCCGAGCTCGTTGAGCGCCGCCTGAGTGAGCGTCGTGAACTCGAAGAAGACGCGGAGCGGATAGATGTACGTCTCCGTGATGACCCGATGCATCGTCTGGGCGAGCACGGTCGGCCAGTCGTATTGCTTGCCGGCTTGGGGCTTCGGCAGCTCACCCAGCCCGTTGATCTGCCCGCCGAGAGATCGGTAGCCGGGCATGCCGTTGACGACCGATTCGTAGATCACGATCGCGCCATACGTGTACTGACGTGCCGCGACGACGGGGTGACTTCCGTCGCCCTTGATGCTGTTCGCGAGCATGGTCATCCACTGCCGCGCGTAGGTCGCCGGGAACGTGGATGCAGACGGAGACGTCGCCGCTTGTTCCGTCACCCCAATGGGCTCCTCCTCCTCCTGCTCTGCGACGCAGCCGGAAGAGAGGACGGTCACCCCAAGAGCGACACAAGGAGCGAGGTGATGACGAATACGCGAACGCTTTGCCATGAAGCCCTCCCAGAGGATCGGGACCCCGTCGCCTCTGCGAGCGCCGTGCCGTACTCCCGAGAGGGCCCAAACGTCGGGTGCTCGATGGTCGAAGCGCTCTACAGCGGGATTCCGACGAGGCGGTTAAATCCATGGAATCCGCATCGGTATACCGACTGATTCATTTGAAACAGGTGTACCAAATGCAACACTCGCCGCGCCGGCTGCCGCAAATCTCGGGCGCTTCGCCGCACGTGTGGACGCGCGTGGCGAAGCGCTGACGAACGCTCGTCGCTTCAAATGAACCATCGAGAGCGCGCGACATGCGCCGCGTACGGTGCGAACACCACAAAAGCGTGATGGCACGTTCGTCGCTAAGCCCGACGAGCGCCGAACTGCCGGCGGTCGAGGGGTGCTCGATGAGAAATCTCAACACGCGTCTTGTACTCGGTTCTCTTCGCTGGGCGATCCTCGCCTCAGCAGTGCTCACGCCCGCGATGGCGTCCGCCGACGATCTCGTGATGGTGCCCGCCGCCGATTCGACGTTCCTGCGGCCACCGGCCAAAACGCCGGTCAAGTTCGCGGACGTGACGACCCAGCTCGGGATCACGTACCGGCGTGCGCCCTCCACGATCAAGGGCGCGTACGACGCGGTGAAGATCAAGCCGTTCTACAGCAACCTCGAGAACAACCAGATGCCGCTGAAGTACCGCGGTGCGCCTGGCGTCGCGCTTCTCGACTACGACAACGACGGCGACGTCGACATGTTCGTCACGAACGGTCCGGGCCGCGGGCACTCCCTCTACAAGAACCTGCAGGCCCAGACGGGACAGCTGGCTTTCGTCGACGTCGCCGCGGCGGCGGGCGTGAGCGCCGTCGAGATGGACGGAACGGGCGTCTGCCACGGTGACATCGACAACGACGGCGACGCCGACCTCCTCGTCCTCGGGCGCATGGAGAACAATCGCCTGTTCCGCAACAACGGCGACGGTACCTTCACCGACATCACCGGCTCGGCAAAGATCGGCGGCGGCCCGCTGGGCCACTCGTCGTGCTCGATGGGCGACATCAACAACGACGGCCTCATCGACATCTTCGTTGCGAACACGTTCGACTGGGTCCGCCAGGACGCGGTCTTCACGAACCCGTTCGGGTACAACCACCCGAATCAGCTCTACCTGAACCAGGGCGGGAACGTCTTCAAGGACGTCTCGGCGACCTCCGGGATCCTCACGCTGCACAACGTGCCGCCGGGGGACTCGACGATCTCCTGGTCGAGCATGATGGTCGACTACGATCAGGACGGCGACCTCGACATCATCCACGCGGACGACCAGGCGGCCTATCCCCCCGCCGCTTTCGCCGGGATCGATCGCGGCTTCCTCCAGATCTTCCGGAACGACGGCACCGGTCGATTCACGAACGTCACGCAGCAGGCCGGGACCAACCAGGCCTCGCAGTGGATGGGCATCTCCATCGGTGACCTCAACGGCGATGGTCGCTTCGACCTGTTCGCGACGACGGTCGGCGACTACCTCGTGCACCAGTACGGCATGCCGACGCCGCCAGGGTATTCGACCTCCCGCTGGTTCCTCGGTCTCGGCGCGGAGACAGGCAAGTTCGTCAATCCTGGAGTCGGAGACCTCGTCGCCTCACCGTTCGGGTGGAGCTCGGGGATGGTCGACTACGACAACGACGGTGACACCGATATCGCCTTCTACGGCAACCTGGACGTCGGTCCGTTCATCACGTGCGACAACCCCGGCATCATCCTGTCCAACGACGGAAACGCCAAGATGACGTGGGATCGCGACGCCACGCTCTCGAGCGCCGACAAGGTCGCGCGCGGCGACGTGAACTCGATGGCGCTCGGCGACCTCAACAACGACGGCTTCGTCGACATCGTCCACGTGTCGGGTCACTACGTGCCCGCCAACATGCCGCTCGTTCCGGCGGTTCAGAAGTGGGGCAGCCCGTTCGACGCCGTCGCGCTCGTCGCGCCCAACTTCTTCCCGATCGGTCCCTTCGAATACGAGTGGGCCGGCCGCGATACCGACGAGGGCTACATGGGCGTGCAGCTCAGCAGTGCCTCCAACGGCAACGGCTGGGTGAAGGTCGGCGTCAAGGGGACCAAGGACCTCACGACAGGAGGTCGGGTGAACCGTGACGGCATCGGCGCGATCGTGAAATTCACGCCGAAGAAGGGAAAGACCGCCATGGCGCCCGTGCTCGCCGGCTCGGGTCACTCCGGACAGCACTCGATGGTCCAGAGCTTCGGTCTCGGAGCAAAGGAGTCGAAGGGCATGGTGGAGGTCTTCTGGCCGGGCGGCGTGAAGAACCGGCTCTACGACGTCGAAAGCGAAGAGACCGTCACCATCCCCGAGATTCCGTGCAGCTTCACGGCCTCGTATCAGGGTGGAAATTCCGGCTACAAGACCTGCGTGAATGGAGCGCTGAACCAGCTCTTCTTCCGCGAAGTCATCACGGCGAAGTTCATGGATCGCCTGCGAACGAGCGCCTTCAAGGCTTGGGACGAGACGCACTGACCGCGGACGACACGCACTGAGCTCACTTCTGGCCGGGCCCTCGCGTCGAGCACATGCTCGGCGGCGAGCGCCCGGCCGAGTGCTTTTGAATGCACCCTCGCTTGGCGCCGGCGCTGACCATTGGCCTCGTTGCGTCGCAGCTCGTCAGGCCCAGCGCAGCGCGAAGGCCCAGTCGCAGCGATGAAGGCCTTTCGAGAAGAAGATTAACAGGGAGACATGAAGACAGGGAGCCGAGAGGGAGCGGCCTTGCTTCGGTTCCGACCTGGACCCTCGTCGCCTCTCGCAAAACGCTTTCGCGTTTTGCTCGCAAATTTGAGCCTCCCTGCCATCCGGCGAGCTTGTTCCGCACAGGCACTAGCGTCCTTGCCGGCGGCGGGGCTCGGACGGAGAGCGGCACGCGTGACGTGGCAGCGTTCATCGTCACAAGAGCGCGCGTGCGAGCCGGACAGCCGTGTATGCCGGCAAGTCGAGCCGATCTTCTCCTCCCGAAGGTCTCGGGACAAAGCTTGGAGAGCGCACCGTTTGCGGAACAAGGATGGAGCTCGAAAGTGAGATCTTCCTTTCCGAGGTAAACGTGAAGGCTCGCGAGCCACAGCACGAAGTGCGGCTCGCGAGCCTTCACGTTTGCCGAGGGCCCGACGAGGGTACAGGTGAACAATGAGAGGAAGCCCCTCCCTCTGATCTCCCTGTCGCCCTGTCTCCCTTCTATGAGGGACGTCAACAGGTCGGTCGTCTTTCGGGTCGTCGTTTGTCAGTCGTTCGGTTGGCGGCTTCGCGAAGAGTCAGGCTTAGGC
>JAEXCN010000316.1 GCA_023402175.1 Pseudomonadota bacterium | reverse complement strand
GCAATCGATGCGCCAGCCGCTCGTTCCATCTCCGCGGGCGCGTTCGTTTGGTTCGACGGCGTGGCACTCCGGCTTGCACGTGGCTCGTAACGGACGGCGACGCCGTCAGGCAGTACGGACGGCGCGGCGACCTGGCGGCCGACGATGGTGAGCGTCTCGCCGCAGAATCGCGCGCGGAGGCGCGAACGACCCTCGTGATACATCGCGTCGGCCCGTTATCGTCGACGAAACGGAAGATGCCATTTGCAGTAATTCTATTTTGTATTTTGTACTTGACGGTCTTCGAATTGTTAAGCGGATCGAGGGCGCCAGGTGTTCGAGAAACTAGGGCGTGCGCTTGGCCAGCGGCTGCCTGCTTCGCGTTCGCGCGGCGGACGACTCGCGAGGCGAACCGGTGGTCGGTCGCTTGCAGGCGGGGCCTCTGCGCCAGGCCGAGATCTGCGCGTTATGAGCGGAGCATGCAGAAGTTGGGGGACCTCACGAACGACGAGCTGCTCGCTCGGCTGAGCGCGCACGTTGGCAAGGGACACGTCTGGCAGGCGCGCCTCCTCGAGTATCTCGGCGAAGTCGAGGTGCGGCGGCTCGATCACGAGTACGCATATTCATCGGTGTGGGATTTCTGTATTCGAAAACTTGGAATGAGCGAGGGGGAGGCTCACCGTCGGATCGCCGTGGCGCGCGTCGTTCGGCAGTTCCCGCGCGCGCTCGCGTTGCTCGGACGCGGCGCAGTCCATCTGAGCGCCCTTTACGTGCTTCGGATCACCTCACCGAGGAGAACCACGAGGACCTCCTTCGCGAAGCGATCGGGAAGAGCACGCGTGAGGTGCAAGCGATGATCGCCTCGCGGTTTCCGCGACCGGACGTGGTGAGCTCCATCGAGCCCGTCGCGCCGCAAGCGCAGCTTGGACCACGTTCACCCGAAGGCACTCGGCGGAAGCGACGACGCAGAGAACCTCCGAGTCAGGTGCCGCGCGCACAATCAGCACTACGCGGAGCAGGTCTTCGGCCGCCAGCACGTGGCCGCGCGCATCCACTTGCGGCATGACAAGTACTTGCGACATGACAAGTACGGCGCACCGCCGTCGGCGTGCTTCGACACGGCGGCGCAGGGGCTCCGTTCATTGGGATTCCGGGAGCCCGAGATTCTCCGAGCCGTGGCGACGCTCCAGGCGAGGCTCGGCAAGGACGCTTCCCTCGAGAGGATCATTCGCGAAGCATTGCTGCTCCTGACGTGATCGCCCTGTTCGTCAGCATCTGCCCCAGCGGGTCGTCTCACAGCGCAGGCGCGAGCCAGTGCGGATGCACCGCGACCCGCTGCGCGACGGCGAGTAAGTCTCCCGCGCAACTACGAGCCCGCATCGCTCCGCGTCGAGCGTGCGCGGACGCGGTCGGGGGCTCGAGGTTTTCGCTTTCCGCCCTCAACCGCGGTCCGCTCGCGAACCGATGCCGACGCGACCGCCCCGTCTTCATGCTCGCGGTGTCGTCCGCTCCTCCTGCTGACGAGCAGCTCGTCAGCGTGCGGCGGTCAGACCCCGACGTGGCGGCGGATCGTCTCGGCTGTCTCGCGCATCTGGTCTTCGCTCTGGTACTTCGTGCGCGGCCAGAAGAAGCCCTTCAGCCCGTCGCCCTTCGTGCGCGGGACGACGTGGCAATGCAGGTGCGCGACGCTCTGGCTGACGATGTTGTTCATCGCTACGAACGTTCCCTGCGAGCCGAGCGCCTCCGGTACGGCGCGGGCGATCGCTTGGACGCGCTCGAAGAACGGACCGACGCTCTCGAGCGGGAGATCGGGCAAGGTCACGACATGTTTACGCGGAACGACGAGCACGTGACCGACGAACAGCGGCTTCACGTCGAGGAACGCGACCACGTCGTCGTCCTCGAGCACGACGTGTCCGGGGATCTTCTTCTCCACGATGTCACAGAAGACGCAGGAGGCGTGTTTCGTCACGAGGACGGTTTACCCTGCGTACGCGCGGGGAGCTACTGCGCTCGCTGGGCGTGCTGCTGCTCGTCTTCGTCCGTCGACGTCGGTGCATCGAGTCCGAGGGCGTCCTGGCCGGTGGGCGTTCGCGCCGTTTTTTCCTAGTTCAGTCAACGAGGACACAAGCACGACAGGCCCATGGCGAACGTTCGAGGCACGTTCGGAGGGGACGTTCAGAGGGACGACGCGCCCGACTGTGCCGGCGCGCTGGTGCGCTCGCGAACGAAGCGGTCGCCTTTCCAGACGTAGCGCCCGAGCGCGTTGCACGTGCGCTGGATGAACGCGAGCGCATCCCGAGCCTCCTTCGCCATCGGGTCACCGGGCGTGCGCTTCATCTCGTCGACCGAGCGCCGTAGCTCGGCCCGCGCCGCGTCACAGCCATGGAGCTGGGCCTTGCCGTCGCCGAATGGCGTCGCGATCGGGGTCCCCCGGATGAGCCGACGCTGACCGGTGGCGCCGTCGATTGCGAAGGGACACGCCTCCGGCGGCTCGACACCCTTCGCAAGGGCCTCCTCGCATGCATCGAGGAGCGCCTCGCGCTTTCGGCACACGCTCGGCGCCTCGACGAGGAGAGCGCCTTCAGGAGCGCGCTCGTGCAGCGTCACTGCCCGGCCGCCGGGCTCGAAGGCGAGCGCCAGATCGAGGTGGCGCATGTCCGGCCAATCGAGGGCACGCATCGCGACGCCGACGTCCAGCACGGGCGTGATGCGCTTCTTCCGGACGACGAGGACCAGCCCGCGAACCTGCATCCAGCCGTATGTGAGCGGAGTCTCGCAGGCGAGCGCCTCTTCGGCCGCGTCGCCGACGGTGACGGGACTGCACGACAGATAGGCGAAGACCGCCTCGGCGTGACCGATGTCATCGCCGTATTGGCGCGCGTACCACGCAATCGCGCTCGCGCGGGAGATGCCCCGCGCCTCGAGCCAAGGAACGAGCTCGACGGGCGCGCCGGCACCAGCAAACACGGGCGCGTCGTCATCGCTCACGGATCCCGGCGGCGTCGGCGGACACGGATTGGGCTTCGGCGCGGCAGGCTTCGCCTTCGCGGGGGCGCTCGCGACGGGTGCAGGCGGCGCCGTTGCGACCGACGCGGCGGGCGCCGCCGACGTCGACTGCCGCGAGTTGCACGCGGCGAACGCGAGCACGAAGACGAAGCCGGCGGGCGTGAGCGCGCGACGAAGCATCGCGCTCAGCTTATCAGCTGAATACGTTTCGCGGCGCCGGCGCGAGCACGGCATCGTAGCCTCGAGCGCTCGGCGGGCACGGGGGGCCACTTCGCGCTCGCCTGGATTACTTCACGCTCGCCTGGGCTACTTCGCGCTCGCCTGGGCCTGCGCCTCTTGCTTCTTCTTGCTCGGCCAGCCGTTCCACACCTGGCTGTACTCGCACGCGGGGCTCCACATCAGCCAGCCGTGCCCACCCGAGGTCTCGGCGGACTTCGCCTGCGCGAGCAGGTACTGCGAGTTGTACTTCGTGACGCCGAGAGGGAAGGCTTGGAGCCACGTGCGGAAGATCGTCTTCGCGCCGGTGGGCTTCAGCTGAGCGATCGCCATCTTGTTGCCGATGCCGATGATCTCCGGGTGATCGGCCGGGTTGCTGAAGCCCATGTACCCCTTGTGGTAGTGGGATGGGTACGTCATCAGGCTGATCGCGTCGGCGTGCGGAGCGACGGTCGCGATGTCCTGGCCGAGCGCCAAGATGTCGGAGCGCTCGCCGGTCGCCGCGACGCCGAAGAAGTCGAGAGAGAGGTGGATGCCCGCTTCTTGCGTGACGGCGTGCACGCGCTTGACGAAGTCGCGGATGATCGGCGCGCGCTCGTGCGGCTGCGGGAGCATCGCCACCTTCGTCGAGAGATGGACGGGGAAGCGGACGTAGTCGAGCTGGATCTCGTCGGCGCCTGCCTCGATCGCTTCTTTCGCGAGCTCGATGGCGTAGTCCTGCGCCTCCGTGTTCGTCGGATCGATCCAATCGACGTGAATCGGCTTGCCGGTCGGCGTGTACTTCAGCGAGAGGCGCGCGCCGGGCAGGCGCTTGTCCGCCCACGGATCGTGGAAGCACGGGATGCGGATGATGACGCGGACGCCGTGCCAGTGCGCATAGCGGATCGCGCGCGCGAGGTCGGGGATGTTCTTCTCGCGGACCGCGCCGCTCTCGATGGCGATCTTCGCCTTTGATGGGTAGTTGACGTACCCCTCGTAGTCCTTGCCGTCGAGGACGATCGCGTTCAGCCCGTGATCGGCGACCTTCTCGACGGTGTCCGCCCACCTGATGCTCGCGTACGAGCCGGTGACGAAGACGCCGCGGAGGATCTTGTCCTCCGGCCAGCCGAGGCGGTCCTCCTTCGGATCGTGGAGGACGCGCGTGAGCGGACGCGGGATCGTGATCGTCGCGCCGGGCGAGACGTTCGCGTTCGTCTTGCCGATGCCCGCGGCGAGCTCCTCGGCGCGATACCACTCCGTGACGGGTAGATACGCTGCGGCGATCGTCGCGATCGACTCGCCGGGCTGGACCTTGTGCTTGATCTTCGGCGAATCGCCTTCGACGCTGCCGCCCTTCGGCAGCTTGCTCTTGATGTACGCGAGGACGTCCGCGTTCGTCTCTTCCTGCTTCGCGCTCGCCGCCTTCTCGACGACAGGCGCGCCTGCATCGGCGATCGGCGCGTCTGCGGCGGTCGTCGTCGAAGTCGTGGCGGTCGCGCTGTCCGGCGAGCCGTCACGCGCGCTCTGCGGCGCGGTCTTCGCTTGCGAGCACGAGGCCAGCGTCGCCAGCGCAAGGCACGCGAGGCCAGTCCGCATCGAGTCGAGTCCCATCGCCCTCACCATCCCATGCGCTCCTTGATGAAAGCCGTAAGTCGATCCCCCATGAGCTTGTGTGTCTTGAGGCTCGGATGGAATCCGCAGCCGAGTCCGTCGGCGTGGTTCTGCTCGGGGAACTCGAGCAACTCGAGGTTCGTGTCCCCGGCTTCTTTCAGCTTTGCGACGGCGACCTTCATGTACTTCCGTGCCTGCGTCAGGCTGTTGCGTCCTTCGGGGTAGACGTTGCTCAGCATCGGTCCGAGGGCGCAGACGATGAACGCCTTCGGGTACGCCGCCCGGACCGCGTGAATCAGCTCGCGATAGAGCCGCACGAATCGTGCCTCGCCCGGATCGACGGTCGCGAAGTTGTTCGTCCCGACGTTCACGACGACGACCTGCGGCTGGTACTGCGAGAAGTCCCAGCGAGGTCCTTCAGGACGCTGCGGGAACGACTTGTCGAAGTACTCCTTCATCTCGTGGAGCGTCTTGCCGGACCAGGCGATCGTCGTGTGGTCCGCGTTCAGGTTGCGCGCTGCGATCGCGCCGTACGTCGCGTATTCGTTCTGCTGGCTGTTGACGTAGCCGCATGCAGCGCTCGGGCCTTCGTTGCCGTAGCCCGTCGTGATCGAATCGCCGATCGTCTCGATGCGTCGCTCCGGCGCGGGCGATGGGGGGAGGAGCTTGCCGCTCTCCTTGGGCTCGAACCCGTAGAATACCGCCTCGCCGACCTTGGCTTCGGTCCTCCGATGCAGCGCAACCTCGTGGACGCCGTCGGCGAGACCGTCGGCGAGCTGGTAGACGTGCTCACCCTTTGCCTTGTCCGTCGTGAGGACCTTCTTCGGCTCGCCGTCGATGACGACCTGAAAGAGGTTGAAGCCTTCGTCCTTGATGCGCGCGGAGATGCCTGTTCCCGTGAAGCGCCCGACGACGTAGCTGCCGGACCACGAGCAGCGCATGCCGCTCCCGTCCGATAGCCATCGTCCGACGAAGCGATGCCCCGCCTTCGCAGGGGCCGGCAGGGGATGGAGCGCTGGAGCGGCATTCGCGGCAGCGGCGGTCGGCAGGAGGGCTGGTCCGAGCGACGGCGCGTCGGGAGCCGGCGTGTCCTTCCGCGTGCACGCGGAAAGGACGACGAGAGCACCCAAGAGCAGCATGCGAGCGGGATCGCGCAGCATCGAACCATCCCGATCGTATCGAGGTCGCCCCCGGATTGGGAAATCGCCTGCGCCGATTCGGAGCGGCGATGCATCGTGTCATCGCTTGCGGGAGACTGCCCTCATCGAAAACGGGTATGGGGAGGGAGAGGACACGCCGGCGGCGCACGATGCCGAAGCTCGAGCGAAGCTACGCTCGTCCGGACCGCGGGCATCGTTGGGGCTGCAACGAACGCGCCAGCTCGCGGATGAGACTGAGGTCGCCGGTCAGGGCCGCCGGGCCTTCGTTCGCTCGTAGATCGCCTGCAGATCGGCGTCGCTCCGTATGATGTTCGGCCGGAAGACGAGGATGAACGGGCGGTCGTCGACGACGAGCTCGGTGGGCAGGACGATGAGCTGCCCGTGGTCGATGACGACGGTCGTCTTTGCGTTTTTTCCGCCGATCGTGAGGTCCACCTCGAGGCGGAGGCGCTCCGCGTCGACGACGTGCGGCGTGACGTCGAGCTGGTACGTCGCGAGCGGGTCGTCACCTGCGCTCGATGCCCTCTCCGCGGCGCCGGGAAGGTGCATGGACGCGACCGCGTCGTTCGTCGCCAGGAAGGTCGGAGTCGCGACGTGACGCGCGCCTGCCTGCGTGAACAGCTCCTCGAAGCTCGCCGTCGCCGGATTCACGCCGATCGACGAGAGCCAGTTCGGCGGAGCATCGAAGAGGAGGGCCTGAATGAGCACGCGAGGCGCCGCGGGGGGCGACGTCGCGCTCGCGGTCTCGGCATTCGAGGTCGTCGCAGCCGTGCAGCCCTCGCCGACAGCGACCAACGTCATTGCGATCAGGACCGAGCGAAGGCGAGCAAACGCGCTGACCATGGGTCGAATCATAGCACTCGATACGAAGCGCGGCCGGCCGTCGTCCCGTCGAGCCCGGGCTGCCACGGCCCCGACTCTCGACGCCGTGCGCTTCGATCATGCTTTCGAGTGAGTCGGCGCGTTCAGCGGTCGACCGCGGCCTTCACCTGCTTCGCCTGCGCGAGATGGCTCTCGAGGACAGGGACCATCTTCGCGGCCCATTCACGAAGCTCCGGATCGCGCAGCTCTCTCGATGCCCTCCGGAAGTCGGCGATCGCGCGCTCGTGATCCTGCACCATGTGGTCGGCGAATGCTCTGTCGAACGCGCGTCCGACGAGGCCTGCCATGCTCTGGATCATCATCTTGTCCGACGGGCTCGGCTCGCTCGGTAGGTGCACGCCGCGCTTCGCCGCGAGCTGCCTGAGCTCCCCGTAGGCCTGCGAGTGATCGGCCACGAGCCGCATGCCGAACTCCCTGACCGCGGGTGATGCTCCTCTCGCGAGCGCGAGCCGGCCGAGCGCGATCTCGAGCAGGTTGCCCTGGGCAGCTTTCACGATGAAGTCCCTGCTCTCGGGCGGGACAGGCACCGCTTCGACGAGCGGCCGCTCCGACGGGCGTCCCTCCTTCGCTGCGGACATCGCGCTGCTCTGGGACACGTCGGCTTTCTTGCAACCCGCGGCAAGGGCCACTAGCACCACCGCCGCGGAGATCCCGAATCGCAACTCCTTCATGCGCTGCTCCTCCGGTAGCTGGAGGGGCGCGTTCGAGCAGGGATCGATCCACGGAGCGAGCCGCCGGTCCGACGCTCGGCGTGGACGCGCTTCGACCGATGTTGCTGCCTTGCTGCCACGCCGGGCACGTCTTGGACGTCGAGCAGTCGTGCTCGGTGCTCGGCGGTCGTGCTTGCCGCTGCGCCGTCCATCGTGCGGCCGTCGTGCTAGTGAGGGCGCATGTCCTTCGATCCGAACGCACCGGCCCAGCCCGGCTCCGGTATCTTCGGCCTCCCGCACTGCGAGGCGGAGTCGCTCGTCGTCCTCGTGCCCGTTCCCTGGGAAGCGACGACGTCGTACGGCGGCGGCGCGGCCGAAGGACCGCGGGCCATCCTCGAAGCGAGCAAGCAGGTCGACCTCTTCGATCTCGACGTCGATCGGCCGTACCAGCACGGCATCCACATGCTCCCGATCCCGCCCGAGGTCGCGGCCTGGAACGAGGAAGGGAAGGCGGTCGCGGAGAAAGTCATCGAGCAAGGCGGCGCGGGCGACGATCCCGAGCTCGCGAAGGCGCTCGCGCGCGTGAACGCGCTGTCGGAGAAGGTCAACGAGCACGTCGAGCGCGAGGTGAGCCGTCTTCTCGCTGCGAAGAAGATCGTCGGCGTCGTCGGAGGTGATCACTCCGTCCCGTACGGCGCGCTTCGTGCGATGGCGAAGGCGCTCGGACGGCCGTTCGGCGTGCTCCACTTCGACGCCCACTCGGACACGCGTGAGGCGTACGAGGGCTTCACGCACTCGCACGCTTCGATCATGCACAACGTGCTCGAGGGCGTACCGCAGATCCAGAAGCTCGTGCAGGTCGGCATCCGCGACGTCTGCGAGGCGGAGGTCCACTACTGCGAATCGCAGGGCGAGCGCGTCAGCGTCTTCTTCGACCGCGCGATCTCGCGGCGGAAGATGGAGGGTGAGGCCTTCGCGAAGATCGCGCGCGAGATCGCAGCCGCCCTCCCGAACGAGGTGTGGGTCTCGTTCGACATCGACGGCCTCGATCCGCGCTACTGCCCGCACACGGGCACGCCGGTGCCCGGCGGGCTCGAGCTGCAGGAAGCGATCGCCGTCATCCGCGAGGTCGTCCGAGCGGGGAAGACGATCGTCGGCTTCGACCTGAACGAAGTCGCGCCGAACCTCTCCGACGAAGCGGACGAGTGGGACGGCAACGTCGGCGCGCGCCTCCTCTATAAGCTCGTCGCCTTCACCCTGGCGAGCCAGGGCAAGGCGAAGCTCGCAGACTGATCGCGAGCGTCGTCAGCCCCGGAGCGCGCGTATGTAGCCGAGGTCGACCATGTGACGCGCGAGGTTCTCGCGGTCTCTTGCATACGCGATGTCGAGATCCTCGGGCCCGGAAGAGCGCGTCCTGCGTGCCGTGCGAGGATGCGCCCTTCCGCGGCTGCGCGATGGCGTCAGGCGACCGCTTGCGTCAGCAGCGCCGTCACGCGGCGGGCGAAGCCGTTCGGATCGTCGAGCGGACTGCCCTCCGAGATGAGGGACTGCTCGTAGAGGAGCGTGACCCAGTCGGCGAGCTTCGGATCGTTCGCGTCCTTCGCCGCGAGCGCCGCGAGCGCTTTCACAGCCGGATGTGTCGGGTTCAGCTCGAGGTTGCGCTGCCCTTTCGGCAGCTCCTTGCCCGAGCGAGCGAGGAGCTTCTCGAGATGCGCCGGCATCGCGGCGCCGGTGAGGACGAGGCACGCGGGAGACTCGGTCAACCGGCTCGAGACCGCGACGTCGCGGACGCGACCGTCGAGCACCTTCTTCGCCGCCGCGACGAGCGGCTCGAGCTCCTTGCCGGCTTCCTTCTTCTTCTCCTCTTCTTCGGCCGAGAGCTTCACCTCGGCGCGCATCGCGTTCACGAGCTTCTTGCCCGCGTGCTCGCCTAGACCTTCGGCCGCCCACGTGTCGACCGCGTCGGTCATGAGGAGGACCTCGAAGCCACGCGCGCGGAGCGTCTCGAGATGCGGCGAGCCGGAGAGCGCCTCACGCGATTCGCCGGTGACGTAGTAGATCGCGTCCTGGCCTTCCTTCATCCGCGCGACGTACTCGTCGAGGGAGACCAGGTCCTCTCCGGCCGTCGTCGGCCAGCGCGTCAGCTTGGCGAGGCGCTCGTTCCACTCGGGATCGACCGCGAGCCCTTCCTTCAGGATGCGACCGAACGAGGTCCAGACGGCCTTGTACTCCTCGGGCTTGTCCGTCGCGATCTCGTCGAGCAGGTCGAGCACGCGCTTCGTGACCTGCTTCTTGATCGTCTTGAGCGTCGTCGACTCTTGGAGGAGCTCGCGCGAGACGTTGAGCGGGAGGTCGTCCGAGTCGACGAGACCGCGCACGAAGCGAAGCCACTGCGGGAGGATCGCTTCGCAGTCCTCCATCACGAGCACGCGCTTGACGAACAGGCGCACGCCGCGCTGCTTGCGCGGATCGTCGAGATCGAACGGCGGGTTCTTCGGAACCCAGAAGAGGCCGACGAACTCCTGCGTGCCTTCGACGCGGAAGTGCGTCCGCGCGACCGAAGGCTCCCAGTCGTGCGTCAGGTGCTTGTAGAGCTCTTCGTACTGCTCGTCGGTGATCTCGCTCTTCGGGCGCTGCCAGAGCGCGCTACCCTGGTTGATCGTCTCGCGCTTCGGCGGCTCTTCGGGCTTCTCTTCGTTCCGCGTCTCGAGCTCGATCGGGTACGCGACGTAGTCGGAGTATCGGCGAACGAGCTCGCGCAGGCGCCACGGCTCGAGCATGTCCTTGTGCTCGTCCTTCAGATGAAGGCGGATTTCGGTTCCGCGTGACGTGCGCTCGGCGGGCTCGACGTCGAACGAGTCCCGGCCGGTCGACGACCACTTCCAGGCCTTGTCCGTCCCGGCCGCGCGCGAGACGACCTCGACGCGGTCCGCGACGAGATAGGCGCTGTAGAAGCCGACGCCGAACTGGCCGATGATGGAGACGTCCTTCTTCGCGCCGGCCTCGAGCTTCTCGAGAAACGCCGCGGACCCGGACTTCGCGACGGTGCCGAGGTTCTCGACGAGCTCGGCCTCGGTCATGCCGATGCCGGTGTCCTCGATGACGAGGACGTTCGAGCTCGGCTCGGCGCGCAGGCGGATGACGAGCTGCGGCTCGCCCCCGAGCAGCGCAGGCTCCGTCAGCGAACGGAACCGCAGCTTGTCGAGCGCATCCGACGCGTTCGACACGAGCTCGCGGAGGAAGATTTCCTTGTTCGAGTAGAGCGAGTTGATGACGAGGGACAGGACCCGGCCGACCTCGGCCTGGAACGCATGCTTACCCATCTGCGGCTTCTCCGAGCCGCGTCATAATCATCGCCCCCGTGCTTGAAAAGGCCCGACGTCACGGCTGTCGGGCCTCTTCGCTCGATTCGCCTCGATTCGCTCGAACCCCGTGAAGCGGGGCGCGGCGGTCAGCGCTGCTTGTACGTCGCGTACGCCGTGAACACGAGGGTGCGTGCGCACGGGGCGGTGCCGGTCTGACCGCTGCAGGGATCGTCGCCCTCGTACTTCGTGGCCTTCTGCTCCAGCCCGCGGAGGACGGCGCGCGTGATGTCGTGGCCGCCGTCACGGCACGAGCTCTCGCCGCACGGGATGAGGAAAAGGGCGGGGGCGTGCTCGACGACGACGCGTCGAATGTGAGAAGCCTCGGCGATGCCGATCTCGCCCCGGCGCTCGCTCACCTCGAGTCGGAGCGACTCGAGGTCTGGGCAGACAGCCGCCAACCGAGGAGCCTCGTCTTCGCGGCGGCGCCGCTCGAGGGTCCGTTCAGCGGCTGCTCGGCCGCGTCGGAAATTCAAGACTGCCCCCCGGCATGACGTCGAAGCACGCGCTCTCCCTGCCTTTCGGTACTGACTTTGCAGCGAATAAGGTACCTGTCTTGCGCAAAGTCACAAGCGCGAGCGGCATGGTGAGAACGCGCCGATCGTGTGAGTGCGGTAGACTCACGCACTCCTCTATCACGGGCTCCCGTCAAGGCGTGTGATGATCGCGAACAATCCTCTCTCCTCCATCGCCGTTCCCGTTCCGTTCCACGACGTCCGCGCCGAGCACGTCGAGCCAGCGATCGATGCGTTGATCGCGCAGTCTCAGGCAAGGCTCGATGCCATCGGTGCCGCACCGCGAACATACGAGGCGACGCTCGGGGCGCTTGACTTGGCGACGGGCGAGCTCGACTACGCGATGAGCGTCGCGAGCCATCTCGAGGCTGTCCTCGGGACGCCGGAGCTGCGCGCCGCGTACAACCAGATCTTGCCGAAGGTGAGCGAGTTCGGAAGCAAGATCATGCTGTCCGCGCCGCTCTATCGCGCGCTGCGCGAGCTCTCGGAGACGGATGCGGCCAAGCAGCTCGACCCGGCGCGCGCGCGCTTCCTGAAGAAGACGCTCGCGGACTTCCGCCGGAACGGCGCCGAGCTCGACGACAAGGGAAAGGCACGGCTCGCCGAGATCGACGTCGCGCTCTCGGAGCTCACGCTGAAGTTCGCGCAGAACGTCGTCGACGCGACGGCGGCGTTCGAGCTGATCGTCGAGGACGAGGCGCGCCTCGCCGGTCTGCCTGAAGGTGCGAAGGAAGCGGCGCGGAAGAGCGCCGAAGAGAAGGGGAAGAAGGGCTGGCGCCTCACGCTGCAGGCGCCCTCGTACGGTCCGGTGATGTCGTTCGCCGACGATCGCTCGCTCCGCGAGACGATGTACCGCGCGAGCAGCACGCGCGCGTCGAGCGGCACGTGGGACAACCGGCCGATCATCCGCGAAGTGCTCGCGCTCCGGAAGGAGAAGGCGAAGCTCCTCGGATTCGCGCACTTCGCCGACCTCGCGATCGACGACCGGATGGCGAAGACTGGCAAGGCAGCCCTCGACTTCGTGACGATGCTGAAGGGCAAGCTCGAAAAGGCATTCGCTCGTGAGAACGAGGAGCTCGCGAAGTTCGCGCGCGAGAGCGGGCAGAACGAGCCGCTCGAGCCGTGGGACATCGCGTACTGGGCGGAGAAGCAGCGCCGCGCGCTCTACGACTTCGACGAGGAGACGCTCCGCCCGTACCACCCGCTCGATCGGCTGCTCCGTGGCCTGTTCGAGATCGCGACGAGCCTCTACGGCGTGAAGATCGAGCGCGATACGAACGCGCCCGTCTGGCACGCGGACGCGACCGCGTGGAGCGTGAGCGACGAGTCCGGCAAACGGCTCGGCTGCTTCTACCTCGATATGTTCCCGCGCGAGACGAAGCGCGACGGCGCATGGATGGGCGGCGTCGTCGATCGGCTACCCGGGACCGGCGAGGAGCGCGAGAACGTCGCCGTCATCGTCGCGAACGTCACGCCGCCGCGAAAGCCGGGGCAGCCCGCGCTCCTCAGCCACCGGGAAGTGGAAACGCTGTTCCACGAGTTCGGCCACTCCGTGCATCACCTCCTCTCGGACGTCCCGATCCGCTCGATGGCGGGCACGCGCGTCGTCTCCGACTTCGTCGAGCTGCCGTCGATGATCATGGAGAACTGGACGTGGGAGCGCGACGCGCTCGACCGGTTCGCGTGCCACTTCGAGACGAACCAACCGATCCCCGCGGACGTGAAGGACCGCATGCTCCGTGCGCGGACGTACCGTGCGGCGAACGCGCTGATGCGGCAGCTCGGCTTCTCCACGGTCGATCTGCTGCTCCACACCGAATACGACGAATCGAAGCACGGCGACGTGATGGCGTTCGCGCGCGACGTGTTCGCGAAGTTCTCGCCGACGCCGCTTCCTGCGGAGTACGCGATGCTCGCGTCCTTCTCGCACCTGTTCGGCTCGGCTTACGGCTACGCCGCCGGCTACTACTCGTATCAGTGGTCGGAGGTCCTCGAGGCCGATGCCTTCGGACGTTTCCGCGAGAAGGGGATCCTCAGCCGCGAGGTCGGTGACGCGTTCCAGAAGGCGATCCTCTCGCGCGGCGACACGGAAGATCCTGCGGTGCTCTATCGCTCGTTCCTCGGGCGCGATCCGGACGTCGGCGCGCTCCTTACGAGGCTCGGCGTGGTGGCCTGATCACGTCCGTTCCTGTAGGAGCTTCATCCGGTGGATCGACTGCGTGATGCCCTCGAGGAGCATCTCGCTGTCCTTCTTCTCCTGGAAGCGCTCCCACGCGTGCTCGATGATCTCCTGCGACTCGCGATAGCCGTCGAGGAGCGCCATGAGCTCGTCGTCCGCGAGCGCGCGCTTCGTCGTGACGAGGAACCAGACGTTGAAGTCCTTGTCGGCGTGCAGCCACTCGTCGATGCGGGCGCGGAGCTCGGGACCGACCTTCTGCCCTTCGATCTCGCTCCGGATCCTCTCGGCGAACGACTGTTTCACGGTGCCCCCTCCTGTGTGGCCGTGAGCATAGCGGGCGCGGTCCGTGTTCCCCATGAGTACATGGGGCTGCGGCTCACTCGACCTGGTCTGCGTACGTCATGACGAGATACATGACGCACTCCTTGCCGCCAACGTTGATGTAGGCGTGTGGTACGTCGGCCTCGAACACGATCGCGTCGCCGGTGTCGAGGCGGTGCGTCTCGGAGTGGCCGCCCGGACGGTCGACGACGAGCTCGAGCTGTCCTTCGGCGACGACGAGGTTCTCGACGGTACCCGGAGCATGTGCGTCGGCGGTCTCGGTCGCCTTTGCCGCGAGACGGAGCTCGTAGAACTCCGCGCGGCGCGGGCCATCGAAGGGGAAGAGCGCACGGGAGCTGAAGAGCCCGCCGTGGCTCGTGAGGACCTTCGCCGTGTTCTTCCGGAGGATCGTCGTTCCGCCGGCTTCGCGCGCCTGGATGAGCGTAGCGAACGTGACGTCGAGCGCGCGTGCGATCTTCCAGAGGACGTTGATCGTCGGGGCGCTCTGCCCGAGCTCGATCTGCCCGAGCATCGCGCGGCTCACGCCCGAACGCTGCGAGAGCTTCTCGAGCGAGAGGCCGCGGCGCATCCGCAACCGGCGAAGGTTGGCCCCGACGACGGGCGCGAGGTCGGATGCCTCGCCCTCTGCCGTCGGGTAACCCCACTCCTTCGCGTCGTTCGCGGGCTTTGGTGCGGTCGCGTCGTCCGCGATCGGCGAAGCGGATCCTGCGCCCTCGTCCGCGGGGGCGTCCTTCTTCTTCCGGGGAGTGCTCTCGCGGACGGATTTCACGGGCTCGTCAGCCGAACATGGGCGTCCACATCGGGACCCAACAGAACCAGACCGGGACGACCATCGCCTGGGCCTGCACGCCGCTCGCCATGCGCATGTCCTCGCTCGGGCGCTCCTCGCGCAGCATCTTGCGCTGGCGGAATGCTTCGAGGTCGATGACGTTGGCGGCGTTGCTCTTGACCATATCGGGCCTCCGGGATTGCTGTCCGGCTCCACATACCATCCGCTTTAGCGGACGCTCTGTCAAGGTGGACATCGGTCTGTTTTGACGGACGTCGGCCGCGGAGCCCCATTTCTCCGTGGGATCGCGCGGAAGCGCAGCCGTCGACGGCGGCCCGCTCGGGGGCCGAGCTCAGCCCTTTGGGTCGTCCGCTACTTCATGCACCGCTGCCAAGCAGCGGTCGAGCTCGCGGCCATCGCGCAGTTGTATTGTGCACGCGTCGCGGTGCAGGGCGCATCGCCGTGCTTCTCGCGGGCCATCTGCTTCGCCTGCTCGATCACCTCGGGCGGAACGCCCTTCAGCTGCGGATTGTTCGCGATCTCGAGCTCGAGGTACCGGTCCATCACGCGATCGCACTCGGAGCGGGAGACGACCCCTTTGCCCCCGCCGCTCGTCTCTTTCCCGCCGTTCGGCTTCGCGCCGCTCGCCGTGCCTTTGCCCGAGCTCGAGCCCGGCTCGGGAGCAGGCGCCTCGCCGACCTTGGTCGTGTACGGCTGCGTCGGATCGGGCTTGGACTCGCTCGTCTCCTCGTCCTTCTTCTCGTCGTCGCCGTGGAGCCGGGCATCGGAGAGGGAGTTGGCGGGGACGCCGTCCTCCTTCTGCGGTGTCTTCGGAGGTTGAGGCTCGCTGCACGCCGCGGTCGCGAGCAATGCGAAACCGGCAAGGACGGGAAGAACGACGGCGAAACGCACGAGGGAAGGGTAAGCGATGCGCCAGCGCGTTGCCAGCCAGCTCCTCGCGAGACTACGGTGCGCCGTCGTTGTCGCTCCTCGTCCTCAGCATCGTGGCGCTGGCTCTCGGTCCAGGGATCGTCGCCCTCGCCGGCGCACGCTCGTGGGTGCTCGCCCTCGTCGACGGATTCGTGATCGTGACGATCGGCGGCATCGCGCTGATCCACATCCTGCCCCACGCGCTCTTGTCGTGCGGAGGTTGGGCGTTCGTCGGCGCAGCGGCCGGGCTCTTCGGGCCGATGCTCTTCGAGCAGAAGCGGCACGCGCGTCACGACGACCCGCTCGGCGGAGACGCTGCCGGCCACCGGCCCGCGCTCGCCCTCGCGCTCCTCGGCATCGCGATGCACGCGTTCCTCGACGGCTCGGCATTCGCCGAGAGCGGTGAAGGGCACGGTCACGATCACGCGGCGCACGCTCACGCGGAGCTGCTCGGGCTTGCGGTCGTCCTGCATCGCATCCCCGAGGGCCTCGCGATCTGGTGGCTGCTCCGGCCGCGTCGCGGGGGCGCGAAGCTGGCGATCGGAGCGCTCGCCTTGGTCGGAGTCGCGACGGTGCTCGGATCGCAGCTCGGCGACGAGCTCGTCCATGGGACGCGCGCGGCGGTGTTCTCGTTCGTACAGGCGGTCGTCGCGGGCTCGCTGCTCCACGTGCTGATCCATCACGCGCCGCCGTCGGTGGCGTGGAACCATCATCACCACCACGCGTCGGCGGCACGGCGGGATCCGTCGGGCGAGTACGAGTACGAGCACGACGACGAGCAGGAGCGTCGCGCTCCGATCGGTTCCGTATCGTCGGAGCAGGATCCGCATCATGCGCGCGGGCTCCAGATCGCGCCGGCGCTCGGCGCGCTCGCCGGAGCGGCGATCCTCTTCGTCGTCTCGCAAAGCCACCCGACGGCGCAGCGAATCGCGCACGAGATGGCGATGGGGCCGACGTTCGTCACGCTCGCTCTCGAGAGCGCGCCTGCGCTGCTCATCGCGTACGTCGCGTCGGGGCTCGTGCATGCGTTCCTCCCGCAGAGCGTGTTCGGCTGGCTGTCCAAGGGAGGGACGTTCTCGCAGTCGCTGCGCGGGTTGATCGTCGGGCCGGTCCTCCCGGTGTGCTCGTGTGGCGTGCTCCCGCTCTATCGGTCGATGATCGCGCGGGGCGCGCCTCGCGCGGCGGCGCTGACGCTGCTCGTTGCCGCTCCGGAGCTCGGCCTCGCGACGTTCCTCGTGTCGTGGGCGCTTCTCGGCGACGTGATGACGATCGTGCGAGGCATTGCAGCGGTGATCACTGCGGTCGCCGTCGGCTACGGCGTGACGCGCCTCAATCGTCACCCCGTTCTCGTCGACTCTCCTGCGCCGGCGTCCGCGCGCGCGCCGGCGATGTCGTGGCAGGCGAGGCTCTCGTCGGGTCTGCGCTACGGGTTGGGCGACACGGTCGACCACACCATGCCTTGGATCATGATCGGCCTCGCGCTCGCTGCGTTCGCGGAGCCGCTGCTCGATGGCGAAGCGGTCGCGAGAGTGTCGCCGTGGATCGAGGTGCCGGTCTTCGCGGCGCTCGGCATTCCGATGTACGTCTGCGCGTCCGGTGCGACACCGCTCGTCGCGGTGCTGCTGCACAAGGGCGTTTCGCCCGGCGCGGCGATCGCGTTCCTGCTCACGGGGCCCGCGACGAACCTGACGACGTTCGGAGTCCTCCGGACGCTTCATGGCAGGAGGCTCGCGGCGTTGTTCGCGGCGGCGATGATGATTGTGCCGACGCTCCTCGGCGGCGTGGTCAACATCTTCCTTCCTCGCGACCGGCCGGAGCTCCTCCACATCGCGGCCCACGAGCCCGCGACGACGATCGAGATCGTCTCGCTCGCGCTGCTCGTGGTCCTCGTCGCCATCTCGCTGTTCCGACACGGCCCACGGCACATGGTCGCGCAGCTCGTGACGACGAGCGCGCACGAGCACTGATCGCTCGAACGTCCACGTCTCGAAAACACGCGCGTCCACGCGTCGCGGACGCGCGTGTGCGTTCGCCGACGCGCGTCCGCCGCATGGTCCTTGACGAACCCCCGAACGCG
>JAEXCN010000289.1 GCA_023402175.1 Pseudomonadota bacterium | reverse complement strand
GTCTCTGGCTCCGAGGACGAGATCCGGCAGCTCCGTGCGGACGAATATGCGGGCTTCCTCCAGTACGGCGACGAGATCGTCGTCGCGTACTCGTCGTCGCCGACGTACCGGGCTTATCGCTTCCGCGCGAATGCGTTCGACGACGTTCGGATCGAGCTGACGCCCGAGACGCCGAACACGAAGGTGTGGGCGACGCTGCTCGACGAGCAAGGCAACGAGCTCATCGACAGCACGCATCGAGGGGTCGCATACGAGCTGCTGAAACACACGATGTCGAATCGCTTCGGGGAGCTGACGCTCGTTGTTCGCGAGGGCGACCTCCAAGCAGCCAACATCCGCGTGAAGGTGGACTCGAACGGCATTCGCGTGCCCGCGAGCCACTTCGAGGGCACCGCCGGAAACTACGCCGCGCCAGCGCCGCTGAACGTTGGGGCGCATGACGTCGCGATGCGCTGTCTCTCGAAGAGCTACTACATGAACAATCCGCCGACGGCCTCCGAAGGCACGGGCATCCTCTCGCTGGACCTGAGCGGTCCCAAGCCGAAGGTCCTCGGCTCCGACGGAGTGCTCGGCGCGCCCGCGCGTCGACCGGACTTCGGTCTGGACCATGCGCCGCTGACAGCCACGAGCCAGCTCGCGAACGCGATCGCGCTCGAGGGCAAGACCGGCTCGACGGGGTCCTATCGTCACCTCCTCCAGCTGACCAACGTCGGCCCTGCCGAGGTCCGCGTCGAATACGCGCTCGAGTCGATCGGCGGCAACACGGGAACGCGCGCAGAGACGATCAGCTGCGTCGGCGTCCTGAAAAACTGATCCCGAATGGGAAGCCGAACACGGTGACGGTGGGACGGGCGCGCCCGTGGGGGCTCGGGTCTCGCCGTCACGGGATCTGGCGGTGCACGACGGCCGGCGACAGGCGGTCAGCGTTCTCCGCGCAGAGCTCCTTGTTCGCTTGCTTCTGTGCACAATACACTTTGAGGGCGACACCGAGCTGGTGGATGCGCTCGCTCCGCCTGCCGTCGCAGCCGGTGTCGCTGCAGCGTGAGACGACCGAGCACGTGCCCTCTCGTTCGTAATCCGGCTCGCCGCCGAGGAGGACACCGACCTGCTCGAGGGTCTTCGAATCGAAGATCCCCGAGCCCGAGTTCCCGGCGAACGTGTCGACGGTGGCGCTGAACAAGTCGCCTTCTGGGCGGACCGACATCACCCTTCCGTTCCCAGCGATCTTGAGCGGCACCCCGGAGGGAAAACCGAGGACGGTGAGCGTGCTGCCGAGGAGCTGACTCGAATCCGGGCGGAGCTTCACCGGCGTGAATCGGGGCGTGGCAGATCGGTCGAGGCGCACGACCGCGAAATCGAGATCGACACGCTCGTTCCCGACCAATGCGCCTTGCTTGCGGAAGACGACGGGGTCGGTGCACGAGAACACGTCCTTCGACGTGAGCGGATGCATGTCGCCTGGGCCGTCGTTGTAGTAGCCGAAGACGAATCGCCGCTGCTTGCATGCCTGCGCCACGCCGGCAGGCGTCCGCGCCAGGATCCCTGCGCCGAGGCAGTGAGCCGCCGTCAGGACGAGGTCGTCGGCAACGAGCGTCCCCGAGCAGCTCGCCGCCATCGGATCGTTCCAGAAGCGCTCCGACCGACAGAGCCCGAGCGCAGCTCCGACAGGCTCTCCGAGCACGCGGACATTCGACGGATCGGACTCGTCGAGCTTGTCGTCGTCGAGGATGGCGACGATCGAGCGCGTCGCGAGGTCGCGTACGCGTCCGCCGACCTCGAAGACATCCTTTCGATCGTCGTCTCCGTAGACGACCTTCGACGACGCCTCGGACACGTCCGGAGACAGTTTGCTCTCGCCGCACGCCGCAAACACGACCGCGCTCGAGGACAGCCACAGAAAGCGAGCCGTCGAACGGTTCATGCATCACGCGCGTGCAACCAGCGATCCCGGCTCGCACGCGCCAGGTCCGCGCTCGACGCGTCCGCTCGTCACGTCGAAGAGTTATTCCTCTGACTCGAGCGGCTCGTCGTCGTCGATTTCGCCTTCGACCTCGCCGAGGAGCACGTCGATCTCCTCGTTCGTGAGACCTCCGAGCGGATTCTCGTCGCCGACGTCACCCGGTGCTCCGAG
The DNA here is from genome assembly GCA_023402175.1 of Pseudomonadota bacterium. Classification (GTDB taxonomy): domain Bacteria; phylum Myxococcota_A; class Polyangia; order Polyangiales; family Polyangiaceae; genus Labilithrix. The sequence continues at coordinate 4,926 of JAEXCN010000289.1, read as the reverse complement.
GATCGCAGCCGACAGCTCCCGCTTCTTGTTCTTGAGGAGGCCGACCTTGTCCTCGATCGTCCCGCGAGCGACCAGACGAATCACGGTGACGGGCTTGGTCTGTCCCATCCGGTGCGCGCGATCGGTCGCCTGATCCTCGGCGGCCGGGTTCCACCACGGATCGCAGTGGATGACGGTGTCGGCGGCGGTCAGGTTGAGACCCGCTCCGCCGGCCTTCAGGGAGACGAAGAAGATCGGCGCCGTCCCGTTCTGGAACCGATCGACGACGGCGTCGCGATTCGTCGTCGATCCGTCGAGCCACTCGTACGGCACCTTCGCCATGTCGAGGTCCTGACGCCAGAGCGCCAGCAGCTCGACGAACTGCGAGAAGACGAGAGCGCGGCGATCTTCCGAGACGAGCTCGCGAACGAGGTCGAGGAACGCCGCTCGCTTTGCGCTGTCGTCGGGACGAGCGCTCGGATCGACGAGGCGCGGATCGCATGCCATCTGACGGAGCCGCAGGATGGCAGTGAGCACGGCGAGCTGCGTGCGCGCGCCCTGGCGCCGATCCATGTTGCGCCGGACGGCCTCGCGCACCGCGAGCGAGAGCGCATCGTACGCCCGCTTTTGACGAAGACCGAAGACGCAGGTGCGCTCGACCTCCGTCTTCGGTGGAAGGTCGCCGAGGACCTGCGCCTTCGTCCGCCGGAGGATGAACGGGCGGACCACGGCGCGGAGCTCCGCGGCGACGGCGCCGTCCGGACGAACACCGATCGGGCCCTCGTAGCGCTCGTCGAACTCGCGCGCGCTCCCGAGCATCCCGGGATTGGCGAACGTCATCAGCGACCACAGCTCCGAGAGGCGGTTCTCGACCGGCGTGCCGGTGAGCGCGAGGCGCATCTCGGCATCGAGCTGTCGCGCAGCCCGCGACGTCGCCGATGCGGGGTTCTTCGCGTTCTGCGCCTCGTCGAGCACGACGCAGCGAAAGCGCTTCTTCGCGAGCTTGTTTGCATCACGTCGGAGGACGCCGTACGTCGTGACGACGAGATCATGCTCGTCGAAGCTCACGTCTCTCCGCGTGGCACCGGTCCATGCGATCGCGCGCAGGTCCGGAGTGAAGCGCGCGGCTTCGCGCAGCCAGTTGCCGACGAGCGACGTCGGGCAGACGACGAGCGACGGAGTCTTCTTCGCCTCGCCGCCGTCGTCCTTCCACCGCGCGAGGAACGCGAGCGTCATGAGCGTCTTACCGAGGCCCATGTCGTCCGCGAGGAGGCCACCCGCGCCGAGCTCCTTCAGGAGCTGCAGCCATGCGAGACCGACGAGCTGATACGGACGGAGGCTCGCCTCGAGACGTGACGGCAGGACGGGCCGCGGGCGCGTCGCGAGCTCGCGCAGGCGCTGGCGTAACGCGGCGGCCTGGGGCTCGACATGGAGGTGAACGCGCGGCGAATCGGCGAGCTCGATCCAGCGCGCGATCCGGCCGAGCTGGTGCGGAGGGAGCCTGCCGCGATCCTTCGCTCCTGTCGCGAGCGCCTCGGAGACGAGCGTCGCGACCTCCTCGGAGATCTGCGCGAGCGATCCGTCGGACAGCTCGACCCAGCGGCGGTTCGAGACGAGCGCGAGGTGCATCCGTTCCTTCTCGACGCGGAGCGAGGCGGCGCGGAACTCGAGCTCGGTCTCGAGCCATCCGGGCGATGCTCCCACGCGGATGTCGAGCTCGACGGGGTGAGCGATCTTCGTGCGCGAGAGCGTCTCGGCGACGAGGACGTCGAACCTCGGCGACTCCGACGCACGCAGCTTCGCGAGGCCGCTTTCCCAGAGCAGGACGGCGCGCTCCTCGGAGGCCATGAGACCTCGCTCGCCCTGGACGATGCCCGCTTCGCCGACGAGGGCGAGCGCTTGCTCCTCGGCGTCGAGGTCGCGGCCTTCTTCCGCGCTGCCCTTCCCGACCGGCAGCTTGCCGATCGCATAGACCGCGAACAGCTCGCCGACGACGTCGAGCGGAGAGCCGCTCAGGCGGAGCTCGAATGACGGCTTCTCGAGCGGAGGAAGGCCGAACACCTCCGGCTCGGGCAGTGCCACGCCGAGCCCTCGGCCGCGTGTGAGCAGCGCACGGCCGACGCGATCGGCGATGCCGTCGGCGAGCGGAAGTGACGGGACACGCGCCATGCCGAGCGCGGCGTCGAGATCGACGTCGGGCGCGACCTCGTGGAACGTGAACGTCTTGGGCGACCAGAGATACGGGAACGGCCCCGCGAGAAGATGCATGCTCCCGGCGTCGCCCGCGCACGTGCCATCGGTCGTGTACCAGCGCGCGACGAGCCGATCGCCGTCGCGCTCGACGCGAGGGGTCACCTGCCCTCGTGCGAAACGGACGCGCGCTTTGAAGCCGTTGGCGAAGACGCCGATCTCCTCGCGGAGCAGATGCGCCAGGATCGACGCCTGCCCGCGCGTGGCGACGAGCACGTTGCGATCGAGATGGTACGGCGCGGTGAGCTCGACGAGCCGCCGGTGCCTCGCGTTGAGCCTTGCTCCGAGGACGTCCTTGGCGGGCACAAGCGCACGCAATCCCGGACGCCGATGCCGGAGGAGCAATGCCGACCGCGACTCTGCCGAAGCAGCGCTCGAGATCGCGATCGCATCGACGGAGATCTCCCATTCTTCGTCGAACGATCGCGCGGGGAGCCACGCCGCAAGGCGTTCGTCGAGGGTGCGCGCCTCCAGGGCGCGCGCGCGGATGTCGGCGAGGCCGGAGACGAGCTCGTCCGTCCCCTCCCCGCGCGCGATCGCGGCGCGGAGCTCCGGATGAAACGCCACGTCGACGAGGAGCCACACGACGTGATCGCACATGCGGGCGCGGCACTCGCACGCGACGTCGAGCGCGTCCTCGCCGCGAAGGCGGACCGCGACCTTGAGCGGCGTCGACAGCCTCTTTCCGCCGGGCGCGGGCACGATGCTCGCGACGAGCCGGCCCGAGCTGTCGAGCGCCGGCGGGCTCGCGTAGACGCGCGGCGCCGCGAGCGCCGCCGTGATCGCGTCCGCTCCGAAGCGCTGCTCGACGACGGCGGGATCGACCTTCGCGATCCACACGTCGGGAAGAGCGGGCTCCGGTGCGGCTCGATCGTCGGTCACTCCTACTTCTTGTCCTTCTTCGGGATGCCGCCGCGCGGCGGGACGTCCTTGATGTTCTTGCTCGCCTCGCGATAGCGCTGGCGCATCTCGGCCGCGAGCTCGCGATCGGTGACGATGAGGTCCTTCGTCTCGCGCGGATCGGCCTCGAGGTCGTAGAGCGCGAAGCGGACGTCGTTGCCGAACGCGATGAGCTTCTTGCGACCATGGATGAGCGCGCGACGCCGCTCGTTGTAGTCGTCCTCGGGGAGATCGACGATGACGTCGCGCTCCTCGGGCTCGGCGCCGGCGAGCTCGTTCACGAGGCTCTTTCCGGGCAGCGCAGGGACGTTCTTCGCGCCGAGCAGATCGACGAACGTCGGCGCGAGATCGACGGCGCCGCGGCTCGCCTGGACCACGCGCGGAGGCAGCCCCGGCACGTGGAAGAACAGCGGCACGTGCACGAGCTCTTCCCACACCTCGTGGGCGTGGCGGGTGATGCCGTGCTCGCCGAACGCCTCGCCGTGATCGGCGGTGACGGCGATCACGGTCTTCTCTCCCCACGGCTGCGACTCGACGAAGTCGAGCAGCTTTCCGACCCAGAGGTCCGTGTAGAAGACCTCCTCGTCGTAGAGATCGCGCGCGCGCTTGCCGAAGTGCGGGCTCTCTGCGTGGCCTTTGTATTCGTCGTGCGGGTCCATGTAGTGGAACCACGCGAAGAACGGACGCTCGCCCGCGTCCGCGGTCACGTTCTTCAGCGTCTCGATCGCGAGCGGCGTGAGCTTGTCGCTCGTGACGTACGGATCGGTCTGGTAGTCGAACGTGATGCCGGGGACGATCTTCCACGATTGGAAGCCGGTCTCGAAGCCCGATTGACCGGGTCCGAAATACATGTGCGCGTGCCCGCCGACGCAGGGAATGCCCTCCGCGCCGAGGTGCTTGCACACGAACTGATCGGCCGAGAGGTATTTCGTGAAGAACGATCCGGTGCGTACGAGCTCGGACGGATAACGGCCCGTCAGGATCCCGGGGATGCTCTTCGACGTGAACGACGAGGTCGAATACGCGTTCGCGTACGAGATCGACTTCGCGTGGAGCGCGCTCAAACGCGGCGCGATCGGGCGGTCGTAGCCGGCCCACGGCATGTCGGCGCGGAGGCTGTCGATCGAGATGAGGAGGACGTTCCACGGGCCGCGCGCGAGCACGCTGGCGCCCTTCTCCTCGCGGCCTGCGTCGGCGGCGCCCGCATCGGTCGCCGCGTCGACGACGAGTGGGGCGCTACCCGACGACGCCTGCCCGCGGCTCTCCGGCGGGGACTGCTCTTTCGAGCATCCGTCGCATCCGCTCGCGAGCAGGGCCAGCGCAACGCATCCATTGGGAACGAGACGATCAGCCCCCCTTGCTCGAACCCCATGAGTACATGGGGCCCCTCGGCCGAGACGAAACATCGCCGGACGTTTAGCACGCCCGCGCTGCCATCGGCGCGGTTACGGGCTCGCCGGATGGAGCCCGACCGCAGCTCGCGAGCGCCGCGCCGGCCTACTTCTCCTTAAGCGCGCAGTGGCCCTTGTCACACCAGACCTTGCGGACGTGGCCTGATCATTGGTCTCATCGCGTCGCAGCTCGTCAGGCCGAGCGCAGCATCGGCCGGGCGACGGACGCTCCGCAGTCCACGCGATTGACAGGGTGAACATCTCTCGCGCGAAGGCGCGGTCGCAGCGATGAAGCCCTGTCGAGAAAAGATTAACAGGGAGACATGAAGACAGAGAGCCGAGAGGGAGGGGCCTTGCTTCGGTTCTGACCTGGACCCTCATCGCCTCTCGCAAAACGCTTTCGCGT
>JAEXCN010000279.1 GCA_023402175.1 Pseudomonadota bacterium | reverse complement strand
GAGTCGCGGCGGGCAGCAAAACACTGCCGGTGAAGAAGCCGACGCATCGCTTCGTGTATCGCGAGCATCCGGACGGCACGATCGATAGGATGACAAAGTATCGCTTCGACGTTCCGAAGGCGGACCTCGAGCGGAAGGATCCGCTCCAGTACCTCGTCGTCTTCGAGATCAATGGCATCGACGTCGACGGTCATCCGCTCTCGACGGACGGGATCTATCACCCGTGCTTCGCGATCCAGCTCTCGAGCAAGCCTGGCTCGCGACCGCAGGACCTCGCGTCGGAAGGATTCGCCTGCCAGCCGCAGACCTTCGCTCCCGTCGCCGATCCGTTCGCCGACGCGACGATCCCTCCCAACACGCTCGTCGTCGACTCGGCCGGCGCCATCCACCCCTTCGATCTCGTGCTCTCGCCCGGCGCGACATCCGTGTACGTCCACAACGCGATGGCTGCACCGGTGCGGCTCCAGTCGCTCTTCACGCCCCGCTACGCCGACAGCGGGAGCGAGGCGATCGGCGGCGTACCCGCGCTCGATACTGGCGAGATCCCTGCGAAGTCTGGAAAGTCGATCCCGCTTCCGGCTGCACGCGCCGGATATACGTGGTGGGTCGGCTCACGCTCGACGAAGGCGAGCAGCGTCCACGTCGCGGATTGAGCTGAGTGATCGGGCGTGCTTACGAGTGGAGAATAGGCACTTCAACAATCGCTCGTCCGCACGGAAAGCTGGGCTGGCCAGGGCCGAGTGCGGTGGCCGACAGACTCGCAGCCGCAGTGGGGCGGAGCTCGGTCTGCTCTTCCCGTTCAACTAGGGCGCTGATCTGAAACACGCGCCGTCGTTCCCGACCAGCCTTGACGCACCTGCGTGATGGGACGAAGAGCTTCGCATGGAGCTCCGACTGAACCGCGCGCCTACGACGGCGAACGCTGCGCTGTTCGCTGCCGACATCATCGAGCTCGCTGCGGAAATCAGCGGCGTACACCTCGACTACTCGGTGGAGAGCCTGCAAGCCGTCGATGACCTTTTCGAGTCCATGCGTCGAGACGGTATGACGGCCGCCCAGATGGGTGAAACCGTCTTCCTATTCGGCTGCTACATCGGCGAGGTCTTTGTCCGAGCGATGGGTGCTCGATGGGTGGAAGCCGCTCGCACGGAGATGCGCGACCTCACCCCCTTCCCGATGGTTCTCGACCTCGGGAGCGGCAAGGTCCTCGACCCGATCAGCCAAGCGTTCGCCCGCCTCGACAACGGGATCGAGCACCATCTTCCGAGCTTCTTCCGTGCGATACAGGCGCGGCTTGGAGAGGGACCACCACTGCGCGACGCTCGTGAACACATCCTTCCCCGGTTGGTTCCTCCGGCGTTCGTCGAGGGGCGCGGAGCGGGGCTCGTCCGACGTCCGGTTAATGGCATCGGGATGTATTCCGTATACTGCATCGACGAGAAAGAGACCGTGAGCTTCATTCCGGAAGAGATGCTGGAATCCTCGGGGATCGACGTCGAGGCGTTGCACGCGCTTGCGCTCTCCAACCTCGCGGCACGGACGCACGAAGCCCTACGTCCATTGGTTCGCGGCGCTCTCGATGAAAACGAGATCAAAGTCCTCAAGACGTTGGACACCTACGATGCCGCCCGCCTGTTGCTCGTTCCATCGCAGCTTCGCGACGGTGAATCCGTGATCGCCCATGTCCCCGATCGTGACACCCTCTCGCTCTTCCCCCCGGTGGCTGACGGGGACCGTGATCGGTTCGTCGAGATGGTCCGCCAGACCGCACACGACCCTGAGCGCGCGTTGCTCGACCTTCCTGTTGTGGTGCGACCGAGCGGCTTCGAGATCATGCGCAACGCTCCGAGGTGAAAATCCGTAGAGGTCCGATCCGAACGCGGCGCCTCTTCGCCGCGTCCTTTTGCGGACTGTGCACCTGTTCGAGTCGCCGGATCCGGTGAGTGGAGCGTTGGAAGCTCGTCACCCTACGGCTCGAACGGCACCGACGGCGCTTGTTGCAGGAAGTGCGGGTTGCGAAGGTTCTCGAGCATCGGCTTCAAGCGAGCGATGTCGTGCTTCTCATCCATGCGGAAGGTGATGAACTGGTGCCGCGAGTGAACGATGAGCGAGTTGGTGCCGGAGCCCCGCCGGTGCACGAGGTTCGTGATCTCGGGGATGCCGACCTGCTCGAGGATCTTTCCGCGCGCGTTGGCCGTGAAGAGGCGGTGGGTCGTGATGACCCAGTAGTGGCTCGACTTCTCCTCGAAGAAGATGCCGACGTAGAGCAGGTAGATCCCGAGCAGGACGGGGATGAGAAGAACGCCGACGAGAATGTACCAGATGCGGGTCATCCCCTGGTCGGGCTTGTGGAAGTAGAGCACGCGCTCGCCGGGTAAGAGCGGTACACGCGCCACGGTCGGCCCTTGCATCGGCGACCCATGCGGCATTCCAGGCGGAGATCCCCACTGCGGTGCGCCATGTGGCGCCTGTCCTTGCCAATGCCCCGGTTGCATGAGGAGGCCATTGTGATCCAACGGATCCGAACGGCCCAGACCTTTCGTACGGGAAGGGGAAGTGGGCCACGCGTTCGGGTGTTACTGGGAACGTGTGATTAATCGACGTGTGCTCGTGACCGGCCTCGCGGCGCTTTGCCTGTCGCTGATGGGCTGCGGCAGCTCGAGCTCTTCTAGCCGCGCCCAGTCGGAAGGGAAGACGATTCCGGCATGCTCATGGCCGAGCAGCGCCGTGACATTGGACTCCTCAGGTGTCGGTTGTCGGGCCCAATCGATGGCGCAGATCTGCAATGTCCCGCCCGGCTCCACAATATACGGGGACGGCACGATCATCACCCCGGATGGGGCGCCCGCGCCTGAATGCAAACCCACTTGCGCGGAGACCGAGTACGTCCTGTCGTGCCATGCGAAGATGGACGGTGGCGCCCCCGTTTCGGTGCCCTCCCCGGACGACTCTCTCGGCTGCCGTAGTGCTCGTCTTCCGACGCCGCTCGGTACCACCGTGTTCTGCTGCCCCTGCTCGCAGTGAAGTCGCCGGCGCTCACCTGTAGGCGCCCGGCTCCGGCGCGCCGAGGTCAGAAAGCGTCTGTAGCGCGTAAATAGGGTAATCTGAGCTCATGTCCGTCACCGCACGAAGGCCACGCTCGGCTCACGAGCGACATCTCCGGTCACTCATCGCTCGCGTCATTCCGGCGACGCTTGCGTCTGCTTCGCTCGGTGGGGCCGGGCTGGCGGCATGCGGAGGAGAGGTGTCTCGTTCCTCCGAGGGGCCTCGTGCGTCATCGGATGCTGGTGGTGCGGACGGGGCGACGGATCCTGACAGGCTGAACGAGCGCTCGCTGTGCAAGGACTATCCAACGGAGACGAACCTCGTGCCGGCCGCGGGAGTGAGCGGACTCGCCAGCGGGCTCACGGGCTCACCTGCGTTCGACTACATCGGGCAGCGGTCCGAGCACGCGTTCGTGCTTCAATCCGACGGTGGGCCTCCGGCTGATGACGGGTGGTCGCTGAGCGTCCTCTCCAATGCGGGGACGCCGTGTGCGAACGCATCGGACTTGGCTGCATGCCAGGCCAAGGTCGATGCGCTCCGCATCCTCCCAACTGACGGCAAGGAATGCGCGGAAGCGTTTCCGAACTGGTACGCAGAGGAGGGGCTTCCCGCGTGCTACGTCTACTACCTGGTCTGGACGCGCGGTGACGAGGTCGGAACAGCTGTCACCACGGGCGAGCTCCGCGCGCTCATGGGGACGATCGATACGATTGCCGAGGCGGACTTCGTTCTTCGAACGAACGGGTACCACCCTGCATGCGACGAAGAGAGGGGATTCGATTACACCGTCCGTGACGTACCGGGTGGCTTCGAGTTCCGCTTCTTGAGTAACTGCAATCGGCCGGAAGGGATGCACACCGTCGTCGTGGCGAGTGACGGGACGGTCACCGAGACGAAGACGGAACCGGTGGGCGAGCCGCATGGGATGATCTGTGCGCAAGCTGGACGCCGCCCGTCCGGGTGGGAGCGCGGTTCTCCGTCGACGGGCGCGATGGCACACCGCGAACGCGGTGCCTACTTCGCATTGATGGCCGAGCTCGAGAGCGCCGCTGTCATCGCCTTTCGTGTTCTCTACAAGGAGCTGGCGTCGCTCGGCGCACCACAGCATTTGCTCGCGCGTACGCGCGATGCCATACGTGACGAAATCCGCCACGCACGCGCCACTCGTGCGCTCGCCCATCGAGATGGCGCGATGCCGGCGAAGCCGATCGTCGCAGCATCGAGCGCACGCTCGGTGCTGGAGATCGCTCTCGAGAACGCGCGCGAAGGATGCGTCCGCGAGACGTACGGCGCGCTCCTCGCCTGGCATCAGGCCGCGCATGCTGAAGATGACGGCGTGCGCGCGACCATGCAGGCCATCGCCGATGACGAGACAGCTCATGCCGCGCTTTCGTGGGACGTGGCGGAGTGGCTCGACGGCATGCTGACCGAGGCGGAGCGCGCCGAAGTTCGAGCAGCGCGAACTTCGGCGCTGCTCGAGCTCGCCGAGGAGCTTCGGCTGCCGATCGACGCCGCGCTTGCGCGGAGTGCAGGTCTCCCGAGTCCGGAGGTCGCGATGTGGATGCTCGACACGACGGCGGCAGCGTTCGGGATCGCCGCGTAGCTCTCGCCGAGCGTGCGCGGTGCAAGAAGCTGGGATGAACCACCGCTGCAGCGGTTGATGGTCTGTGGGCATCAACCCGTCCTCGTGGACGTTGCGCGTGCGAGCACCGCACGCACGACGGAGCCGGTGCTCCGCAACAAGCCGTGAGGCGACGGCGATCAGGTCAGCGACGACAAAAAGAAACGAGCGCGGAGCGATCTACGCTCCACGCTCGCTTTCAGAGCTCGATCACGACGCTCGTGCTACGCGCGCGATGCGTCGTTCCGATCGATCACCAGCCGCGATGACCGCCACGGCCGCCGCCGCCGCCGCCGCCGCCGC
>JAEXCN010000230.1 GCA_023402175.1 Pseudomonadota bacterium | reverse complement strand
ACGTTCCTCGGCGTGATGTCGCGATGGACGACCTTCATGCGGCGATGCGCGTAGTCGAGCGCGCGGCAAACTTCGACGCCGACGTAGGCGCCTTCCTCGGGAGTGAGCACGCGGCGTGAGCCGTCGGCGTTGCGCTCGCGGAGGAGCTCCGCGACGCTCACTCCTTCGACGAGCTCCATCGCGAGGAAGTACGTGCCTTGCTCGACGCCGAGCTCGTAGACCGGGACGATGTTCGGATGGCTGAGCGCGACCGTCGTCTTCGCCTCTTCGACGAACCGCCGGATGAACTGCTGGTCGTAGGCGAGCTCGTCACGGATCTGTTTGACGACGAGCTTCTTCTCGAACCCGCCAGCGCCCCTCAGCGTTGCGAGGACGACACGCGCCATCCCGCCCCGCGAGAGCTCACGCTCGAGGACGTACTTGCCGAAGACCTGCGGGTACAAGCGACGCCGTGAAGTCTACCAGGAACCGCCGTCTCCCCTCACCCCTCTCGGGTTTGCGCGCTCGCTTCCGCACACGAATCTCGTTCGCCGCGGCAGCCTGACGTACACTGTGCGCTCGAACGATGCGGGCGCTGATGGGCCACCGGCGCGGAGCGAGCTTCCTCGGGTTCGCCGTCGCGCTGCTCGCGATGGCGTCGAGCTGCTCGCGCGATCCCGAGATCGTCGAGCGGCCCGTCGTCATCTATTCGCCGCGCGCCTGCCCTGTCTCGCAGAGCCAAGCGTATTCGGTCATCTACGCGGGCGGCGATTTCGAGCCGTCGATCGACCGACCTCCGACCGCGGGCGTCTTCCTCCGCGACGTCGGCCGCGCGATGGCCGATCTGCCGAAGGAGACGCGTTCGTTGGTCGTCGACATCTCGCAAGGCGACGTCGAATGGCGTGGGCTGAGCGACATCCCGAAGAACGGGCCGATCCACGTGCTCGTCTGGCCCGGTGGCGAGTCGTGCCGCCTCACGCGCGACGTCGGTCGGCGATCGGACATGGCGTTCGGCGTGTTCGGCCGACACTTCATGATCGCCGGAGGTCGCTCGCTCGACGGACCGCAGGTGCCTCACACGTTCGTCGGAGATCTCGCGACGGGAGCGATCGAGCGGCTCGAGTTCGGGCTCAACACGCGCCGCGCGAACCCGTCCGTCACCGAGTTCCGCGCGCCGAGCGACGGTGACGGCCCCTCCCCCGCGCTCGTCGCCGGCGGTCATGATCCCGACTCGGGCAGCGGGGAGGAGCCGATCCGCGCGATCGCTACGGCCGAGATCTACGTCCCGAAGCTCGGCGCGCCGAGCGACGTCGGCGACTTCGATCGACAGCGCATCGATCTGTCGGAGCCGCGTACGCGCCACGGCGCCATCGTGCTCGCCACGGGTGAGACGCTGCTCGTCGGCGGTCGGGGCCCCGGGGGCCCGCTGCGAACGATGGAGATCGTCGACCCGGTCACGCGACGAGCACGCACGGCGGGCGTCGCGCTCCTCAACGTCGCGCGCGAGAACCCGACCGTGCTGCGGCTCGCCAGCGGCGAAATCCTCGTCGCCGGTGGCATCGATGCGCGCAAGAGCCAGGTGCCGACGATCGAGTGGTTCGCGCCCGATGCGAGCCGCTCGACGAAGCGCCCGGTCGATCTCGCCACGGGTCAGGAGCGCTCGTTCGTCGCGCTCGACGCAGGCGGCGCGCTCGCCGTCATCCACCCGGAGGTCGGCGCATCGCCGGAGTTCAAGACGGTGTGGGTGATCTCGGCTGACGGAACGCTCGAGCCGGGCCTTCCGGTCGATCCCGCCACGCTCGACACCGTGCGGCTGTTCCCGGGAGCCGAAGGCGCGCCCGTGTTGTGGACCGGACGCCGTTGGATGCGCTGGTCGCCGTGGTTCGGCAGCTTCGAGGCGATCGCGGACGCTCCCGAGAGCGGGCCGTCGCTCGACGCGATCGGGAGCGGCGATCGCGGTCTCGCTCTCTGGGTCGATGATCGCAAGGAGGCCGGCATGAACATCAACGGCTTCCGCTTCGCGACGCGCACGCAGTTCGGCGCGATACCGAAGCCGCTTCTCGTCTCGGGCACCGAGCAGCTCGCGCCCGATCGACTCGCGGGGACTGCCGGTAGCTCGATCACGTTCGATCCCGCGCGTGGTCTCGTGCTCGGTACGGGCGCGAGCGCGTTCCTCACCGATGTCACGTTCGCCAACTTCGAGCTGCAGATCGACGTGACCGCTGCTGCACCCACGATCGTCCTCCGACCCGAGCGCGGCACGGAGCTCGAGGTTGGCGGCGCATCGTGCGCGTTCGCCCAGGCAGCGCACCAGTCACTCGCCGTGAAGCGGCGCGGGCGGCGCGTGATCGTGAAGGTCGACGATGCTCCCGAGCGCGCATGCCCCGTCGAGCTCGAAGAGGCGGTCCGCGTCTCGCTCGGACTTCGCGGATCGCAGGGCGCCGGCGTGAGCGCCGGCCGCAACCTGCGCGTTACCCGCCGCTGAGCGTCGTCCGCTGGCTTCGGCGGCTGCGAGCCGGGGTGGTGCAGACGGGTGAGCTCCCGGCGATCCACCTTCATGCCCTGGCCCGGCAGGAAGCACGAAAAATGCCGGCGTTTCGGTCCGTCCCAGTTTGGCACCCAGAGTGCAATTTTGCGCTCCAGGTGAACACGATGAGCCGACGGGATGCCCTGCCCCAGCGAAGCGCGCTCTATGTGGACCCCGAGGAGGTCTACGAAGACCAGCCGACGCGCGCCGAGCGCCCGTCGTACGTCGACGAGCCGACCCGCTCGCCGCGCGAGTCGTACGTCGCTCTCTCGGAGCTGCCGAACATCGCCTCGTCGTCACCGATGTCGGCGCCCTACGAAGACAGCCCCACGCGGATCGCCCCTGCGCGCGCAGCAAAGATCTCGTACGTCGCGCCGATCGAGCTCGAGCGCGACTTCGATCGCGAAGAAGAAGACTACGACGACGAGGTGACGTCGTTCGTGGATCGCTCGTCGCTGATCGCCGCCTCCGAGCTCGAGCAAGTCGAGGAGGTCGAGGAAGTCGAGGAGATCGAGCATTCGATGCACGAGCCGCTCGCAAGCGGCCCTGCCGACTACGAGGCGCTCTCGCGCTACCTCTTCGACGACATCGCGTCGGTGAACGAGGCGTTGCCGCCGCCTGTGCCCGAGACCGAGCTCCATGCGGAGAACGGCACGTTGCTCCTCGCGCCGCAGGAGGAACCGCCGACGAGCTACCGCCGCCATCCGGCGATGTGCATCCGGACCGAGCTCCACGCGAGGACCGAGCACGACATGCAGCCGCGCGCGCCGCAGCCGCCTCCGCCGGTCCTCGCGACGCGGCGCTCTCGCTACTCGATGCACGACGCCGAGCAGTCCTCGCCGGCGCCCGCGTTCTCCGCGCGTCCGCCGATGCGTTCGCATCACGCGTTCGAGATGGGCGCGTACCCGCCGCCGATGTCGTCGCGCCGATCGATGCCTTCCGTGCATCCGCACGACTCGTCGGCGGAGAGCCCGTGGATCATCCCGGCCGTGCCGAGCACGAGGCGCCGCGCAGAGCTGCCGGCGCCCGCGCCGTTCCAGGTCACACCGTCGCTCCTCGCCTCCGCGTTCGTCGGTCTCCTCGCGATCACGGTGATGGTCGCGGGTGTCCTCTTCGTGCGCTCGGACGATCGCGCGCGTACGACGACGAGCACGGCCTCTGCGCCCGTCCCGAGCTACGCGGCGATCAGCGCCGCCGCGGCGGAGTCGGCGACGAACGCGATGCGTCCGTACGCAGCGCCGCCGCCCTCGGTGATCGTGATCTCGAGCGACGACGTTGCGCCGTTCCCCAGCGATGCGCCGGTGACTCCGCGGGCCGTCGCGACGACGGTCATCGCTCCGGCGCCCCTCGCTCCGCAAGCTGCCGTGGTCCCGAGCGCTCCGGTCGAGGCACAGCCCGTGATGATCGCGCCGACGGCGAAGCCTGCAGCCGCCCCGCCTGCCGCCGCTCCGCCTACCGCGCGCCCCGTCGCGACGAAGAAGTCCGACGGAAAGGTCGGCGCGAAGAGCGTCGAGGACATCCTGAACGAGCTCGGCGAAGAGCAGCTGCGCCGCTGACATCGCGCAGCCGCGACGCGTGCGACCGGAGCGTCCGCGACAAGGGCTCCGAGCGCGGGGCCGTTCCTTGACAGAGCTGACTATTTACTAAAAAGTTAGCTCATGCCGTCGATCGCCACGCTGAGCGCCGATCCGTCGTCCGCCGCCCTCCCGTCGTCGCCGGTCAGTCAGGTGCTCGCCGCGAGAGGAGCGACATCCGCCGCGACCTATGCGTGGGACTACGGCACGCAGCGCCCGGAGCTGCGCGTGCTCTACGAGAAGTCGAAGGATCTGAACTGGAACGCGCGGACGGATCTTGCGTGGGACACGAACGTCGATCCCGAGAGCGAGATCGTGAACGACGCGTTCAATCCGCTCTTCGGCACCGACATCTGGAAGAAGCTCGATCCGAAGACGGAGATCCCGAAGCTCCGGCGGCACCTCGCAAGCTACATGCTCTCGAACTTCCTGCACGGCGAGCAGGGCGCGCTCCTCGCGACTGCGCAGATCGTCACGCAGGCGCCGACGACGGACGCGAAGCTCTATGCGGCCGCGCAGGTGTTCGACGAGGCTCGCCACGTCGAAGCCTACAACCGTTATCTCAGCGAGAAGGTCGAGCTGATCTACCCGCCGAGCGTGCACCTCAAGACGCTGCTCGACACGGTCCTCGCCGACTCTCGGTGGGACTTCAAGTTCCTCGGGATGCAGATCTTGATCGAAGGTGTGGCGCTCGGCGCGTTCGGCTTGATCCACCAGACCGCGCAGGAGCCGCTCATCAAGCAGATCACGCAGATGATCATGCAAGACGAAGCGCGGCACGTGGCGTTCGGCGTGATGTCGCTCAAGGGCTTCTACGCAGGGATGCCCGAGAGCGAGCTCCGCGACCGCGAAGAGTTCGTCATCGAGAGCTCGAGGCTCCTCCGCGATCGGTTCCTCGCCCAGGAGGTCTGGGCCACCGTCGGTCTCCCGCAAGCCGAGTGCGAGGCCGCAGCCGCGTCGTCGATGATGCTCCAGATGTTCCGCCGGCTCCTCTTCAGCAAGATCGTGCCGAACGTCAAACGGCTGGGCCTGCTCACGCCGCGCGTACGGAAGGGCTTCGAAGAGCTCGACGTCCTCGAATACGAGACGTGGGAGCCGAGCGCCTGAGGCCGGCCGTCGCCGCGATTCAGCGCCCGCCGTAGCGAGCGGCCCGCCGGCGACGAGGCACCTTCGAGCGGCCAAGCCTTTGCAGGGACGGCCACCAACGCCGGTAGGGATGAATCCCCAGCCCGCGGCGGCCGTTCGCTTCTAGGTCTTGTCGTCGCGCGCGGCGATCGTTCGATACGATCCTCCGTGTACGACGGGTCGGGGGGCGACACACGGAGGTCACCACTTGAAGCTCGGTCTCACGACGACATCGCGCAGCGTCCCGTATCCTCCGCCCGTATCGCGATCGAGCCAACCTGCAGACCCGACACGTGCGAAGCACGATCCTCCCCTCGTGCTCCGGGCGGGGCCACTGCCGCCGCCTGCGGACGAGACCAGCGCAGCGATCGACGCCGACGTCCGGAGCGACGCCGCGCTTTCTGCGAACGAAGACCCTCTACCGTGTCGGCACGAGTCATCGCGTGGCACGGGCGCCAGGACGCGCAAGAGCGAACCGAGCGCTCCTCGCTCGGCTGTTCGCCGCAAGGCACCTGATCTAACGTCCCATCGCTCGATGCGCGGCCCCGTGCCTTCCACCCGTACGACGTCACCTCGCGGGCGCGACGCTCACGTCGCCACTGAGTCGAAAGCGTCGTCGCCACGCAAAAAGGAGCGCAACGCCGCGGAGACGAAGCGGCGCATCCTCGAAGCCGCCGCGGCCGAGTTCGCGGCCAAGGGGTTCGACGGCGCGCGCCTCGGCACGATCGCCCGCAGCGCCGACGTGCAGCAGGCGCTCATCCACCACTACTTCGTCGACAAGGAAGGACTCCACGCCGAGGTCGTGCGTGGTGGTCTCGCCGCGATGACCGAGGATGCGTGGAACCTCCTCGCCCAGATGGACGCTCCGGTCGCGGGCCGGAAGGGCAAGAAGCGTCGCGGCCCGGCCGAGCTCGAGGCGCTCGCCGAGGCGTTCGTCGATCTACTGCTCGGCTTCTTCGCGACGAACGGATCGTTCCTCTCGATCCTACGCCACGAGGCGCGTCGCGAAGCCGGCGGCCAGAGCGCGACGAAGATCGTCGCGGACAACGTCGCACCCGTCTTCGATGCGATCGTCGCTCGCCTCGACGAGATGCGCGCGCGTGGCGAAGTGCGCAAAGACGTCGATGCGCGACACCTCGTGCTGTCGTGCGTCGCCATGATCGCGTTCCCCTTCCAGGAAGAGCCCTTCGTAGCGTCGATCTGGCCTGTCGACTGGCACAAGCCCGAGCACTTGACGGCGCGGAAGAGGCATGTCGTCGAGATGATCCTCGCCCGCGTCTTGCCCTGATCTCTCCGACTGATCTCTCGACCTGATCGCGGCCGAGTCGGCGTGCTGCCTCTCGGCCCGATGCCTCGTTGCGAGGTCATGGGCGATGACCAAGATCGTCGGCGGCCGCGGCTCCGCGTGCAGCGTTGCACGCGTGTATCGCCGATGTCCCGGACGGAGACGCGGGAAGTCTCGGCGCCACCGCCGCGGTCGTAGGAGGAGCATCATGGCAAACGACCGCACTCTCCTCGTGACGGGCGCCTCGGGCCATCTCGGCCGGCGCGTACTCGAACACCTCCTTGCAGCCGGAACGCGGTCGATCATCGCGACGACGCGATTTCCGGATCGTCTCGCGGACTTCGCGCGTCGTGGCGTCACCGTGCGATGGGCCGATTTCGACAAACCCGAGTCGCTGCCCGCGGCATTCGCAGGCGCGCACCGCATGCTCCTCGTCAGCACCGATGTGGTCGACGGAACGGAGCGCCGTCGTCGTCAGCACGCGGCCGCGATCGCTGCGGCCGAGGAAGTGGGCGTGGAGCACATCGTCTACACGTCGCTCGCACGCGCGGACACGTCGCGCCTCGCGATCGCCGCCGACCACGTCGCAACGGAGAGGCGCCTCACGAGCACGAAGCTTGGGTACACCGTTCTCCGCGAGAACATCTTCTCCGAGTCGCTGCTGCCCGTGCTCCCGACGTCGATCGCGACGGGCATCCTGCTCGGCCTACCGGGCGACGGCGGCATCGCGTACATCTCTCGCGACGACTGCGCGTTCGCGGCCGCGACGGCGCTGCAGTCGTCGACGGGACGCTCGACGATGGAGCTGACCGGCCCCGAAGTGATCCGACGAGCAGTGCTCGCACGGATCACGACGGACGTCACGGGCAGGGACGTTCTGTACGTCGCGCTGCCTCCCGACGAGCTGACGCGTCGCTGGCAAGCGGCTCGTCTGTCCTCCTCGACGTTGCTTCCGGTCGAGCAGGCGACGGTCGACGGTCAGTTCGCGTTCACCACGACCGACTTCTTCCGGCTCACCGGCAGGCAGCCCGCGGAGATCCCGGACTTCCTCGCCGCGAACCGCCACTCGCTCGTCCGAGCGGCGTAGCGGCTCGCGGAACGCGCTCGAATGCGAGCGCTGAAGCGGTCTACAGCCTCGCGGCGGCGCCCTGGCCGAGGGCGCGCGTCGCAGGCGCCGTCGACCCGACGAGATCGGCGAGCGCCTTCGCGCCTTCGACGTCCATGTGCCGCGCGAGCCCGCGGAGGATCGTTCGCGGCAGCAGCGGGCCTTCGTAGATGAAGCTCGTGTAGATCTGCACGAGGTCGGCGCCGGCACGGAGCATCGCGAGCGCGCTCTCGGTTCCATTTACGCCGCCCGCGCCGATCACACATGCGTTCGGTCCGAGACGCGCACGCGCACGCTTCACGACAGAAAGCGCGCGAGGAAACAGCGGCAGTCCGCTGAGCCCGCCCGCGCCGATCCGCTCGATGTCCGAGGACGCCGTCGCGAGACCGTCGCGGGAGATCGTCGTGTTCGTCGCGACGACGCCCGCGAGCCCAGCGCGATCGGCCTCGACGCAGATCGCATCCACGGCGTCGTCCGGAAGATCGGGCGCGATCTTCACGAGCAGAGGAACGGCGCTACCCTGCGTCATCAACGTGGTGAAGAGCTGCCGCGCCATGTCCGCGGCTTGCAGTGCGCGGAGGTCCTTCGTGTTCGGTGACGAGATGTTCACCACGACGAAGTCGGCCGCCGGCTGGACGGCCTTGAAGCTCGTGACGTAGTCCTCGAGGGCTTTGTCGAGCGGATCGAGGGGCACACTGCGCGACTTGCCGATCGACATGCCGATCGGGATCCGCGCGCCGACCTTTCGCGCGACCACGCGCTCCGAGACCGACGTCGCGCCCTCGTTCGGGAAGCCGAGGCGATTGACGAGCGCCCTGTCCGACGGCAAGCGGAACAGGTTCGGCGCAGGATTCGGTCCCTGCGCCTCGGCCGTCACCGTGCCGAGCTCGAGGTGACCGAAGCCGAGCGCCTCGAGCGCGCGTGCGCGCTTGCCGTTCTTGTCGAACCCGGCAGCGAGCCCGATGGGGTTCGGGAACACCAGCCCCATCTTCCTGACCTCGAGCCGCGGATCGCGGAACGAGAGGGCTCCTCGAAGGAGGGCGCGAAGCGGGGCGACATGCTCGATAGGCGCGAGCGCCGACATCGCCAGCGCGTGTGCGCGCGCGGGATCGAGCGAGAACAGAAGAGGTTTGATGAGGGCGTACATCGAAACGCGCGCCGAGCGAAGGGAGGCCGTTGGCCGCGCTCGAGCCGAGCCGCTTCATACCGCGTCTCTTGGGCGCCTCGCCAGGAGCGAGGTCGAAATCGCGCACGACGGCCTGCGATAATCATCTGCGGCTGAGATCGTGCGGCGAGCCGAGCGGCACGGTCCTGGCGACACCACTCGACGAGGAAACATGCCGAAGCTCCTGATCGCGTCCGCCGCTGCCGTCGTGGTCGCGTCCATCTCGGCGGCCGCATGCTCCACCTCGAGCTCCTCGGACGCTTCCGGCGAGACGCTGACGTTCGCGCAGGCGATCGAGCCGCTCGTCCAGGACAAATGCCAGGGTTGTCATCGGACCGGCGGCATCGCTCCGTTCCCGCTCGTCACGTACGAGGACGTGAAGGCGATGGGCGCCGCAGCGAAGGACAAGGTCGTGCGCCGGGAGATGCCGCCGTGGGGCGCATTCGACGACGCGACTTGCACCGTGAAACATGCGTTCCGAGACGATCTCCGCCTGACCGACGCGCAGATCGACACGTTCGTGCGCTGGGTCGACAGCGGAATGCCGCTCGGCGATCCGAGCAAGCGGCCACCGCCCCGCACGACGTTTGGTGCGACGAACCTCGCCGACAAGAACGCGACGTTCGAGCTGCCGACCCCATATTCGGTCGTCCCCGGCAAGGACGACATCCGATGTTTTCCGATCGATCCGGGGTTCACGGAGGACACGTGGATCGGCGGGAGCAACGTCGTCCCGGGCGATCCGCGTGTCGTGCACCACGTCATCGTCTACGTCGATCCGAAGGGCGAAGGCGTGGCGAAGGCGGGAGCGGCCGGGAGCTATCCCTGCTTCGGCGGACCGGAGGTGGCGAGCCCCTCGCTGCTGCTCGCGTGGGCGCCGGGTGTTCCGCCGACGAGCTACGGCGAAGCGATCGGGCTCAAGATCCCGAAGGGCGCGCATCTCGTGATGCAGGTGCATTACCACCCGGGCCAGGAGACGGTCACCGATCGGACGAGCGTCGAGCTGAAGAAGCTCCCGTACAAGCCCGCGTACGTCGCCGACGTGATCCTCGCGGGCAATGCCGAGGACGACAAGGGCATCATCAAGCTCCTTCCGGGTCCGGACGATCCGCCGAGCGGTCCCGCGTTCGTCATTCCCTCGAACGTGAAGGGTCACACCGAATCGATGGAGCTCGTCGTCCCCGAGAAGATCGGCGAGGTGACGCTTCCCGAGCTCAGCGTCTACTCCGTCGGCGCGCACATGCACTGGGCCGGTGTCGACATGAAGATCGAGGTCGAGCGCAAGGCGCCGTCCGACGGACAGCCCGCGAAGGAGTGCCTCCTCGGCACGCCGAAGTACGACTTCAACTGGCAGCGCGGCTACCAGTACGACTTGCCGATCGACGAGCTCCCCGTCGTGGGTCCTGGCGACAAGCTTCGCTTCACGTGCACGTACGACAACACGACCGACAACCGTCACGTCGTGCGCGCGATGAGCGAGATGCGGATGTCGTCGCCGCCCGAGATCAAGCTCGGTGAGAGCACGCTCGACGAGATGTGCCTCGGCGTGCTCGTCACGGTCCGCCGCGCGGGCCTGCTCGACTGATCTTCACCGTCCCCTCGCCGACCGTCCTCACGTGAGCGTGCGCTCGGCAACGAGCGATTCGAGCCGCTCTCGATCCGCCTCGAGCACATGCTGCTTCCTGCGCAGGTAAGCCGTTGCTCCATGGCTGCGCTCATCGTGCGGCGTAACTGCCGTGCGCTCGAAGCGGTCACATCCCGATAGTCCGGAGCGCTCGGAAAACCTTATAGACAAGGATGTCTGGGCGTCTGGATGACGGGACGCGAGCGTCGAGGACTCGGAATGGCAGAGCGTTCCGTAATACGCGCCGCGTCACGAGCCCTGGCCTCGACGAGCTAGGGGCGCTCGACTATGGTCCGCGCGTCTTCGCGTTTCCGCTCTCTCTTGCCGCGGAAACCGCACAAAAGGAGTCTCGCCGTGATCATCGGAGTGCCCAAAGAGATCAAGACCCGTGAGTACCGCGTCGGCATGACCCCCGCGGGCGTTCGCAGCCTGACGTCGCGTGGTCACAAGGTGCTGGTCGAGAAGAGCGCGGGCGAAGGCGCGGGCATCAAGGACGCCGACTACGTCGCCGCCGGCGCGCAGATCGTTCCGAGCGCCGCGGACGCGTGGGGCGCGGACATGGTCGTGAAGGTGAAGGAGCCGCTCCCGCAGGAGTACGGCTTCTTCCGCGAGAACCTCATCCTCTACACGTACCTTCACCTCGCGCCCGAGCCGGAGCTCACGAAGAAGCTCGCCGAGACGAAGGTGTGCGGCATCGCGTACGAGACGATCGAGAACGACGACGGCTCGCTTCCGCTCCTCCGCCCGATGAGCGAGGTCGCGGGTCGCATGGCCGTGCAGGTCGGCGCGAGCAGCCTCGAGAAGGAGCACGGCGGCAAGGGCGTCCTCCTCGGCGGCGTGCCCGGCACGCGCCGCGGACGCGTCGTCATCCTCGGCGGCGGCGTCGTCGGCCGTAACGCGGCGACGATCGCGGTCGGCATGGGCGCGCAGGTCACCGTCCTCGACGTCCAGGCGTCGACGATGGGGTACCTCGAGGACGTCTTCGGCGGCGCCGTCGAGACGCTCTACTCGAACCCCGTCAACATCGAGCAGTCCGTGATGCGCGCCGATCTCGTCGTCGGCGCCGTCCTCGTCGCCGGCGCGCGTGCGCCGAAGCTCGTGACGAAGGAGCTCATCGGCAAGATGGAGCCGGGCAGCGTCGTCGTCGACGTCGCGGTCGACCAGGGCGGCTGCATCGAGACGTGCCGTCCGACGACGCACGACAACCCCACCTACGAGATCTCTGGGGTCATCCACTACTGCGTCGCGAACATGCCGGGCGCGGTCCCGCAGACGAGCACGTGGGCGCTCACGAACACGACGATGGCGTACGCGCTCAAGATCGCCGACATGGGCGTCGTCGCGGCCTGCAAGGCCGACAAGGCGCTCATGAAGGGCATCAACACGTACGGCGGTCACGTCACGTACGACGCGGTCGCGCAGGCGCACAAGATGGAGTACGTGCCCGCGGCCAAGCTCATCGGCTGAGCAGGATGAGCGCGACGAACAACGTCGCTGCCGATCTCGTTGCCGGCGTCGATCTCCTCTGCCTCGACGCCGGCAACACCGTCATCTTTCTCGACCACGCGCGCCTCGCGGATCTGATCCGCGAGGCGACTGCTTTTGTGGTCTCCCCCGACGTCCTCGTTCGCAGCGAGGGCGAAGCGAAGCGGCTCGCCGAGTCGGGCGCTCTGCATGGCTGCACGTGGAGTCACGTCGAACGGCCGGGAGCGCTTGCGTGGGGGAAGATGGTCGGAACGATCGCGCTTCGTGGCGGCGTCCCTACCGAGCAGATCCCTTCCCTCCTCGACTTCGTCTGGCGTCACCACGAAGAGAGGAACCTCTGGTGCAAGGTACCGGACGGTCTCGGCGCGGCGCTCCACGCGATGCGGGCGCTCGGCGTCAAGGTCGCCATCATCTCGAACTCGGAAGGCATGCTCGATCGCCTCTTCCGCGATCTCGGTGTGCTCGATCACTTCGATCTCGTGGTCGACAGCGGCAAGGTCGGCTTCGAGAAGCCCGATCCGCGGATCTTCCAGGTGGCCTTCGATCGGTTCGCGATCGGCCCCGAACGCACGCTGCATCTCGGCGACGTGTACGCGACGGACGTCCTCGGCGCCCGCGCCGCGGGATGTCGTCACGCGCTCATCGATCCGTTCGAGCACTACGAAGGCCGCCACCTCGACGTCCCACGTGTGCCCGGTGCGGTCGAGGTCGCGCGCGCGATCGCGGCGCACAAAGAAGCGATCGAGCGGAGCTGATCGCTACGAGGCGCTGTCTCTCGTGCGCCGCGCAGCGAGCTCCGCGACGGCGTTGACGAGATCCTCGGGCCTCACGGGCTTGCCGACGTGCGCGGTGAAGCCGGCGGCGAGTGCTTTGGCCCGGTCCTCGGCGCGCGCATACGCGGTCAGCGCGATCGACGGAATGCCGCCTCCCTGCGCGGGGTCGAGGTTGCGGATCCGACGCATGAGCCCGAACCCGTCCTCTTCGGGCATCGCGACGTCGCTCACGAGGACGTCGGGCCGGAAGCTCTGGACGAGCTCGAAGGCTTCCGAGGCCGATGCAGCAACGCGCACGCGCGCGCCGGCACCTTCGAGCAAGATCTGAAGCAGATCTCGCGCGTCGGGCTCGTCGTCGACGACCACGAGCCGGACACCAGCGAGCGATGCGAAGGGCTGCTGGGCAGGGTAGGCGGAGGTTCGCGCCGACGGCGTCTCCTTGTCTCCGCTTGGCGGCGCGATCGCGCGCACCGGCAGGATGATGGAGAACGTCGCTCCCTTTCCGAGCCCCTCGCTGAACGCTTCGACCTTCCCGCCGTGCAGCTCGACGATGTGTCGCACGATGGCGAGGCCGAGGCCGAGGCCGCCGACACGCCGCGTGGACGATGCGTCCGCCTGTTTGAATCGGTCGAAGACGTAGGGCAGGAACGCGGGTTCGATCCCGCGTCCGCTGTCGGTGACCGACAGCCGGAGCTGCCCGTACTCGTGCTCGATCGTGATCCCGATCGAGCCGCCGACGTCGGTGAACTTCACGGCGTTCGACAGGATGTTCCACACGACCTGCTGGAGCCGATCCGGATCCACCACGACCGCGCACGGCGCCGGCGGCGCGACGAAGTCGAGGAAGATGCGCTTCGCCGCAGCAGACGGGCGCACGACCTCGACTGCATCGTGGACGATGGCCACCAGATCGGCCGCCTTCACGTCCAGCCGCAGCTTCCCCGTGATGATCCGCGAGACATCGAGGATGTCGTCGATGATCTTGCTCTGCGCGTGCGCGTTCCGGTGAATCACCTCGACGCCCCTCGCGATCGACGGATCGGTTCCACGCGCGCGGAGCAGCGTGGCCCAGCCGAGGATCGCGTTGAGCGGCGTGCGAAGCTCGTGGGACACCGTCGCGAGGAACTCGTCCTTCACCTGACTCGCTTCCTCCGCCGTGGCGGCCGCCTCGGCTGCGACCCTCGCGGCTTCCTGCGTCTCCGCGAAGAGGCGGGCCTGGAAGACCGCCACACCCGCACGGCGGGCGATCTCCTCTGCGAGCTTCAGGTCGTCGACCGTGTGGTGGCGCCCCGACTTCCCGAAGCACAACGTCAACGCGCCGGAGACCTCGCCGCGTCCGCGGAGCGGCACGGTCACCATCGACGCGAGATGCAGCCCGCGAAGGAGCTTCAGGTGCTCCTCGTTCGCGGCCACGTCTTGCCGCCATGCATCGTCGATCTGGGGATGGAACCCCGATGCGCCGCTCGACAAGGCACAGACGTTTTTGTCCATCCGCTCCGACCTCGCCCACTTCGTCTGCTTGATCAGCGCGTCGACCTCGGGGTCGTCGTAGGCTGCCGCGACGCGGCGGACCTCGGCGCCTTCGACGATGTCGAAGAACGCGAAGTCGGCGAGCGCCGGCATGACGATGTGGACGATGTTCTGGAGCGTCTCCTCGTAGTCGAGCGTTCCCGAGAACGCTTCTCCGGCGCGTGCGATGAGCTCGAGACGCTCGCGCGCGTTGCGCTCGGCCGCGTAGAGCCTCGCATTCTCGATCGTGATCCCCGCTCGTCGACCGAGCTCCGCAGCAAGGTCGGCGTCGGTCGCGTCGTATCGCCGCCCAGGGTCCATCGACACGAGCGTGAGCGTCCCGGAGATGCGATCTCCGGCGCGGATCGGAGCGATGACGGCGGACGTCATCCCCATCTCGCGCATGACCCGAAGCTCCTCGTCGTTTCTGGCTCGTTCGCGCACGAGGGCGTCGGACATCTGCTCGTGCAGCTCGGGCTCTCCGGTGCGCAGCACGTTCCAGATCCCACTCTGGGCGCCCGGTTCGGGCGAATACCGCGTCAGGTACTCTCGAGCATGGCCAGCTCGCTCGCCGTCGGCGTAGGCGAACGCGACCCCCTGCAGCTTGCCGCCATCGAGCATGTGGATCGCGCACCAGTCCGCAAGCCCGGGCACGAGCACGTCTGCGAGCGAGCGAAGCATCGCCTCGTAGTCGAGCGACGACGACAGAGTCGTGGTCGCGCTCGCCAGGCACTCCTCCCGTTTCTCTCGCCGCCGCTCCGCGGTCACGTCGTGCCAGATGGTGACGGCGAGCTCCGCTTCGCCGCCGGCGCCGACGACGGGCCGTGCACGCGCGGTGGTCCACCATTCGCGCCCGGACGATCGTTCCCGGATCCGGACGACGGCCCGTGCAGTGGTCTCGCCGTCGAGGACGCGACGCGCCGGTAGTGCGGCGGCGTCGATCGCCGTTCCCTGCTCGTCGAGCAGGTCGAAGTGCGTACCCAAACCGCCCGTCGTCGCGCGCACGAGCTCGTCGACGGAGCCGCAGCCCCATAGCCTCGCCGCGGCGGTGTTCGCGAACCGGACGGCCCCCGAGCGATCCTCGACGGTGATGCCGTCGCCGATGCTCTCGAGGATGACCTCCAGTCGCGTGCTCAGCGCGCGGTAGCGCTCACGTTCGGCGCGGATACGCCCTTCCGCTTCTTCGGCAGCTGCGCGTGCCGCGCGCTCACGGAGGAGCTCGCGTGCGGTCTCCTCCGCCCGCTTCCGCGTAGTCAGGTCGCGCGTCACCTTCGCGAACCCGATGAGCTCCCTTTGCCCGCCGTAGAGCGGGCTCACGACGACGTTCGCCCAGAAGCGCGTGCCGTCCTTTCGTACTCGCCAGCCTTCCTCCTCGTAACGTCCCGTCGCTTGCGCGATCTCGAGCTCCTTCGTCGGCCGGCCCGCAGCGACGTCCTCCGGCAGGAAGAACGTCGAGTAATTGCGCCCGATGATCTCGGCGGGCTTGTAGCCTTTGATCTTCTCGGCTCCGGAGTTCCATGTGCTCACCCGGCCTGTCGGGTCGAGCATGTAGACGGCATATTCGCCGATGCCGTCGACGAGCAGACGAAATCGCTCTTCAGACCGACGCAGCTCCTCGGCGGCGAGCCGGCGCTCGGTCAGGTCACGAGTGACCTTCCCGAATCCGCGGAGCGCTCCCTTTTCGTCATGCAGCGTGGTGATGACGACGTTCGCCCAGAAGCGCGTGCCGTCCTTGCGCACGCGCCAGCCTTCGTATTCGACGCGCCCATCTCGAAGAGCCGTCCGAAGCGCGCGCTCCGGCACACCCGCCTCGCGATCCGCCTCCGTGTAGAACGTGGAGAAGTGACGGCCGATGATCTCCTCCGCCGAATAACCTTTGATCCGCTCCGCCCCGCGGTTCCACGTGAGGACATGCCCACCCACGTCGAGCATGAAGATGGCGTAGTCTTCGACGCTGTCGACGAGCAGCCGGTAGCTGTCGGCGCTCAGGTCGTGAGCGTGCGCGGATCCGATGGGCAACAGCAACTCGAGCTCTTGCGCTGGGTGAACGCCAACGCCCTCCTGTTCCTCCGGACGAGTCCGGGTTGCTCCGTCTGGCAAAGTTCATGCGCGCTTCGTGTTGCGCGCCCGAATCCGACCTCTCGTGAATCAAGTTCGAAGTTTCGACGGCGGGCACGGCCGTTGCTGACCGTCGCTGCTCTCGCAGCGGCGCGAGCTGCGCCGTCGAAAGGCGCCGGCCCTGTGGCAAACCGCCTCGGGGCACGCCGAGGGCGCGGCGAAATGGATCACCCTGCCCAGAACGGACACGAGCGCGTCTCGTCTACTTCATTGCGATCGTCTTCTTGACCGAATTGATCGCGTCGCCACACGCATCGCGTAGCTCCTCGTCGAGCGCCGACTGCGGAGCGGGCACGCTCGGCTGAAGGACGAGGTCACAGACCATCACGCTGCTCTTCTCGTCGGGGCCCGGACGCACCGTGAAGGCGATGTGCATGTTCTTGATGTTGCCCTTCACGAACGTGCCTTCGAGCACGTCGCCGGCGCTCGTCGTCCGCGAAGGCGGGAAGCGCGTGATGTACCAGATCGTGACCATCCCCTTCATGATCGGGAGCTGGAAGTACACGTCCGTGTTCTGGCCCTGCTTGTCGACGACCTTCACGCTCTTGAACTTCGGGCCCGCGAGGTCCTTGTAACGACCGAAGTCGAGGAGCTTCGCGCGGACGACGTCGACCGGTGCGCCGATGAGGCCCTCGGCGTGGCCGTAGCGATCCGACTTCCCCGGCGGCACCCAGTTCGACTTGAGCGGACCGGGATCCTTCTTCAGGCGTTCGAGCTGCGCGTTCCGATCGTCGCTGCTCGGCGAAGGACCGAACGGCCACGGACCATCGGCGGCTGCAGGCGCGCCCGTCGCTGAAGGTGCCGAAGCGGGCGTCGCCGCATTCGCATTCGACGCGTTCGAATCCGCAGGCGGTGTCTGCGTGTCCGGCTCCGCGGATTTCGGCGCCGGCGTGCTCGGCGGCGGTCCTTCTGCACCACCACACGCCGTGGCGCCGCCGAGAGCGGCAATGACGACCAGACAGCGGCCCAAGGAAGACAGGCGATCCGTTCCGTCCATTGCCAAGCATGGTACCGTAGGCGGCCTTCCAATGCCCCTCATCACGATCATCCCCGGAGACGGGATTGGCCCCGAAGTGATGACGCACGCGACCCGCGTGCTCGAGCATTACCGCGACGACCGCAAACTGCCGTTGGAGCTGTGGCAGCTCGACCTTGGCGCAGAGCGGTATCTCCGCGATGGAACGACCTTCCCGAAGGATGTGCAGACACGCATCGCGAACGAAGCGAGCGCCGTCCTCCTCGGCGCGCTCGGCGATCCGCGCGTGCCGAACCTCGAGTACGCCCGCGACATCCTGTTCGGGCTGCGCTTCGGGCTCGATCTCTATGCGAACGTGCGCCCCGTTCGTGCGCTCGCCGATCGCCTGGTCCCGCTGAAAGACCGCGCGGCGAAGGACGTCGACATCGTCGTCTTCCGCGAGAACACCGAAGGCATCTACGTCGGCATCGGCGGTCAGTTCAAACGAGGTACGCCCGACGAGGTCGCGATCAACGAGGACGTGAACACGCGCAAAGGCGTCGAGCGTCTCATCCGCGCAGGCTTCGAGTACGCGAAGAAGCACGGGAAGAAGACCGTGCACATGGCGGACAAGTCGAACGCGATGAAGCACGCGCACGAGCTCTGGTACCGCTGCTTCTTCGAGGTCGCGAAGGAGTACCCGGGCATCGACGCGAAGCACGTCTACGTCGACGCGCTCTGTCTCTATCTCGTGCAGGATCCGCGGCCGTTCGAGGTGATCGTCACGAACAACCTGTTCGGCGACATCGTCACGGACCTCGGCGCGGCGCTGCAGGGCGGCCTCGGCATGGCCGCGAGCGCGAACGTGCACTACGCCGATCCCAAGCGCGTCGCGATGTTCGAGCCGGTGCACGGCTCCGCGCCGCCGCTCGTCGGCAAGGACCTCGCGAACCCGATCGCGAGCTTCCTCACGGTCGGCATGATGCTCGCGCATCTCGGCTGGCCGGAAGAAGAGCAGCGCATCGAGAAGATCTGCGCCGAGGCGATCACGAGCGGCAACTGCACGCCGGACGTCGGCGGCCAGAAGGGAACCAAGGCCGTCGCCGCCTGGTTCCTCGAGCGCCTCCGGGCGAGCTGAATCGCGGCGCGCTGTTCGAGCGCCCCAAAAATCGTCCCAAGCCCCGCCTGGGTCCGGTGTCCGAAGCCGGACGAGCTCGTCCGTACGCTCTTTGCGGACCGCGTCGTCAAAAAGCACGACAGGGTGAAAGGGAAGGAACTTTCCGGGCGTAGATCTGTCTGGAGAAGGCCGCGGGCGTGGAACTTCTTCGGCCGTCGTGCGTCCAAGCTTGGACGGGCGGCGTCGGCGCGGGCATCATCTGGAGGAAAGACCGAGAGGCATGGGCGTAAAGGGCTGGAACGTCGCGGTACTGGTGGCGATCGGATCGATCTGGTTCTGCGGCACGACGCAGCGCGAGAAGCCGGTCGTCGGCGACGCGTCCCATCTCGGCCGAATCGGCCTCCTCGAGGGCAAGGCTGCGGCCAGCCCGAAGGATCCCGGAGCGCTCCGGGAGCTCGCGCAGGCCTACCTCGACGTCCGCCAGCCCGGGATGGCGATTGGAACGATCGAGCGTGCGGTGCAGGAGGTTCGCGAGGAGCCCACCGTGGAGCACCTGTACGCGCGCGCCCTCCTCGATCAGGGCCGCGCGGCCGACGCTCTCGCCGCCGAGAAGCGTGTGCTCGCGAAGTGCGCCGATCCCTCTGGGCCCGACCTCCCGGTCTGCTCCACGTACCTGATCGCTTCGGCGACCCGCCGCGCGGGGATCATCGAACAGCTCGTGCAGCTCGGCGTCGAGGATGCCAACGCGCAGCCCGAAGCGTCGAGCCTCGCTTATCACAACGCCACTCGCCAGGTCTCGCTGTCCGTCTCGGCTCGTTGAGCCATTGCTCCTCTTGTCGCGTACTCCTCTCTCGTAATCGAGCCTCCACTCCCGACCGGCGCACTTCCCGACGGCTTATTTGGTTGCATACTGCATCCAATTTCGAAGACGTCTCGCGAGCACGCAGAGCTGGCGGCCCTTCGAGCCGCCACGTATCACCAAGGGAAGCTGCTGATCTCGGCATGCGCGCGCTGCATGCCTCGAGGAGGACCGTTGAACGAAGCGAGCCTGAGGCGCTGGGTCGAAGCAGGTTCCAAGGTCGTCGCGTTCGTCGCGAGCCTTGCTGCGGTCTCTGGATGCCAGACGATCCAGGGGACCAAGACGAAGTTCGCGGTGCGTCCGTCGGCGCAAGAGGAGCTCGCGGACGTGCGCGTGCTCGAGAAGCCGTTCGCGCTCGCTGTCCCGGAAGACGCCATCGTTCGCGTCGTCGGTCCATCGATGACGTGCACGGGCACCGTGATCGACGACGACCTCATTCTCACGGCGCATCACTGTCTCGTGGAGCGCGGCTCGCACGGCGAGTTCACGAAGCACCTCATCGACCCCGCGAGCATCCGGGTCGAGCTCGGCGGCGACTACTTCGCCTGGGGTGAAGTCGGTGTTCGGCACATCGTCGCGCCGCCGTGCGGCGAGTCCGGCGGCGCCGGCGACGTGGCCGTGCTCGTGCTCAGGCGCAAGCTCATCGGTTTGATGATGATGACGCCTCGCCTCGAAGCTCCGCCGCGCATCGGCGAGGACGCGTATCCCGTCGGGTTCGGGCGTTGTGCCCTCTCGGGTGATGCCATCAAGCGCAAGGGCCGCGACGGCGGGCCGGTGCGAGCGCTCTCCGCAGAGACGCTGCACATGGACGCGTCGGTATGCCCCGGTGACTCCGGCGGGCCGGTGTTCGCCAAGGGATCGCGCGAGATCATCGGCGTCGTCAGCCTCTCGGCGATGGATCACGACGAGACGACGCGCGGGCCTTCCGTCATGGCGCGGATCGACTCGTACCA
>JAEXCN010000204.1 GCA_023402175.1 Pseudomonadota bacterium | reverse complement strand
AGCGAGGACGCATCGCAACGACGGCGAGGAGCACGACGAGCACGATCGATCCCGCTGCGAACGCGATCCGCAGGACCGGCGCCTTGCCTGCGGTCGGCGTCTGCGGATACGGGATCGGCGTCCTCCGCGGAGGCGGCACCGCGAGCGGGGCCACGCGGGTGAGGTTGTCCTCAGGCGCCGTGATCATGACGAGCGGGGTGCGGATCGCCGGCTCGTGCGGAGGCGTAGGGTCGACGGGAGGCATCGATTCGACCCAGGGCACGGCTCCGCTCCGGATGATGGGCGTGATGTCCGTCTGCGACGACGTGCTCGGTGGCGGCGGGATCGAATCCCGCCTCACGAGCGTCGCCGCGGTGTTGTCGGTCGCGCCGTCGCTCGCGATCGGCTTCTTCTCACGCGGCAACGTCTCGAGCTCTCGGACCGCCTTCGTGAGCGTCGTCGGATCGGCATCGACCTCGGCGGGGAAAGGCCGCGCGATCGTCTCGGGCTCCTCGGGATCGGCGTTCGAGAGCGTCGGCGGGCCTCCGTGCCGCGTGACCGTCACCTCTGGATCGACCGGCCTGGCGAGCATCGAGGTCGACGCATCCGGCGACGGGCCGGGCTTCAGGGCCGCCATCTTCTTCACCTCGCCGCGATCGTCCTCGAACGCGAGGTACGCGACCGCTTCCCCTGCGAGCGGATCGCTTGGCATCGCCGGACACGACTGGGCCCGAAACGGGAGCACGTAGGAACGGCGGTGCATACATGGTGCCGCTGCGACCCCTACATCGAGGGCCGACGATTCCGCATTGGCTGCGCCTTGGGCGCTTTTTCATCCCTGCTCGCCGCGCGCGTGACGACCGCCTCGCGTACCCTTTCCGGCATGCCCCGGGAACGAAGGTCGACGAGGCTCGGCGCCATGCTCGCGCTCGTGCTCTGTCTGGCCGGATGCCAGCGGGGGTGCCTCGCGCGGTGGCTCGAAGAGCGCGGGGGCAACGCACCTGATCGCTCGGGTGGCGAGGCCCCGCAGGGAAAAACACGCAGTCTGGATCTCTCGGGCACCGACTGCTCCGACGGGCTCCTCCGCTGCGTCGAAGGGCGTGTGGAGGCGTCGCGCACTGCGCATCTCCCGTATCCGTGCGGCGCCGAAAATGCCGGCGAGCGGCAGCGTGCGTGCGCTTGTCCATGGGACGTGGTCGCGTCCTGCCCTTCCGGGTGCGCGAGCGAAGGGCTCGAGGTGATTGGCGCGCCGACGGACGCAGGCGCGGCGCAGCTCTGTCGCCCCGACGCAGTCGTCGCGCGGCCGGTCCTTCCGGGCGATCCGATCCCGAACGAGGTCTGCCCGCGGGAGGGCGTCGCGTGCGTGGATGGGATCGTGCGCGCCTGCGAAGGACCCGGCCTGCCCACGCGGGCGCTCGCCACCTGTCTGAACGGTTGTCAGTCGCATGTCGGGATCGACGACGTGGACCCTGGGGCATGGAAGAACCCCGATGGACTCGTCTCGATCCTATGCCAGCGCGGTCACGCTGAACGCCGGTAGCGCGCAACCACGTTCGCGAGCGTACGGACTCACGCGCGAACGCGTCGCGTCGAACGCCGTCTTCCGGACGGCTCTCGTCACGTCGATGACACGGTTGCGACCGCCACCTTTGCACACGAACGAAAGTGCCTCGCTGCACGGCGCCGCGGCATTTCCCTGTCGGTCTCGCGATCGGCACCGGAAAGATGACGGGATTGCGCGCCGATTTGTACGATTTTCTCGGCGAGCGTCTGACGTTCCACGCGATTCAAGGTGCGCGGAGCGACGGCGTCGTTCGTCCTTCGGACGGGCGCTGCGGCCCCCCGATTGCGCAGCGAGACAGCATGGAGACATTGGCGAGCCGCTTGCTTCAGAAGAGAGCGCACCCGGAACACAGTCAGCCGGATGACGGAGGAGCAGGTGGGACCTGCACTCCGCGGGAAGTTCTCGAAGGGCAGGGAGGCCGCCCCAATCGGAGTCGAAGGCGAAGTCGCTCCGAAGGTTGGAAGGCGGAAGGAAGAACGATGAATCGCGCGAAGCTCGGCTCGGTTCTCTTCATCGGTACGATGGTCGTTTCCCTCGCTGCTCAGCGAGAGAACGAGGCCCTGGCAGACCGCGGTGGCGCGAACCCCCTCGCGCCGCGCGTCGCCGAGAACGTGAAGGCGGACACCGCAGCGGCGAAGCCGACGCTCGCGAACGCGGCCCTCAAGGAGGTCATCTCTCCGGACCTCGGGACCGCGGGCAGCTGCCCGGACGGAATGCTCGAGGTCGAAGGCTCCTTTTGCCCCGAGGTCGAGCAGAAGTGCAATCGCTACATCGACCCGGAAGGCGTTTTCCCGCGGCGTTGCGCGGAGTTCGCGCCGACGTCGAAGTGCCAGGGCAAGACGACCAAGAAGCACTTCTGCATCGACCGTTACGAGTGGCCGAACAAGGCGGGCGAGAACCCGGTCGTCATGAAGACCTGGTACGAGGCGAAGGACGCCTGCGCCAACATCGGCAAGCGCCTCTGCGGCGACAGCGAGTGGACGGTGGCCTGCGAAGGCCAGGAGCGCCTTCCGTATCCGTACGGCTACGACCGCAACTCGGACGCGTGCAACATCGACAAGCCGCATCCGGACGTGAACGAGAAGGCGCTCGGCTCGAGCGACCCGAAGGTCCGCGACGCCGAGGCCAAGCGCCTCTGGCAGGGTGAGCCGAGCGGCTCCCGCGCCTCGTGCGTCAGCCCGTACGGCGTGTTCGACATGACGGGCAACGTCGACGAGTGGGTCATCAACGAGAGCGGCCAGCCCTACAAGAGCGGCCTCAAGGGCGGGTACTGGGGACCGGTCCGCGATCGCTGCCGCCCGATGACGACCATCCACTCGGAGGGCTTCTCGTTCTACCAGATCGGCTTCCGCTGCTGCGCCGACGTCCCGAGCTCGCCCACGTCGAACGGCGTGACCCCGACCGGACCGTCGAACCGGGCCGCCCCGAGCACGAACCCGCCGCCCAGCGGCGTCATCGGCAGCTGAGCTGGAACGGCCGACCTAGAAGGACCGACCTAGAACGACGACGACTCGCCGTCCGGCCCCGCATCTTTCGGTCCGGACGGCGAAGGCGCCTTCTTCGGCGGGTCGCCGTATTCGTTCCGGAGCTTGCGGGCGAGCGAATCGACGAGCACCTGCTCGTGATACCCCGGCATCTGCGGGATCTGGACGATGACGCGCACGGCGCCGCTCTCCTTGGAGCGAACGAACTCCATGGAGCCGGGCACGGGCTTCTTGCCGCTCTCGGGCGAGACGTAATCGAAGAGCAGGTAGCCTGCACCTTCGTCCTTCTCGGAGATCTTGAGCCCGAGATCGACGCGGACGAGGCGCATGCCAGCGTTCCACGTGCGGTCGAACCCGTACGAAGACTCGTAGGAGCTCTTGGCGCTCGCTTCTTCCGACTGGAACGCGACGAGGCCAGCGAGAGCGAGCGCGACCGCGAGCGACGCGGCGCGGAGTCGGCCTGAGACAGCACTCCGAGCGAGACCCATGCTCCGGGCGAAGTAAGGGCATCTCGGGGCGCCGGGCCAAGTTTTTCGCGCGACGCGATGGGCCTACGCAAACGTCGCGTCGGCGGCGGGCTCGGGCTCTCGGAATACCCGGCGCTTCGAGCCGATCAGCCGTTCGACACGCGCTCGAGCGACGGCGCGCCCTCGCCCTGCTCCGACGCGGGCGATGGCTCGCTCGCGAGGACCGGCGAGCGCGCGAGCGCGCTGAGGGCCGAGCGATCGATCACGAGGAAGAACGCCGCCGCCCCGATCGTCCAGACGAGCTGGATCGCGTAGAGGAGGAACACGAAGGCGGAGCCCGCGCCGGTGACGACGTTCGTCGGGAAGTACATCGTCATCCCGGCGTAGATGCCCGCCTGGAACACGCCGAGCAGGCCGGGCGGCCCCGGGATGAGGATCGTGCAGCCGAGCATGCCCATGAGCGCGCACGACTCACCGAACGTGATGGGCGAGCCGTCCGCGTGGACGACGCCGCAGCCCCACGCGAGCAGCCACATGCCGAAGGCGTTGATGCCCCAGTAGAGCGTCGTCTCGACGAGGAAGCCGCCGGCATCGCGGCCGCGACCGAGGAAGTGCAGACCGTTGGCGAGCTTCTCCGCGGTGTCGGCGAGCTTTTCGCCGAGCTTCTTCGAGACGAGCCCGAAGACCGCCAGCGTCATCCGCCGAGCCCACGACCGCGCGAAGTAGAAGACCGCGATCGTGACGAACGCCGTGGTGAAGACGCCGAGCATCACGAAGCCGCTCGCACGGACCTGCGCGACGCTCACCGGCAACCCGACGACCTTCGCCGGAAGCGGATCGATCGTCGGCACGAACACGAGCGCGATCGCGAGCATGATCGACAGATAGAGGCCGTCGACGACGCGCTCCGCGACGACCGTGCCCGTCGCGGAGGACATCGAGATCTTGCCCTTCTCGCGAAGCATGTACGGGCGAACGATCTCGCCGATGCGGAAGGGCATGAGGAGGATCGCGGCGAACCCGATCCACGACACCGCGAGCACGCGCTTGCGCGGGACGTCGGCGAACGACCGGAGGAGGTACCTCCAGCGGACGGCGCGGAAGTAGCTCATCACCGCGAGCGTCACGAGGTACGCCGGGATGCTCAGCCAGCGGACGTGGGCGAAGTCGCCCCCCTCTGGCACCAGCGTCAGGCCCCCCTTCTGGAGTGTGAATACGATGCCCGCCGTGATGATGACCGAGGCGAGGAGCTTCGCGGCGTTGCGCCGGAGAAAGCCTTGCGATTCTTGCGGCTTGTCCGTGACCATCGGGCCTTCGAGGGAGGGGACCGCGCTTCCGGAAACGGTCGCGTTCGGTCGAGCGTGCTCGCTATAGCACGTCTCGTACTCGGCCTCGCGCAAACGACGGCGGATAGGCGTCCCCCGAGCGCCGTCCCGCAGCCCGCCGGATCAGAGGCTCCAGTAGTGGATGGCGCGGTCGAGCTTGGTGGCGGAGAAGGCGCTCTTCACGTCGGCAAACACGCCGCCGTTTCGGAGCGACGCGGTGAGCTTCTCGATGCCCATCTCGAGATACGCCTTGTGCGAGACCGCGAAGACGATGGCGTCGAGCGCGCGGAACTCCTCGAACGACGACAGCTGCAGGCCGTACTCGTGCTGCGCTTCCTTCGGGTTCGCGAGAGGATCGTGGATGAGGACGTTGACGCCGAACTCCTTCAGCTCGGTGATGATGTCCGGCACCTTGCTGTTGCGGATGTCGTTCACGTCCTCCTTGAAGGACAGGCCGAGGATGCCGACGCGGGCGCCTTTCACCGGGATGTCGGCGTTGACGAGCAGCTTCACGACGCGCTGGGCGACGAACTTGCCCATGCCGTCGTTGATGCGGCGACCGGCGAGGATCACCTCCGGCTGGTAGCCGAGCTGCTGGGCCTTCATCGTGAGGTAGTACGGATCGACGCCGATGCAGTGCCCGCCGACGAGGCCGGGACGGAACTTGAGGAAGTTCCACTTCGTTCCGGCGGCCGCGAGGACGTCCATCGTGCGGATGCCCATCTTGTCGAAGACGATCGCGAGCTCGTTCATGAGCGCGATGTTGAGGTCGCGCTGCGTGTTCTCGATCACCTTCGCGGCTTCGGCGACCTTGATCGACTCCGCGCGATGCACGCCTGCGTCGATGATCGCGCCGTACGCGCTCGCGACGCGCTCGAGCGTCTCGTCGTCCTCGCCCGAGACGACCTTCGTGATGCGCTCGAGCGTGTGCTCCTTGTCGCCGGGGTTGATGCGCTCCGGCGAATAGCCGAGCTTGAAGTCACTGCGGTCGAGGCCGGAGACCTTGCAGAGCTCGGGGCCGCAGATGTCTTCGGTCACGCCCGGATAGACGGTCGACTCGTAGACGACGACGTCGCCCTTCTTCAGCACCTTGCCGACGGTGCGCGACGCGCTCACGACGGGCGTGAGATCGGGCAGGTGATTGACGTCGACCGGCGTCGGGACCGCGACGACGAAGAACGTGCAGTCGCGGAGGTCGTCCACCTTGCTGGTGATCTTCAGCGTGGTGGCCTCGAGCTCTTCCTGGGAGACCTCGTGGTTGCGGTCGTATCCACGGGTGAGCTCCTGCACCTTCTCTTCGTGGATGTCGAAGCCGACCGAGCCAGGAAACTTCCTCGCGAACGCGAGCGCGACGGGGAGCCCGACGTATCCGAGACCGATGATCCCGATCTTCTCCATGAGGCGGCAGGTTCTATCACATGCTTTTCCAGCGCGCCTACAGGCCCAGGATGCGCCTGGGACCGTCGCGGAGGAGCCGCTCCGTCTCGCTTCGGCCGACGCGTCTCTCGAGCACTTCGATCGCGGAGACCACGGCGTCGACGTCGGCGGGGCGGTGGGCGTCGGAGCAGGCCGCCTCGTACGCTTCTTCCTCGAGCAGCTTCTCGGCGGCCTTCCGCGATGCCCGTCCGTACTTGCCGACGAGCGCGCAGACGTCGAGGAGGAGACACGCGCCCGCGTCGAGGAGCGGATCGAGGCACGCGTCGTCCTTCCATACCGGCTGGTACCGCTCTGGATGCGCGAGCACCGGACGGAGCCCCGCGCGTCCGAGATCGAAGAAGCGATGCTGCAGCTGCGCCGGGAACCCTTGCGGGCTCAGCTCGACGAGCACGCCGCGCGGGCGCCGCGAGCGCGCCGCCGGCGTGGGGAGGGGCGGACCCGCAGGCGCGGGCGCCTCGCTCGTCCCGAGCGGACCGGGCGGCATGCTGCCGAGGTCGGGGTAGGGCAAGCCGTTGCCCTTCAGCAGCCGCGCGAAGACGACGTCGTCCAGGAAGTGCTCGCTCGAGAGGTGAACGTTCGGCAGGTCGTCGCGTCCGACGAGGTGCGGGCACATCGCAGCGAACGCCAGCTCGAGGGCGCGCCTGTCGTTGTCGAACATCCCGGGTCGCATGTGCGGGGTGGCCACGACGAGGGAAAAGCCCGCCTGCCGGAGCCTCCGGAGTAGATCGACGCCGTCTTCCGGGGTTTTCACGCCGTCGTCGATGCCGGCGATCCAGTGACAGTGCAGGTCGACGAAGCCGCTCACGTCTGGTCGATACTACCGCGCCGTCACCATGATAGGGTTGCACTCCGATGGCGTCGGTGAACCCGCACACGCGGGAGCTCGTCTTCAAGCTGGTGTTCTACGGTCCTGGGCTCGGCGGAAAGACGACGACGCTCCAGTACATCCATGCGGCGACGAAGCCGGAGCATCGCGGAAAGATGGTGTCGCTCGCGACGCCGACGGACCGCACGCTCTACTTCGACTTCCTGCCGATCCGCGTACCTCGCGTGCGCGGGATGGCCGTGCGGCTGCAGCTGTTCACCGTGCCGGGGCAGGTCTACTACGCCGCCACGCGGAAGCTCGTTCTCTCGGGCGCCGACGGCGTCGTGTTCGTCGCCGACTCGCAGTCGGGACGCGTCGAGGTCAATCAGGAGTCGCTCGACGACCTCCACTCGAACCTCGCCGAGCACAATCGTTCCCTCGAGGAGGTCCCGCACACGTTCCACTGGAACAAGCGGGACCTGACCGACCTCCTCTCGATCGAGGACCTCGATAGGCGCTTCAATAAGTACGGGGCGCCGTCGCTCGGAACGATCGCGACGAAGGGCGAGGGCGTCTTCGAGGGCCTCGAGCGCATCGCGCGGCTCGTCCTCAAGGCGTACGAGAAGGAGCCGAAGGTCCGGATCGAGGCGACCGGCGAGATGCCGGTCGAAGGCGGTGAAGCTCGGCTCGAGCCTGAAGGGATCGCCCAGGCGCTCCGGCAGATGGAGAGCGCCGGCATGGATCCGCCGACGAAGATCTCGCAGGTCGTGCCCGACGTCGGGCTGACGGGCGCGGTCGGTCCCGTCTCCGCCCAGCGTCCGAAGAGCGATCGTCCGAAGAGCGATCGTCCGAAGAGCGACGCGCCCGAAAAGCCGAGCGAGGGCGACAAGCCGCGGAGCGAGAAGCCCCAGCGGACCTCCGACTCGAAGCTGATGACGAAGGACTCGGGCGCGTGGACTCGCTTCACGATCGGCGAGCCCTCCGGTCCCGCAGCGGGCGCGGGGCAAGTCGCGCAGGCGCTCGTCCAGGCCGAAGCCGGCGCGAACGTGCTCACGTTCTCGCTCGCCGAGCTCTGGCCGGAGGCAGAGCGCGATCGCGTCCGTCAGGCGGAGGCGATGCTGGCTGCGCGCGACGCGGTGAACGCGATCCTCGCTTGCGATGTACTCGTCACGCGCGTGCTCGCGTCGGCGGCCGGTCTCGTCGGCACGCTCGATGCGCCGCGCGATCCCGCGCTCGTTTCCTTGCTTCTCGGCCTCGACGGCGCCCGTTATCTGCAGTTCCGTACGCTCGTGCGCGCGGCGCGGCATCGCGAGACCGTCACGATGAAGGACGCGCTCGAGTGCTTCACGTTCTCGATCGAAGCACGGCGCGCCCGTGAAGGGTTGCGCCGCTGAGGGGTACCGTCCCGCGAAGGCGTCGAGAGAGAAGAACGCCGCCGCCAGCTCAGGCGACCGGACGCAGCGCCCGCGCCCGGAGCTCCGGCGGCCAGCTCCGCGCTGCCTGATCGACGACCTCGACGGCGCGCTCGGGGGCGAGCGCGAACAATCCTCGCGCGAGCCCGAGCGCGACCTCGGCGTCGTCCGTCGTCCCGAGATGCGTGAGTCGACCGAGGCGCTCCGCGAGCAGCGCCGCCGAGATCGGCCGCGCGCTCCCGTGAGCTTGCGTGATCGTGCGGACGGCCGCGAGACGCATCGTGCGCCGGCGAGCACCATCCAGCATGGAGGCGACACGCTTCGGCGTGTGCTCGTCGGCGACGCCGAGCGCTGCGAGTGCGTCGAGCGCGGCGATGGCGACGTCGTCGTCCGGATGTTCGAGCAGGCCGAGGACGATCGGCCGCGCGCGCTCGCGCCATAGCGCGGGCAGCGCGGCGACGGCGCTGCGGGCGAGCTTCGGCTCGTCCGCGCGTGCGTACTGGGCGACGAGGGCGCCCAACACGTCGTCGTGCGCGCTCGGGATCGAGACGAGGAGGTCTTCGGCGATCTCGACCGCTCCAGGCGTCGTCAGACGTGCGGCGAGGCGCTCGAGCCCTCCGCGCAGGATTGGCATTGCTGCCGGTCCGATCGCGCGGAGCGCTTTCGTGAAGCGCGTGCGAGCATTCGCGTCACCCTGCCTGACGCGCGCCGAATAGAGCGCATGCGCCCCGAATGCGCCCGCCGCCGTGAGGAGGCGTTCGCCGGCGGCGTCACCCGTCGTGAGCATGAGCTGCGCGACGGGCGCGAGGATGCTCGGATCGCGGAGGATGCGCACGAGCGCCTTCGACTGCGCGGCGCGCGAGCCGGGGAGCTCGGGTCCTTCGGTCGCGAGGACGTCGAGCGTGCTCGCGAGACGCCACAACGTCTCGATCTGGTGCGTCTGGACGAGGTCGCGGATCGTGCCTTCGAGCGGCGCGACGAGGTCGGCGAAGGCGCGCGCGTCCGTGGTCCCGACGAGACGCCGCATGAACGCGCTCGGGTCGGCCATGAGCTCCGAGCGAGGCGTTCGAGGCGAGTCGAGCTCGATCGCAGCGCCGCGCATGAGCCAGGACGGCGCGTCGAGCGACGACTCCGGCGCTGACGGCGGAGGCATCGGTGCGGGCGACACGCCGGGCCGCGTCGCGATCTCGGGACGGAGGAACTGACCGCTGAGCGAGAACGGCGCGACGTCGAGCAGATCGCGCAGCGCCGCGCGGAGGTCGCGCATCGACGCATAGCGAGCCTCCCGATTCTTCGCGAGCGCTCGCATGGTGATCTTCTCGAGCCGCGGATCGACGTTCGGCGCGCGCTGCGAGGGCGGGGGAACCGGCTCCTTCAAGTGCATCTGCACGAGCGTC
Organism: Pseudomonadota bacterium; assembly: GCA_023402175.1. GTDB lineage: Bacteria > Myxococcota_A > Polyangia > Polyangiales > Polyangiaceae > Labilithrix. The sequence continues at coordinate 1,310 of JAEXCN010000204.1, read as the reverse complement.
CCGACGTCATCGTGCGTGAACGGCACGTCTCCGGTCGCGAGCTCGTAGAGCACGATGCCGAGCGCATACACGTCGCTCCGCGCATCGAGCTCGGCGGACGCGCACTGCTCGGGAGACATGTACTCGGGCGTGCCCTGGAACCGCCGTGTCTCCTCGGCGACCGCGCCCTGGGCGATCCCGAAGTCGCACACCTTCACGATCTCCACCGGGTTCCCGTCGTCGTCCGAGCCTCGGATGATGACGAGGTTCTCCGGCTTGACGTCCTTGTGGACGATGTGGCGCGCGTGCGCATGCGCGAGCCCTGCGCAGACCTGCGATGCGAGACGGACGATGCGTTCGGTTCCGAGCGGCCCCTCGCGCTCGAGCACCTTCCTGAGGGCGACGCCGTCGAGGTACTCCATCACCAGATAGAGCAACCCGTCGGGCTCCTGGCCGAAGTCGAGCACGCGCGTGATGTTCGGATGATCGAGGCGGCTCGCGGCGAGCGCCTCTGCATGGAACCGCCGTCCGAAGTCTGCGTCGGCCTGGTACGTGTCGTGGAGGACCTTCACCGCGACGGGCATCTGGAGCTCGCGATGCCGAGCCCGATACACGGCGCCGACGCCGCCGCCACCGATGTGCGATTCGATCTCGAGCTTGCCGTTCGCGAGACGGCGCCCGATGAGATCGGCGGCGGAGCTCGCCGGAGCCGCGACGCCCACGAGGTCTGCCGTGTGCTTGTCGGTCAGCTCGTGATTCGTCGCGTGGCGCGCGCGCAGCGTGGTCGGCTGCCTGGTCGCGGCGCGCACCAGCATCGCCGAGTCGTGCTGCCGGACGCGGAGCTTCAACGGGAATCCGTCTGCGGTGGGCGGACCGACGGGATCGGCCACGAGACGCAGCGGCTCGCGCGATGCGGGCGAGTAGACCTCGAGCGCATGCGTCGATCGATCGATCGGAGCGGCGAGCAGCGGGACGTACGCGACCTGCTCGGCGAGCGCCACGCCTTCGAGGAAGTCCCGAGATGCTTCGTCGGCGAGATCGGCGACGAGCATGGGCAAGGAGCCATGCGGTGCGACTGACTTCACGACGCCCGAGTCACGTTATTGGAACACGTTTTCGTGTCAACGACCGCGGCCGTGCGCACCATCCCACTCGGGCCCACGCATGTACACCGCGCGATCCGATACCGCGCTCAGCCGTCATCGCAGTCGTCACCGTCGCCGACACATCGCTCGGTTCGCTGCGGCACCGGACCTGCAACTACCCGACCGGTGAGAACGAGGAGAACGAGAACACCGACACGAGGGTGGCCATGAAGCTCTATTACGCTC
>JAEXCN010000120.1 GCA_023402175.1 Pseudomonadota bacterium | reverse complement strand
GCCCACGGCAATCGTCGCCGCGGAGCCGCCCGCCTCCGAGGCCGCCGAGCCGCCCACGGTCTCTCCGGCCGACCTGCCGAGCGAGCCGCTCGCGGCTCCGAGCGCGCCTGCGAAGGCGAAGGCAGCGGCGAGCTCCGTGGCCGCTCCCAAGGGGACCGACGGCGACGAGATCGCGCTGCTCGCGCGAGCACACGACGCGCTCGACGCCGAGCCGGCCCGCGCGCTTGCCCTGTGCCGCGAGCACGAGGCGCGGTTCTCCGGCGGCCACTTCGCGCAGGAGCGCGAGGCGGTCGCGATCGAGGCGCTCGTCTACCTGGGACGGGCCGACGAGGCGCGCCGTCGTCTGGTCGACTTCCGGCGCCTCCATCCGGCGTCGAGCCACCTCGTGCATCTCGAGAGTCTGCTCCCCGTAGCGAAGTCCACTCGCTGAAACTGCCGGCTTCGCCCGTCTGCCCTCGAGGTGGCGCCGGGCGCGGAGGTCCTCCTTTGTCATCATCCAAGAAGACACTCGTCACCATCGCCGTCGCCGTGACCGCCGTCGCGGCGGTCGCGTGCACGGCCCGGATCGACATGGGCGATGTGTTGCCCGAGACCGTGCCGCCGACCTTCACCGATCCGAGCTCGCTCGACGCGTCGGTGATCGAGGCAAGCACCGAGGCGCTCGCGTGCATCGGCACGGAATGCCCGGCGCCATGGGAGACGTGTCCGTCGGAGGACGGGTCGACCTACAAGTGCGGGACGGATCTGAAGCGCGACCCGAACAACTGCGGCGCGTGCGGGAACAAGTGCCTCGCGTTCGAGCCGATCCACATGAGGTCGCGATGCGTGAACGGCGCGTGCGAGCTCGAGTGCATGAGCCCGCCCTGGTCGGCGGATTGGCGCGACTGCAACGGCCTCGTCGATGACGGGTGCGAGGTCGACGTCATCAACGATTCGAAACATTGCGGGGTGTGCGGGAACGCGTGTGCTGCCGGCAAGTCGTGCATCGACGGCAAGTGCGGGTGCCCCGACGGGCTCATCGAGTGCGACGGCACGTGCGTCGATCCGAAGAACGACGATTGGAACTGCGGGGCGTGCGGCAAGCACTGCGAGCCGCCGGACGACGCCTGCGAAGAGATGCCGGCCAACGCGTACTACGGGTGCCATGAAGGCCAGTGCGGCGCGCTCAAATGCGATAGGTGGGCGGCCGACTGCAACGGCGATCTCGGCACGAAGAAGTGCGGGAGCGACGGGTGCGAGATCGCGAGCCTGACGACGCGCGAGAACTGCGGAGCCTGCGGGAACGCGTGCGCTCCGGGCCTCGACTGCATGGACGAGGGACTCGGGCCGGCGTGCCGAACGTCGTGCGAGGAGCTCGGGCAGGTGTTCTGCGGGGGCGGCTGCGTCGACCTGCTGAACGATCCCGACAACTGCGGCGGGTGCTGGCGCTGGTGCAAGCAGCCCGATCCGAAGCTGAATCAGGTGCGCTCGTGCAACAAGGGCATCTGCGCGCTCGATTGCGCGCCCGGATTCGCCGACTGCAACGGCGAAGCTTCCGACGGGTGTGAGACGAACATCGGGCTCGACGCGACGAGCTGCGGCGCGTGCGGTGCCGCGTGCGATCTCGACGCCGGCCAGCCCTGCATCGAGGGCAAGTGCCTCCAGGTCCCGTGCGACGGAGGAGTGACGACGCGATGAAACGAGACAAGATCCTCCGCCCCCGCCTCTTCTCCGCCGCGCCCGTCGCGCTCGCGCTCGTAACGGCCGCGTCGGCGCTCGCGAGCTGCGCTGCGACCGAGGCCGATGACGGCCACGCTCCGGTCGATCCGGTCGTCGTGCCCGAGGCTGGCGCCGACGCGAGCCTCGCGGCCGACGTCGAGGTGCCGCCGGACGGCGGTTGCGACGCGTCCGATCCGACGTGCATGGCCCAGCCCATCACGTGCGCCGAGGCCGCGTTCTGCCCGGTCCCCACCGGCGTCAGCGCGATCCATGCGCTCACCGCCGTCTGGGGATCGAGCAAGGACGACGTCTGGGCCGTCGGGTCCGGCGGGACGATCGTTCACTGGGACGGCGCCGTGTGGACGGCCGCGCCTCAGGATCAGACGAAGAACACGTTCCGTGCCGTCTGGGGGAGCGGCCCGAACGACGTCTGGGTCGCGAGCGCGACGGACACGATCTTCCACACCACCGGCTTCGCGGGCGGGCCTCCGACATGGACGCGCGCGCCCATGGTGTCTGACGACGACTTCGGCGTGCCGGTGTTCACGGCGTGGGGCGTCGCCGGAGGGGCGCCTCGCTTCGGCGGTCAGGCGTTCGTCCGCTTCGACGATGACTTCGAGGTGTCGTTCATCAACCAGATCATTGCGACGAGGGACGCGGAGGGCGGCATCGCCTGGATCTGGGACAGGGGCGCCGGACGCGCGATGGTCAACGGCATGTGGGGCTCGTCCGCGGACGACGTGTGGGTCGTCGGCGACGACAGCACGTGGGACGGGGCGTTCGGCTGGACCGCGCACGGGACGCGCACAGGCGACGGCGACCTCGTCTGGACCGAAGTCGACAGTCGAGCGGGCGCGGTGCTGAGGGCCGTGTGGGGCAGCTCGGCGGACGACGTTTGGGCCGTCGGCGATGCCGGGAAGATCCGGCGCATCGGCGCAAACAAGACTGCGTGGGAGATCGTCCCGTCGCCGACGCCGGCGGTGCTCCGTGCGGTCTGGGGCGCGGCCGCGGACGACGTATGGGCCGTCGGCGATCACGGCACGATCCTCCACTGGGACGGCGCGGCCTGGAAGCCGTCGTTGGCAGCGTTCCCCGCCAACAAGAAGAAACCTCATTTGTACGGGATCTGGGGCAGCGGGCCGAACGACGTGTGGATCGTCGGCGATGGCATCGCGCTCCGCCACACCGGAGGTGTGAAATGAAGCTGACGCTCGGTCGTACGAGCCTCTTCGCGCTCGCCCTCGCAGCCGTCGGCGTCAGCGCGTCCGCCTGCGCAGAGTCGGAGCGCGCCGTCAATGCGCCCAGCGATCAGCCCGACGCCGCCGCGCTCCCTCCGGCGCCGACGGAGGCGGGCGCAGCCGACGCGGAGGTGGACGCGGCCATCGACGTAGATGCGGCGCCGCGGGTCTGCTCCGACCACGGCTTCTGCCACACGGCGCTGCCGCCCGATCAGACGCTCGAAGGCGTGTGGGGCGACGGCGCGGGGACCGTGTGGGCAGTCACAGCGGAAGGCAACGTCCTTCGCTGGGACGGAAGTGCATGGAGTCTCCATGTTTCCGACCTCGGGCCGCTCCGCGCGATCTGGGGGAGATCTGCGAGCGAGCTCTGGATCGGCGGCGACGAGGGGCTCTACCACGGTACCGGCCCGAGCCCCGGCGCGATCACGTTCGCGCCGAGCGCGCTCGAGGGCGGCGCCCGCGTCAGCATTCGGTCCATCTGGGGAGCGTCCGCGAGCGACGTGTGGGCGGTCGGCGAGAGGGCGGACGACGAAGTGGCGAGCGGAGCGGTGCTCCACCTCGTCGACGGCGGCGCGACGTGGGCGCTCGACCCGGCGTCCGCGAACGGCATCGCGTATTCGCACGTCTGGGGCAGCCCGGGTGCGGGGGTGTGGATCGCCGGGCAGCGTCCGATGCCGGGAGAACGGCCGCCGTGGTGGCCGCCGGAGCTCGAGGTCGCGGTGCTCCAGAGGAGCCCCGGGGCGAACGCGTTTGCCGAGGCGGCGGTCCCGGGCCTTCCCGAGCCCGACCCGGCCGCCGGGCGCATGGAGTCGATCTACGCCGCCGCGGCGACGTCCGACACGACGATGCTCGTCCTCGGCCGGATCGGCGCGGGCCGGCCGGCGCTCTGGCGAGCGGCCACCGCCGACGGCGGCAAGACGTTCACGTGGACGTACGCATTCGACGGCGGCTACGTGGACCCCGTATACCGGGGCGTCTCCGGCGTGGCGGCGAACGACGTGTGGGCGGTCGGTGATTACGGACGCGTCCGTCACTGGAACGGCACGGAGTGGTCTCCGGCGGCGATCACCGTCACCAAGATGCCCGTCGTCGATCCCTTCCGCGCCGTCTGGACCGGCGGAACGTCGGACGTGTGGTTCGTCGGCAAGGACATCGCGCTCCGGTACGACCCCGCGACGAAGAAGGACGGAGGAGGGAAATGAGCGCTGTTTCCAAGACGCGCTCGAGTACGAGCGCTGTTTCCAAAACACACTCGAGGACGAGCGCTGTTTCCAAGACGCGCTCGAGTACGAGCGCTGGGGAGAGGATCAAGGCTGCCTCGGTCGGCGGAGCGGTCTTGGCCGCGGTCGCCTTGTCGGTGCTCGGCGCCGGCGCGTGCAGCGGAAATCGGGTCGACTTCACCGATCCGTCTCCTCCGTTCACGACCCTCGATGCCGGGAGCCCCGAGCCGCCGGACGCCTGCGGCTTCCGGTGCTCGCGCGATCTGAAGAAGGTGCTCTCCGGCTGCGGACCGGACGAGGACCAGGTCGTGGCCGAATGTCAGGCCGGGCAAGGCTGCGGCATCGACAAGTGCGTCGGCGCCTGTGATGCCGCCGCGCTGTCGAAGGGCTCGGCCGGCTGTTCGTTCTGGACGATGCCGGCCGACGACGGGCGGCACGGCGCCGGCTCGTGCTTCGCCGCGATGATCGCGAACACGTGGGACGTCCCGGTGAACATCCGCGCCGGCTACGGGCCAGATCCGCTCGACATCTCACGCTCGGTCTACACCGTCAGCCGCGCGCCCGGCGAGAAGCCCACGTACACCCGCGTCGAAGGCTCGCTCCCGCCTGGGGAGGTCGCGATCGTGTTCCTCTCGCAGGCCGAGGTGTTCGCCGACCCGGACGCGCCAAAGTGCCCGGCGGGCACGGTGCCCGCGCTGAACGCCGATCCGATCCGGCACGGGACGGCGATGACGCGCGCCTTCCACATCGAGACGGATGCGCCCGTCGCGGCGTACTCGATCTTCCCGTACGGCGGCGCGGAGAGCTTCTACCCGACCGCGACGCTCCTCTTGCCCGTCTCGTCGTGGGACAAGAGCTACGTCGCGGTGTCGACGGCGAAGTTCGGCAAGGCGCAGATGTCGCTGCTCGATCAGCGGACGGTCCAGATCGTCGCGAACGAGGACGATACCGTCGTCTCGATGCGCCCCGTCGCGGACGTCGCGCCGGGAGCCGACGTCTCGGCTTCGCCGGCGGCGGAGGTCGCCACGTGGACGCTCTCGCGGGGGCAGGCCCTCCAGCTCACCCAGGTGGGCGCGCTCTCGGGCAGTCCGCTGATCTCGAGCAAGCCCGTCGGGGTGTTCGGCGGATCCCCGTGCACCTACATCCCGGGTGAGGCGGACTACTGCGATCTCACCCAGCAGCAGATTACGCCGCTCTCGCAATGGGGGACGTCGTATGCGCTCGTGCCGTACCGCTCGCGCGTCACGGCCCTCAGCGGGTCCGTTCCCGAGACGGTGCCGTGGAGCTTCGTCGGCGCCGTCGACGGCACGGTCCTCACCTACGATCCCGAGAAGCCGCCCGGCGCCCCGGAGACGCTCTCGGCGGGCGAGGTCGCGACGTTCATGACCGACGCGCTCGTGACGGTGAGGAGCCAGGACTCGAAGCACCCGTTCTTCGCCTCGGTCTACATGACCGGCGCCAACGCGGGCGGCGGGGTTCCGGGCGGCGGCCGGACGCTCGGCGACCCCGACTTCGTGAACGTCGTCCCGTCGGATCAGTTCCTGGATCGCTACGTCTTCTTCGCGGACTACACCTACCCGGAGACGACGCTCACGATCGTGCGCAGGAAGACGGAGCGCGGATTCTTGCCAGTGAAGCTCGCGTGCGGCGGCGAGGTCGCGGGCTTCGCTCCGCTCGGCGTGAGCGGAGAGTACGAGTTCGCGTGGGTGCGCCTCACGACGGCGTTCGCGGCGCAGCAACTCGACGGCGGGAAGTGCGGCTACGGCCGACACGAGGCGGCGAGCGAGGGACCGTTCTCGATCACGGTCTGGGGCTGGGGCAAGGACGCGAGCTACGGCTACGCGGGCGGGCTGGGCAGTCGACCCATCAACGACGCGCCCGTTCCCGAGGTGAAGTGAGCCAAGCCGCAGCACCTCGTCGTCGCGTCGCGACATAGCTCGGCCACGCGCCGCTGCTCCGCTGCTCCGCTCGGGCGGCGCGCTCTCCATCGCGCCGCTCGTCGCATCGTCGCCCGCGCAACGTCGAACCTTGGGCTAACCTCCCGCGCGTGAGCCACAAATCCCACTTCCGTCGTTTCCTCGAGGCCGATCCCGAGCGCATCCACTTCGCGGCGCATAGCCACCATTTCTGGCCGGACGTGAGCTTCGATGCTCACGTCGAGGCCTGGCTCGACGCTGCGCGCCTCGCCGATCGAAAGTGGGAGCTGATCTTCTCGGAGGTGATCCCGCGAGCGCAGCGTCACATCGCGCGACGGCTGGGGCTGCCGGACCCGAGCACGATCTCCTTCGCGCCGAACACCCACGAGCTCGTCATGCGGATCCTCTCGTGCCTCCCGCGCGAGCGACCGCTCCGCGTGCTGACGACGGACTCGGAGTTCCATTCGTTCGCGCGTCAGGCCTCGCGCCTGGAGGAGGACGGAGCCCTCGAGGTGACGCGGATCGCTGCCGAGCCGTTTGCATCGTTCACCGAGCGCTCCGTCGAGGCGGCATCGAAGCCCGGCTGGGACCTCGTCTACCTCAGTCACGTCTTCTTCAACTCGGGGTACGCCGTTCCGGATCCGGCGCGGATCGCCCTTGCCGTTCCGCGCGAGAGCTTCGTCGTCATCGACGGCTATCACGCGTTCGGCGCTATCCCCGTCGATCTCTCGGCCATTCACGACCGCGCCTTCTATCTCGGCGGCGGATACAAGTACGCGATGGGCGGGGAAGGGTGCTGCTTCCTCCACGCGCCGCCCGGCTACGGCGCGCGCCCACGCGACACCGGCTGGTTCGCCGCGTTCGGTGCGCTCGAGGACGCCCAGGCTCCGGGCGCGGTCCCGTACGCGCCGGGCGGCGGGCGCTTCCTCGGCGCGACGTTCGATCCGAGCGGGCTCTATCGCTTCAACGCGGTGATGGACTGGCTCGATGCGCAGAACCTGACGGCGGCGACCATCCACGCGCACGTCGTTCGGCTGCAGGAGCTCTTCATCGAGGAGCTCGGCAAGGAGACGCTCCCGCTGCGCGAGCACCAGCTCGTCGTGCCGCTTGCGGAGAAGAGCCGCGGGCAGTTCTTGACGTTCGACACGCGCGCGGCTTCCGACATCCACGCGCGCCTCCTCGACGCCAACGTCGTCACCGACGTGCGCGGCGATCGGCTTCGATTCGGCTTCGCCATCTACCACGACGAACAGGACATCGGCCGGGGCATCGCCCGCATGTGCAACGCGCTCGGGTGACGATCGAAGGCGCTGCGGCGCCCGCTTGGGGCTGGCGTTTGTCGGGCACTGAACGTATGCTCAGGTTCATGAGCACGATCCCGAGCCCCATCCAGAACGTCCTCGATCTCTTCGCGACCGACCTCGCCGAAGTCCGCTTCGGCGATCTCGACTCGACGAAGCTCGCGAGCCTCGCGTCCGAGGTGGCGACTGCCGCCGATGCCGTCGCGTCGGCGCAAGCCATCCTCGACGATGCGCGGAGCAAGCTCCAGGAGCACCAGGACGCGCTGCTCCAGCAGGCGCAGCGCGCGCTCGCCTACGCGCGCGTCTACGCCGAGCCGGATGCCGCGCTGAGCGCTCGCATCGACGCGATCGCGCTGCCGCGACCGGTGCGTCGGCTCCGTGCCGAGACGGACGTCGACGCGCTGTCGGCCGATTCGTCGCCGCCGCGCCGCCCGCGTGGCCGTCCGCGCAAGACGCCGCTCGACGCTCCGATGCTCGAGGGCCTCAGCGCGAGCGCGGAGTAGCGCCCGCTCACGCTGGCCGCGGTCGAGACGACGGAGGCGGCAACGTCGGCGTCAGCCCTTCGGGTCCGTGGAGCGAGCGCAGGTACGCGCTCGACACATCGAAACGCTTCGCCATCCCCACGAGCTTCCGTCGTTCGAGATCTTCGACGACGGGCAACGCGAGGACGTCGTTCTCGACGAACGACTGGAGCGCGGTGTCGACCGGCTCGCTCGGCGTGAGCGGTGTCACGTCCGTCCGGACGAGCGCGGCCGCCGACGCCGGGCCGTCCGTCTCCTGCGACGCGGCGAGCACGTCGTCGAGGCTCACGATCCCGACGAGCCGCCGCGTCTCGTCGACCACGGGGAGGAGGTCGAAGCGTGACGCCATCAGGCGCTCGGTCATCGTGTCGAGCGAGTCTGACGGTGAGATCAAAGGGAACGCTCCCAAGGGCCTCACGTGCTCACCGACGAGGTCTTTCCCCACGAGCGCCCGAACGAACGTGCCGCGATGGGCCGGCGATCGCGACCGGGTCTCGAGCTGGTTCGTGTAGAGCGACTGCTCGTCCGAGAGGACGAACGCGACGACGCAGACCCAGAGCGCCGGCAGGAGCAGGTGATAGCCGCCCGTCATCTCGCTCACGATCACGATCGTCGAGAACGGTGTCTTCGCCGCGGCCGCGAAGAAGCCCGCCATCCCGACGATGACGAAGCTCGCGGGGTGCGGGACGAGCTCGGGCCAGGCGTCGTGCATCAGGATGCCCAGTGCGCCTCCGCCACATCCGCCGATCACCATCGATGGGCCGAAGACGCCGCCCGAGCCGCCGCTTCCGATCGTGAAGCTCGTCGTGAGGATCTTCCCGACCGCGATCGCGAGCAGGACTCCGGCAGACAGCGTCGTCTCGTTCGTGAGCGCGCTCTGGAGCGCGTTGTAGCCGAACGACAGGACGCTCAGCACCTGCATGTCGCGCGCGATGGCGTAGATGGCGAGGGCGATCACCGCGGAGACGAACGCGCCACTGGCCGGCTTCAGCACATGAGGCCAGTCGAGCTGCCGGAAGGCGCGCGTGATGCCGTAGAACGTCCTCGTGTACGCCGCGGCGAGGACGACCATCCCGAGCGCGAGCACCGAGTAGGGCAGGAGCTGCAATGGATCGGTGAAGGTGAGCTCGGGTGTCGCGAACAGCGGGCGCCAACCGAACACCGCGCCGAACGTGCAGTACGAGACGACGCTCGCGATGCCCGCAGGGATGATGACCTCGGGCTCGAACTCCGGCGACCAGTAGAGGACCTCGGACGCGAACAGAGCACCCGCGAGCGGCGCGCGGAAGATCGCGGCGATCCCGGCGCCCATGCCCGCAGCGCAGAGCACGCGTCGGTCGGCGGGCTTGAGGCGGAGCAGCGTGGCGAGCACCGATCCGAAGCCGGCGCCGATCTGCGCGATCGGGCCCTCGCGTCCGCCGGACCCGCCCGTGCCGATCGTGAGCGCGCTCGCGAGGATCTTCACGATGGGGACGCGTGGCCGGATGCGTCCCTCGTGATGATGGTAGGTCGCAATGACCGCGTCCGTCCCGTGGCCCTCCGCTTCCGGCGCGAACGTGAACACGATGAGGCCGCTCGCGAGCCCGCCGAGCGTCGGCACGAGGAGCAGGAGCCACGGACGGAACGCGCCCGTCCGTCCCTCGAGCCAGGAGAGTACCGGCTCGCCGGCCGGAGCAGGCTCGGCGGGATACCCGACGAGCTGTGCGAGCCCGATACCGGCGACCGTCGCCGTGGCGACGTAGAAGAGGATCGCCCCGACACCTGCGACGATCCCGACCGCGATCGCCGCAGCGAGCACGCGGATGTGTGCACGCGCGCGGTGCTTGCCGGCGAACCTGACGAGCTCGGGGACCCAGTGCAGATGGCGCATGCGCCGACCTCGCGCGCCGGGGTCCAGGAATCAGGGACGCGACGCCGGCGGAGTCTCCGAAGGTGAAAGCTCGGCCTCGAGCGCACCGCTGTCCGTGAACACACGCGCGAGCCAGTCGTCGTAGGCGGCGCCGAGCATCCGGACGCAGTTGATCGCATCCGTCTTCGTCGTGCGAACCTCCGCCACGCTGTCTCCCGGGATGCGCACGAGCCAAGCGCCGTCGACCGGGATCACCTCGAAGATTGCTCGGCTCATCGCGACCTCCTGCGCGGAGTATCCGCGCGCGCGTGCATGGCGAGTCGTAGTCGCCCCCGTCGATTTAGCACTCGCCCCGAGCGCGAAAGCTCGCCCACACCGATTTCGAGGCGGCAGCTCGCGCTTCGCTCGATCGATGACCTCGACCTGCCGCAGACCGAAGCCGCCGACGCGCGCCTACGTCTTCAGCTCCACGCGAGCTCGGGCACGGTCTCGACGTGGAACGAGCTGTCCTTCGGATCGAGCACGTGTGCTTCCACCCGCAGGAGCCCGCCGGAGCCGTCGAATTCGTAGAGGTTGAAGCCGGCCATCCGGTGCCCATCGTCGTGGTGGAGCGACGCGCTCGTCGCTCCCACGGCGAGGAGCTTTCCGGCCTTCGTCGGGAAAGGCCGCTGCATGCGTCCGTGGAGATGCCCGTGGAGGAGGAGGCCGTCTTTGATCTGCGCGACGGCGTCACGGAGGTTGTCGGCGTCGACGAGGCCTTCGATCAGCGCCTTGATGCGCGAGGGAGGATTGTGGATCGGATGGTGGAGCGCGAGGACCGGCGTTCGTCGCTTCACCTCGTCGTGCGCGAGGATGCGCTCGAGCGCCTCGAGCTGCTTCGTCCCGAGCTCACCGGACGCCACGAGCGGCGGGCGCGGCACCGCGCTCGACATCCCGATGATCGCGACCGGGCCGCGCAGCTTGACGATGGGAAAGCGCCCGAGCGCGATGTCCGCCGCGAGATCGGGCAGATCGCTCTCGAGGTACGGCTCGAAGAACCGGGTGAAGCGGCGGTCGCGCATCGCTCCGCGCGTGTACAGATCGTGATTGCCGGGCACGATCGTGACGTGCTTCGCGTCGAGGCCGAGGTCCTCCTCGACGAGACGCTTCACTGCCTCGAACTCCTGCTCGAGGGCGAGGTTCGTCAGGTCCCCGGTAATGACGACGTGGTCGGCCTTCGCGCGAGCGACCTCGCGAGCGACCGCGCGCACGTGCGCCGGGCGATGCTTGTGCTCACGCTTGAGGCGGAGATTGACGAGACCGGTGAAGCGCTTGTTGAGGAAGCGGCTCCGGCTCACGCCTTCGAGCGCGAGCACGTGGAGATCGGAGAAGTGCGCGATGCGCATGAGGAGGAAACCTTAAGGTGATGCCGCCGCCGGCGCTAGAGCGCAGCTCACAATCTCCGGCGCGCGCGAATTCGGTCACAAGCTCGCCACACAGCGGAACCCGACCTCACGCTCCGCGAAGCTCGAGGCGCGCCGCGCCGCCGCACGCATCCAGTGCGCGCCGTCGCGGTACGAGCCGCCGCGGATGACGTGGCCGAGCGCGCCGAACGCAGGCCCCTTCGGATTCACCTGCGCGCCGCGCTTGTAGCCGAACTGCTGCTCGTCGCGGTCGTACCAGTCGGCGACCCACTCCGCGGCGTTGCCGGCCATGTCGAGGAGCCCGGTGGGGGTCGCCCCGTCCGGGAACGAGCCGACGGGCGCGAGGCCGACGAAGCCGTCACGGCCGTCCGTCGGATCGTCCGCAAACGCGCCGTGGTTCGCGAGCCGAGGGCTGTAGACCTTGCCCCACGGGAACGTGTTGTTCGTGTAGCCGCGCGCGGCGAGCTCCCACTCAGCCTCGGTCGGGAGCCGTCCTCCGGCCCACGCGCAGTAATTCGACGCGTCCTGCCATGTGACGTGCGTCACCGGATAGCTCGGCACGTCGTACCGCGGATCGCCCGGTGCGAACGCGGGCGGCGAGCACGCCGACGCCGCCACGCAGCGCGTGTACTTCTCGACGGTGACCTCGGTGACGTCGATCTCGAAGTCGTCGAGCGTCACCTCGTGCGCGTGACCTTCGGCTCGGATCGCGAGCGCAACGTCCCAGACGCGATCGCTGTTGCGCTGACATGCGAGCCCGAACGGCTCTTTGGCGCAAAGCTGCAGCGCGTCCTGCATCTCTTGCGGCGTCGAACCCATCACGAACCGACCGCCGGGGATGCGCACGCGGCGATCGAGCGGCGGGCGGAGCACGACGACGCCGCTCGCTGTCGAGCCGCGATCGGCAGGGCGGGGGAGCCCGTACCAGAACGACTCGATGCGCTGCGGACGGCGCGCGTGCTCCAGCCCTTCGAATGGGCCCGATAGGTCGGAGCCGACCAGGTAGAGCGCGGCGAACAGAGCGAAGGCGCCGACGCTCATCCCCGATCAGCCCGTCAGGATCCGCATCGGCCGCTCGAGCAGATCACGCAGCTCGGCGAGGAAGGCCGCGCCCACCGCACCGTCGACCACGCGGTGATCGCACGAGAGCGTCATCGCGAGCTTCTTGCCGGGCTTCACCACGCCGTCTTTGACCACGGGCTCGTCCCGAACTTGGCCGACGGCGAGGATCGCGCCCTCGGGCGGATTGATGACGGCGGCGAACTCGTCGATCCCGAACATACCGAGGTTCGAGATCGAGAACGTCCCGTCGCTCATCTCCTCGGGCTTCAGCTTCTTCGCCCGAGCGCGCGACGCGAGGTCGCGGACTTCGCGCGCAATGCCGACGACCGACTTCTGGTCTGCGTTGCGGACGACCGGCGTGACGAGACCGTCCGGGATCGCGACCGCGACGGAGATGTCGACGCGGCGGTGCACGAGGATGGCCTCGTCGGTGAACGACGCGTTCGTCTCCGGCACGCGGCGGAGCGCCGCGGCGCAGGCCTTCACGAGAAGGTCGTTGATGCTGACCTTCTCCGGCTTCGGAGCTTCGACGCCGTTTTTCGGTGCCTTCACGCCCGCCGCGAGATCGGCGTTGATCTGCTCGCGGAGCGCGACGAGGTCCTCCGCGTCGACGTCGATCGTCAGGTAGAAGTGCGGAACCGTCTGCTTCGACTGCGTGAGCCGGCGCGCGATCGTCTTGCGCATCGGCGTGAGCGGCCGGACCTCGGGCTCGGCCAGCGAGGGCGCCCCGAGAGGAGCCTGCGCCGGACGCGCGAGAGGAGCCTTGGCGCGCGGCTCGGCGCGGCCGAGGGCGTCGAGGTCGGCGGGCAGGATGCGACCGTGGTCGCCCGTACCCTGCGCGCCTGCGAGATCGATCCCACGCTCGCGCGCGACCTTGCGCACGTACGGAGAAGCGAGGACGCGCTCGCCGTTCGCGCCGGTGCGCGGCGGGCTCGTCGCCTCGGCATCGCGCTCCGTGCGCGTGAGGACGTTGCCCTTGTCGACCGGAGTTGCCGGTCGCATCGTCTGCGCCGCGGCCTTCGGAGCCGCCTTCTCGGCGACGCGCGGCGAACGCGGCGTCTCGGTCGCGAGCTCTTCGCCCTCTTCGACCTCGAGATCGGCGACTGCCTTCGCGCGCGAGGGCTTGTCTTCCTTCGCGGGCGCCGGCTTGGTCGCGGCAGGTGAGGGAGCTGCACCGCCGCCCGCCTCGGCGGCGAGCGCAGCGATGTCTTCTCCGGGCTTGCCGAGGATCGCGACGGGCTGGCCGAGCTTCACCTGCGCGCCGGCGTCGACGAGCACCTTGAGGAGCGTGCCCTTGTCGAACGCACGGAACTCCATCGTGGCCTTGTCGGTCTCGACCTCGGCGAGGAGGTCGTCGACTTCGACGGAGTCGCCCTCCTTCTTGTGCCAGGTCGCGAGGACGCCCTCCTCCATCGTGGGGGAGAGCTTCGGCATGTCGAGGATCTTCGCCATGGTCTCTCTCCTCAGTTCTGGCTCTGGTTGCGGCCGCGGTTCACCACGCGCTTCACGGCGGCGACGACACGGTCGGGCTGAGGCATGCAGAGCTGCTCGAGCTTTGCGTTGTAGGGCATGGGGACGTCGAGGGTGGTGACGCGAAGGATGGGCGAGTCGAGCCAGTCGAACGCGAGGCGCTGGACGCGATCGGCGACTTCGGCGCCGACGCCTCCGTAGGGCCATCCCTCGTGGACGACCACGCAGCGGTGCGTCTTCCGGACCGACTCGATGATCGCGTCCTCGTCGAGGGGGCGGAGCGATCGAAGGTCGACGATCTCGGTCGAGATCTTCTCCTTCTCGAGCGCGGCCGCCGCCTCGAGCGCGACATGCGTCATGCGCGAGTAGGTGACGATCGTGCAGTCCGTGCCCTCGCGAGCGATCCGCGCCTTGCCGATCGGCACGACGTCGAGGTCATCCGCGATCTCGCCCTTGAGCGAGTAGAGCGTCTCGGACTCCATGACGAGCACGGGGTTGTCGTCGCGGATCGCCGCCTTCATCAGGCCCTTGGCGTCGTCGACGAACGCGGGGGCCACGACCTTGAGGCCGGGCACCGTCGCGTAGAAGTGCTCCATGGCGTGGCTGTGCTGGCTGCCGACCTGACGCGCGCTCGCGTTCGGGCCGCGGAAGACGATCGGGCAGTTGAACTGGCCGCCCGACATCTGCCGGATCTTCGCTGCGTTGTTGAGGATCTGATCGAACGCGACCGCGGAGAAGTTCCAGGTCATGAACTCGACGATCGGACGGAGCCCGACCATCGCCGCGCCGACTCCGACACCGGCGAACCCGGCCTCGGCGATCGGCGTATCGATCACACGACGCTCGCCGAACTTCTCGAGCATCCCTTCGCTGACTTTGTATGCGCCCTGGTAGTGGCCGACCTCTTCCCCCATGAGAAAGACGCGGTCGTCCTTCTCCATCTCCTCGATCATCGCCTCGCGCAGAGCTTCTCGGAATCGAATCGTGCGTGCCATTGGTGTTCCGGGGTGCTGGGCGCGAACACTGCCATCAGAGGCCAGGTCGCGCCAAGCGCACATTGTTCAGGCTGCGAATGGACCGTCGTACGTCGTGCTCTCGAGGAGCGACGCTTCGGGCTCGGGGCTCTCGTCGGCGAACTTCACCGCGTCGGCGACTTCCTTCTCGACATCGTCTTCGAGCGCCTTCAGGCGGCCTTCGCCGTAGCCCTCGTCGACGAGTCGCGTGCGTGCGCGATGGAGCGGGTCCTTCTTCTTGCGCTCATCGAGCTCCTGCTGCGTGCGGTACTTGGCCGGGTCGCTCATCGAGTGACCGCGGAAGCGGTACGTGCGGACCTCGACGAGCGTCGGCAGGGACAGCTCACGCGCGCGCTGCACGGCCTCACCGATGCGCTGCTCGACGTCGAGCACGTCCTCGACGAAGAAGCGGTCCCGGTCGATGCCGTAACCGAGCGCCTTCATCGACACGTCCTCGACGCTCATCGTGCGCGAGAGCGGCGTACCCATCGAGTACTCGTTGTTCTCGCAGATGAAGACGATCGGGAGCTTCCAGAGCGCGGCAAGCGACACGCCCTCGTGGAATCCGCCGATGCTGACCGCGCCCTCGCCGAAGTAGCAGAGCGTGACGCGACCATCGGCGCGGTACTTCGATGCGAACGCGGCGCCGGTCGCGAGCGGGATGTGACCGCCGACGATGCCGTGTCCGCCGAGCATGTTCGTCTTCGCGTCGAACATGTGCATCGAGCCGCCGAGCCCCTTCGAGCAGCCCGTCGCCTTGCCGTACAGCTCCGCCATCACCGCACGGGCGCTCATGCCCTTCGCGATCGCGACGCCGTGGTCGCGGTACGTGGTGACGACGTAGTCCTCGGGCTTGAGCGTGGCGATCGAACCGACTGCGACGGCCTCCTGTCCAATGTAGAGGTGGAGGAAGCCGCCGATCTTGCCCTGCGCGTACGCACGCGCGGACTCCTCTTCGACCCGCCGGATGACGAGCATCTGGCGATAGAGGTCTGCAAGATGATCGAGTTGCCCGCTCGGACGGGTGAGCGGCGACTCCTGT
Source organism: Pseudomonadota bacterium (assembly GCA_023402175.1). Classification (GTDB taxonomy): domain Bacteria; phylum Myxococcota_A; class Polyangia; order Polyangiales; family Polyangiaceae; genus Labilithrix. Next base: position 13,016 of record JAEXCN010000120.1, on the reverse strand, counting down.
TGCTGCGTGATCTGGTGAGTGTCCAATTGAGTCACGGGCCCATGGGGTTAGCCGAGACTCGCTGCCATTGGAAACACTTCCGTCGATGAACGTGCTCGCACGTGTCGCAGCGCGGATGGGCTTGTCCGTCGACGCGTGATCCTCGCCGATTGCGCACCGCATCATCGATGCAGATCGAGTCATTGCAGAACGCAACGCCTCACCTCCTCGCACCGAATCGACATGCCGGTGTCACGCAGAGGCAAGGTTGCGCGACGTTCGAGCGTTCCATGGAAGAGCAGGGAGGCGGGAGGGCTTCGCCCCGTTCGAACGGGGGCCCCGGGATCCGCGCTAAACGCGCGAAATCGCGACACTCGAGGTGTGTCTCGAGGCGCCCGTTCGACCGCTTCGCGTCATCATCCGAACGAACGACGGAACTTTCATCGATCTGCGCCGTCAGAGAGGGAGCCCAGCCATGAAGATCACCAAGTACGTCGCCGTTGCCCTCGCCATCGTCCCTTCCGTCCTCGCGGTCAGCTACGCCTCCGACGCGAGCGCGTGCGGCATGTCGATCCGCATGGACCCCACGCCTCAGAAGCCGACGCCCGTGCAGGCGATTGCGCGCGCGGAGAAGGCCCTCGAGAGCGGCGACAACGCCGCCGCCGCGAAGGCCGTCCTCGCCAACTTCCCTCGTGTTCGCGTCGCGACCGCCGGAGCGAATCCGCTCGAGACGCGCGCGCTCCGCGTCTTTGCGCTCGCCGTCGTCCGCTCGAATGGCGCCGTGAGCGAGAAGACTGCTGGCTTCCCCTCCCAGGCGGAGTGGACGCCGACGGCAAACCTCGAGTGGGCGGTGCAGTCGATCCGCGAGATCGAGGCGAAGCGCCTGAACGACCCGACGGTGCAGGCCGACCTCGGCGAGGCGCTCAGCAAGCTTCCGCACGGTCAGAAGGAAGCGCTCGAGATCCTTCAGAAGCTCGCCGACAAGGACCTCATGGGATCGCCGCACGCTTATGCTGCGCTCGCGAAGCTCCGAAGCGACAAGGGCGACTCCGCGGGCGCCGAGGCTGCGATCAAGCGCTGCGAGGAGATGTCGAAGACCCCGGGCGTCTGCAAGGGAAAGCCGGTCGCGGCGAAAGCCTGAGCACAGCCGAGGGCGAGCATGTGTAAACTGCATCCATCGTGATGGGGAGTCTTCGTTCGCTCGTCGTGACCGTCGTTGCGGCGGCGGTCCTCGCAGGTTGTCCCAACAAACCGAAGCCCGTTCCGGGAGCGGGCGATGCCGGCGTCGCGCCCAAAGAAGTGCCGGTCACGGTGAACGAAGCGCCGCCCGACCCGGCGCATGGCAGGGAGCTCGTCGCGACGTTCCAGTGCAACCGCTGCCATGACGGCACCGGTCATCCGGCCGCGGCCGACAACAAGCACTGCGTCCACTGTCACAAGAAGATCATCGACGACAAGTTCGACGCTCCTGCCGCGTCGATCGCGCGGTGGAAGCCGCGCGTGAAGGAGCTCGCGGATGCGCCGTCGCTCGAAGCGACGGGCAAGCGATTCACGCGCAAGTGGGTCACGAGCTACCTCCTCCAGCCGAGCGATCTCCGCCCTCACTTGCACCAGTACATGCCTCGGCTCGCGATCACGCCGGCCGATGCGCGCGACATCGCCGCCTACCTCGTTCCGGAGGCCGATCCGCCGGCCCCGAGCGGAACGCCTTCCGAGCTCGCGGGGGCGGATCTCGGCAAGGGGCGGCAGCTCCTCGATACGAAGGGCTGCGGCGCCTGCCACGTCTTCACCGGCGTCGCCTCGGTCGAGAGCTCGGCGCTCCCCGCGATGGATGGCAAGGACCTGCAGCGCGGACACAAGCTCGCTCCGGATCTCCGCTTCGCGCGCGATCGCATGAGCGCCTCGAAGATGATCGCGTGGCTTTCGGACCCGAAAGCGATCAAGAGCGACACTCCGATGCCGAAGCCGAGCCTCTCGCCAGCGGAGGTGAAGGACCTCGCCGCCTACCTTCTCACTGCAGAGATCTCACCGCCGCCGCCGCCGCCGAAGCTCGCGCGCCTCCCGGTCCTCACGCGGAAGGTGACGTTCAAGGAGGTCGACGAGAAGGTCTTCCACCGAACGTGCTGGCACTGCCACTCGGAGCCCGACTACGCGATCGGCGACGGCGGTCCCGGCAACTCCGGGGGCTTCGGGTTCAAGCCGCGCGGCCTCAACCTCTCCGACTACAACGGCATCGCGGCTGGCTATCTCGACGAAAAGAGCGAGCGCGCCAGCATCTTCGCGAAGGACGCGGACGGGGTCCCGCGCCTCGTGAAGGCGCTCCTCGCGCGGCACGACGAGGAGGGTGGCGCCGAGACAGGACCCGTACGCGGAATGCCGCTCGGCTACGAGCCTCTCTCGGCCGAGGACATCCAGCTCGTCGAGTCGTGGGTCGCCCAGGGGCGCCCGCGGTGAGGAGGGCGCCCGCGGTGAAGGAGACGTTCTCGGCCGCAGCCATCGCGCTCGTCGTCACGGCGTGCAACGCGTCGACGGCGAAGACCGGCATCGCGAGCGATGCTCCCGGCGCCACGAGCGTCGCAGCATCCGCGACTGCGCCAGTCGACGAAGCGGCTCCGGCTTCTTCTCGCGTGAAGGTGATCGAGGCCGCGCAGGACGAGAGCGCGCTCTCGCTCGTACGCACGAAGCGGCTCGAGGCGAAGGCCGAAGGTCGCGTGCTCGTCGTGTACGTCAGCGCGACGTGGTGCGAGCCCTGCAAACGGCTCAAGGCGGAGATCGCGTCCGGACGCCTCGACCAGAGGCTCGGGCGCGTGACGCTCCTCGCTTTCGACGCGGACACCGACGGCGATCGCCTCGGCGCAGCGGGCTACAGCTATCGCTACGTTCCGTTCGTCGCGCTCCCCGGCGCCGACGGCCGTCCGGCCGACACGCAGCAAGCGATCGGCAAAGGCGGCGATGCGTGGCGCGAGCTCCTCGGAAAGCTCGACGCGTGGCAAGCCACGGCGCCCTGAGCCGACGCGGCCCGCACGCCGATCGCTGCACCGAGCTGCACGTAAACCAGGCTAGTCGCTGGTCGATGCGTCGCTCTCCGTCGGCTCGAGCGCTGCTGCATCGGCGGAGACGTTCGCGGGCGGCGCCGACTCTTTCGGCGGCGGAGCCGGCTTCGGCTTGGGCGGCGTCTTGTGCGCCGACGGCGGCGGCGCGGTGTAGGTCGGCGGCGCGTCGCTCGTCGAGGCCGAGGCGCTCGCAGCGCTCTCGCCGCTCGGCGTTCGACGTCCGAGGAGCACGAGCGCGATGATGACGACGAGCGCGATCCCGGCCGCGACGTTCTGGGCGCGATGCGTCCGTTTCCGGACGAGGATCGACGGGCGGGCCGGCGTCTCGCCGGAACCCGTGACGGCGATCGCCGCGTGCTCGTTGATCGCCCTTTCGACGATCGCGACGCGTGACGAGAGAGGCGTGCGCTCGATCTCGATGAGGCCGGGCACCGGCGTGACGAGCGCGCCGAGGCGTGGATGGCCCGTCCGGCGGGCTCCGCCCTCGGTGTCGATCACGCGTGCGACCTCGTCGCCGAGCTCGGCGCACGACCGGAAGCGATTCTCCGGAGCTTTCGCGAGGCCGCGTTGCAACGTCGTGTCGAGCGCGCGTACGGACGCCTCCGGCCCGATCGAGTCGTGCAGTGGCGGAGGTGGCTCGCTCGAGACCTTGCCCGCCGTCGCGATCGCATCCTCTCCGCCGAATGCGCGTGCTCCGGTCGCGGCTTCGTAGAGCGTCGCCGCGAGCGAGAACTGATCGGACGCGGGCCCGAAGTCTCCCTTCGAGAGCGCCTCCGGCGCGGTGTATGCGGGCGTCCCGAGCACCGTGTTGGCGCGCGTGATCGTCGAGTCGGGGATGCGCGCGATCCCGAAGTCGGCGATCTTGAACCCGGTCCGAGAGAACAAGATGTTCTCCGGCTTCACGTCGCGATGGATGACGCCCGCCTCGTGCGCGAACGAGAGCGCGCTGCCGAGCTCACGCGCGAGCTTCGCGACCTCCGAGAAGGAGAGGGGCCCGCGCTTCAGGCGGTCGCGGAGCGAGAGGACGATGTCCGCGTCGGGAGAGCCAGGCTCGGCGTCTTCGTTCTTCGTCGTGACGTACTCGAACACGAGGAAGAGACCGACGGCATCGTCCTCGCCCATGTCGTGCAGCGTGACGATGTTCGGATGGCTGACCGCGGCGGCGGCCTGCGCCTCGTGGCCCATCCGGACGATGAGCTCGTCGCGGACCGTCGGAGGGAGCGCGAGGTCGTCGCGGAGGACCTTGATGGCGACCTTTCGTCCGAGGACCGTGTCGCGCGCGAGCCACACGCGGCCCATTCCTCCCTGACCGAGGAGGCGCTCCACGTCGTAGCGGCCGATCTTGCGCGGCACGGGCGGCGCTGCGCGCTCGCGCGGAGTCGACGCGCGGGACTCCTTCGGCTCCACGGTCGCGGCCTTCTCCGGCTCTTTCGCGGTGGGGCCCCCCATCGCCTACTCCAGGTGCGGATTCCAGCAGGCGACCTTGTGTCCCGACCCGAGCTGCTGCTCGGCGAGCGTCGGGACCTCGCGGTCGCACGTGTTCTTGACCATGCGCGGGCACCGCGGATGGAAGGGACAACCAGGCGGCGGCTCGATCGCGCTCGGCGCGTCACCTTCGAGGACGATGCGAAGCCGCTTCTTCTCGGGATCGGGAGCCGGCACGGCGCCGAGCAGCGCGCGCGTGTACGGGTGCTGCGCCGTTCCGTAGACCTGCTCGGTCGTGCCCTGCTCGACGATCTTGCCGAGGTACATCACCGCAACGCGATGGCTGATGTGCCGGACCACACGGAGGTCGTGCGAGATGAAGAGGAACGCGACTCCGAGCTCGTCCTGCAGATCCATCAGCAGGTTCACGATCTGCGCCTGGATCGAGACGTCGAGCGCGCTGATCGGCTCGTCGCAGACGATGAACTCCGGCTGCACCGCGAGCGCGCGCGCGATGCCGATGCGCTGCCGCTGCCCGCCGGAGAACTCGTGGGGGTAGCGGCCCATCGCGTCCGGACGAAGACCGACCTTGCGGAGGAGGCTCGCGACCATCTCCTCCTCGTCCTTCTTCGTCGCGGCGAGCTTGTGGATCTGGATCGCCTCGCCGACGATGTCGCGCACGGTCATGCGCGGATTCAGGCTCGAGTAGGGATCCTGGAAGATGATCTGCATCTTGCGCCGGAGGGGGCGCATGTCGCTCGGCGAGAGCGGGACGATGTCGCGGCCGTCGTAGACCACACGTCCGAACGTGGGCTCGACGAGGCGAAGGATCAGCCGGCCGAGCGTGCTCTTCCCGCAGCCGCTCTCGCCGACGAGGCCTACCGTCTCGGCGCGCCTCACGCGGAGCGAGACGCCGTCGACGGCGCGAAGGAGCTTCTGCGATCGCGCGAAGAAGCTCGAACCCACGGGGAAGTACTTCCCGAGGCGCTCCGTAGCGACGAGCGTGCGCGGGCGGCTCACGCCTGCCGTCGTGTTCTCCACTTTTTCTTCCGAGCTCGCAGACACGTCAGTTCTTTCGTAGCCGAAACGTGCGAGGACGTCAGGTTCGTCAGACCTCTTCGGCGCGGATGCAGCGCGCGAGGTGTCTGGGATCATCGAGCACCGGGGCGAGGGCGGGCTCCTCTCTGCGGCATTCCTCGATGACCATCGGACAGCGATCGGCGAAGCGGCAGCCCGGTGGCAACGCCATCAGGTCCGGAACGATTCCTTCGATCACCGGAAGTCGCGCGCGCTTCTTGGGCGCGCCTTCGTGCGCGGGCGCCTCGGGCGCGATCGGCTCGAACGAAGGGAGGCTCCGGAGAAGCCCGCGCGTGTACGGGTGGCGCGGATGATCGAAGAGGCTCTTGACCGGAGCGCGCTCGACCACGCGTCCCGCGTACATGACGACGACGTGGGTCGCGACCTCGGCGACGACGCCGAGATCGTGCGTGATGAGAACGATGCTCATACCGAGCCTCTCGCGGAGCTTCGCGATGAGCTCGAGGATCTGGGCCTGGATCGTGACGTCGAGCGCCGTCGTCGGCTCGTCCGCGATGAGAAGGCTCGGCTCGCACGCGAGCGCCATCGCGATCATCACGCGCTGGCGCATGCCGCCCGAGAGCTGGTGCGGGTAGGCGTCGACGTTCGTCTCCGGCGAGGGAATGCCGACGAGACGGAGCATCTCGATGGCGCGCTCGCGAGCTTCGCGGCGCGACTTCTTCTGGTGGAGCCGGATTGCTTCGATGACCTGCGCCCCGACCGTGTAGACCGGGTTCAGGCTCGTCATCGGCTCCTGGAAGATCATCGAGATCTCGTTGCCGCGGATCTCCTGCATCTCGCGCTCGGAGAGCTTCAGGATGTCCTTGCCGCGGAGCTCGATCGAGCCGCGCTCGATGGCGCCCTGCGGATGGGGGATGAGCCGGAGGATCGAGAGCGCCGTGACGCTCTTCCCGCAGCCGCTCTCGCCGACGATGCCGAGCGTCGCGCCCTCGGGGACCTCGAACGAGACCTCGTCGACCGCGCGGAGCACGCCTTGCTCGGTGCGGAAGCTCGTGACGAGGTCGCGAACGCGGAGCAGGGGTCCGCGCGGTTCGTCGTTCTGGGCAGCCGTCGCGGGCATGGGGCGGCATGCTAAGCTCGCCGCCGTGCGACGGCCAGCTTGGGGACGTCCTCGATTCACTCGCGCGGAACTCGGGCGCCGTTCCACTCGTTCGCGCGTGGCGACGACGATGCTCGTGTCGAGCTTCGTCGTGCTCGCGAGCGCGTGCGTTCCGCGCGCGCGCATGTGCACCGCGTCCGCGGAGTGCGCCGACAAGGGCGCGTGCGTCGCCGGTCGCTGCCAGATCGAGAAGCCGACCGTGAAGCCCGCGGTCGACAGCGCGCGGCGCATCGTCGTCCGCCCCGTCGACCTTGCGTACGTGAAGAGCGGCGACGGACCTTCCGGAGGTGCTCTGCCGCCGGTCTTCGCTCTCGGCCGCGATGGGAGCAAGCTCTTCCTTCGATTCGCGGTCGCCGTTCCGTCGACGGCGAGCGTCGTCGAGGCGTACGTCGTCCTTCGCCGCTCGCCGATCGTCGACGACGATCCCGCACCGATTTCCCTACACGCGACCCGGATCGTGGAATCCTGGGCGGGCGGATCGGTTTCGTGGGCCATGCAGCCGCGGCTTGCAGAGACACGGTCGCCGTCCACGCTCGTCGAACCCGCCGGAAGTCCGCTGGTCCGCGTGGATGTGCGCGAGCTCGTTCGACATTGGGCGCGTCGTGACCCTCTCGATCAGGGGATCGCCCTCGTCGCGGACAACGAGAGTCGCACCGGAACGACGTTTGCTCTCAGTGCTCTCGGCGCGGAGAGAGCGATGGTCGAACCGACCGTCGCCGTCCGTGGCGGCGCGTCGGGGCTGACCGCTCCGGCACAAGGAGCCGCACCGGACGTCGAGCCTTACCTCGAGCTCTACCTGCGGTGAGTGACGCGAAGAACGAAATCGGTTTGAAGCTTCGAGCACAGCCTCCGTCGAACCATACGCGAGCTCGTTCGCTCAGCAGCAGAGCTCGAACGGACAAGGTCGTCCGAGCTTCCTCCTTTCTCCAACCCCCATTATCCTCCCGCTTGGCGGAGGGAACGTTCCTGCGAAATCCCGGCTGGTCCGGGAAGGAGAGTGAATGATGCGAGTGTCGAAGGTCCTGGGCTCTATCGTGGCGGTTGGTGCGGCGCTCGTGGCGATCTCCGCCACGACCGAGTCGCGTGCGGGTGACGAGGAGCTCGTGAACGTCTCGTGCTCGGGCGGAGCGGTCACCGTCACGGCGAAGGCGCCTTGGCACACGAACGACAAGGCCCCGTGGAAGTGGGACAAGGGCGATAAGGTCTCGGTCGACGAGCACGCCGCCAAGTTCAAGGGCGCCAAGTGCGAAGGCACGGTCAAGGCGTTCGTGTGCAGCGGCGACCAGTGCAAGGGACCGATCCCGGTTCCGGTCAAGTAACGCCATCTCCGTAGCTGAAGTGACGAGGCGACGAGGCGCCCAGGTGGTGCCGTCGCCTCGTTGCCGTTTGTCGTCCTCGACGACTGGGATCGATAGACACGCGCGGCGAAGTTTGAACGCGACCGTCGCGTCGACGGTGCGCGCGTCGATGTGCGCTCTAGCCGACTGGTGTACGCTCTTTCCCATGCCCCAGGCGGAGAGCGACAGCACGAGTGTTGCGGCGGAGATCACGGCCGTCGCGGAGAGCGTCGAGAAGCGATTCCAGAAGGGACGGCGCGTGCTGTCCTTCGCCGAGTACCTCGACCTTTTCGCGAGCGATCCGGTCCGCTACGCCCGCGACGCCAGCCGCTATCTGCGCGATTGCTTCGATCACTTCGGGTCCGTGGTGGTCGAACAGCCGTGGGGGAAATTCACACGCTGGCGGCTCTTCGATCTGCCGTGGGATCCTTCGCAGAAGCACCACGCGCTCATCGGCCAGGAGCAGGTCCAGGAGGAGATCTACCGGAGCATCTCGAACTTCGTCCGTGAGGGGAGGCCGAACCGCCTCGTCCTCCTGCACGGCCCGAACGGATCGGCCAAGAGCACGATCGTCGCGTGCATGATGCGCGGGCTCGAGCACTACTCGACGCTCGACGAAGGCGCGCTCTATCGCTTCAACTGGGTCTTCCCATCGTCGAAGACGCTCCGCGGAAGCCTCGGCTTCGGCCCGAAGGACCAGAGCTCCAACGTCGGCACGTTCGCGCATCTGCCCGACGATCAGATCGACGCGAAGCTGCTGGTCGAGGTGCGCGACCATCCGCTGTTCCTCATCCCGATCGAAGAGCGACAGAAGCTGCTCGAGCGCCTCGCGAAGCAGCGGAACGAGAGCACGCTGAGCGACGGCTTCAGCGACTGGATCATGCGCGGTCAGCTCTCGCACAAGAGCCAGACCGTCTTCGAGGCGCTGCTCTCGAGCTACAACGGCTCGTACACCGACGTCCTCAAGCACGTGCAGGTGGAGCGTTACTTCGTCTCGCAGCGCTATCGCGTCGGCGCGGTCACGATCGGACCGCAGATGAGCGTCGACGCGGCGGAGCGGCAGCTCACGATGGACCGGTCGCTCGCTTCGCTCCCGGCGTCGCTCCAGGCCGTCACCCTCTACGAGGCGAAGGGCGAGCTCGTCGACGCCGCCGGAGGCGTCCTCGAGTTCAGCGACCTGCTCAAGCGACCGCTCGACGCATTCAAGTACCTGCAGCTCTCGATCGAGACCGGCGAGGTGGCGCTCACGCAGCAGAACGTCCTCCTCAACTGCGTGATGACGGGGAGCGCCAACGAGCTGCATCTCGATGCGTTCCGCGAGCACCCCGAGTTCGCGAGCTTCCGCGGTCGACTCGAGCTCATCCGCACGCCGTACCTGCGGAGCGCGGTGCACGAGCAGCGGATCTACGACACGCACGTCGTGCCCCACATCCGGCGGCACGTCGCTCCGCACGCCACCGAGATGGCGGCGCACTTCGCCGTGCTGACGCGCATGCGCAAGCCGAACACGGACAAGTACCCGCGCGGGCTGTCGAACGCGCTATCGGGGCTCACCGCCGTCGAGAAGATGGATCTCTTCGCGACGGGCCGCGCACCCGAGCGTCTCGAGCCGGACGCACAGAAGATCCTCCGTGCGGGCGTGCGCGAGGTCTACGAGGAGAGCGACGCGTATCCGATCTACGAGGGCCGCATCGGCGCGAGCCCGCGCGAGATGCGCGGCGTCCTGCTCGACGCGGCGCAGTCGACGACGTACCGCTGCCTCTCGCCGCTTGCCGTGCTCGACGAGATCGAGCAGCTCTGCCAGCGGAAAGCGGAGTTCGAGTGGCTCCAGCAGGACACCCAGGCCGGCGGCTACCACGACGTGAAGCTTTTCCGCGAGACGCTCTTCTCGCGGCTGCTCACGTCGTGGGAGCAGGAGCTCTATGCCTCGAGCGGCCTCGTCGAGGACCAGCAGTACGACGACCTTTTCGAGCGCTACGTCCAGCACGTGAGCGTCTGGGTCAAGAAGGAGCGCATCCGGAACCGCGTCACCGGCGAGTACGAGGAGCCGGACGAGTCGATGATGCGTGAGCTCGAGCGGCTGCTCGACGTCAAGGGCGGCGCGGAGGATGCGCGCAAGCAGATGATCAGCGCCATCGCGGCGTGGGCGATTGACCACCCGGGGCAGAAGGTGGAGGCCGCCGCGGTCTTCCCGCACTACCTCCGGCGGCTGCGCGACGCGATCTTCTCGGACAAGCGGAACGACGTCGCCAAGATCGCACGCGACATCGTCATCCTGATCCGTGACGAGGGAGCGGGCCTCGACATGACGCGTGCGCGTGAGGCTCGGGCCGCGCTCGATCGTCTCGCCAAGCGCTTTGGCTACTGCGATGCATGCGGCGTCGACCTCGCGAGCATGCTGCTCCGCAAGCGGTACAACGACCTGATCATCGCCTGAGCACCTCGACCTTCCATCTCGGGGGAACGAGCAGCTCGGCGCTCGCGCGCGAGGTTCGCCGCCTCGCGCTGCCGGCGATCGTGCACTCGCTCTTGCAGACGCTCGTCTTCGTCGTCGACCGGGTCATGCTCGGCTGGCACAGCGAGGCCTCGCTCGCGGCGATGCAGATCGCCGGCGCGCTCGAGTGGTCCATCTGGAGCGTCTTCGCGGCGTTCGAGGTCGGGACGATCGCTCGTGTCGGGCGGCATGTCGGCGCCGGAGACCGCGTGCGCGCTCGGCGCGTGGCGTGGCTCTCGCTCGCCATGGCTCTCGCCATCGGGATCGTCCTCACGCTGGTGACGCCGCTCGTGCTCGCCGTGCTCCCATATGTCGCCGAGCGCGCGTCCGATGCGGCGCTCTCGGAGTCACGGCGGTACCTCGGCGTCACGATCGCGGCCTCGCCGTTCGTGTTCATCGCTGCGACCGGGACCGCGACGCTGCAGGCGGGCGGCGACACGCGGACGCCGCTCGCCATCGGCGTCGTCGCGAACATCGTCCACATCGCGCTCAATCGCGTGCTCATCCTCGGCGCGTTCGGCGTCGTGCCCGCGATGGGCGCACGAGGCGCCGGCATCAGCACGGCGGTGACGTTCGCGATCGAGGCGGCCCTCGCGATGCTTGCACTATCCAGCCGTACGCGCCCTGTGTCGCTCCGACGCACCCCGGGCGAGCGCGTGGGAACCGTGCGCGACGAGGCGAAGGAGCTCGTCCGCGTGGGCGTGCCGTCGTTCCTCGAGCGCGTGCTCTATCACATCGGCTTCATGACCTATGCGCTCATCGTCGCGCGCCTCGGCGACGCCGCGATGGCCGCGAACCAGTCGCTCATCAGCGTCGAGTCGATCTGCTTCCTGTCGGGCGACGGCTTCGGCGTCGCCGCAGCAGCGCTGGTCGCGCAGAAGCTCGGAGCGGACAAGCCGAACGAAGCACGCCAAGCGGCGTGGATCGCCACGCGTTATGCGGTGATCACACTGACGTCGTTCGGCCTCGGCGCGCTCGCGTTGCGGGGCGTGATCCTTCCGATCTTCTCGCGCGATCCACACGTGGTCGCGATCGGGCGCTCGACGATGCCGGTGCTCGCCGTTGCGCAGCCGTTCATGGCGACGTCGATCGTCCTCGCGCAGTCGCTTCGAGGGGCAGGGAAGACGAAGCAAGCGCTCGGCGTGAGCATCATGGGTGGCCTCGTCATCCGCCTCGCCGCGACGTGGCTCTTCGCGCTCGCCCTCGGCCTCGGGCTCGTCGGCGTGTGGATGGGATCGACGACGGACTGGCTCGTACGCGCGGCCGTCCTCGCGACGATGTTCCGTCGCCAGCAAAAGGCGATGTCGCGTCGTCTGGTAGAATGAGCGGAATGCGGCCTTTGCCCGTGCTCGCCGTCGTTGCTGCGTCTTTGATCGTCGTCGCCGCGTGCTCCTCCGAGGGTTCGCCCTCGGGGACGACGTCGTCGTCGTCTGGCGGAGAGAGCGGTGGGCCCGACAGCGGGCTCGTCGTTCCCGCCGAAGATGCGGGCGCGGGAGAAGACGCCGGCGAGGCGGACAGCGGCGGCCCGATCCCGACGAAGAAGACGTCGCTCGAGGCGACGATCAACGGCGTCGTGCGGACGCTCGACCGCGCACAGTTCGGCGTCACGAAGGCCGACGGCACCCTGTACCTCGAAGCGCACGAGGGCGGCGTTGCGGAGTGTCCGGAGACGAAGACTCCAAAGCGGACGCTCATCGTCCGGGACGTGCCGAAGGGCGCGCCCGGCGCTCGCTTCACGAAGAGCGACGGCGTCGGCAGCGTGCTGTTCGACTTCGCCGGCGATCAGATCGACAGCCTGAAGCCGACGACGGCGAGCGCGGTGACCGTCACGATCGTGGACATCACGGACGCTACGTCCGTCGAGATCGAGATCGACGCGACGTTCCCGGAAGGCACCGTGAAGGGACGGCTCTACGCGACCTACTGCGCGGCGATGGACGAGTAGCTCGTCCGTTCGGCTCAGCGATACGGGCTCGCGCGGCCCTCGAGCTTCAGCCGCGCCGTGCGTACGCCGAAGAGCTCGTCGCCTTCGGGAGAGAGGATCGGCCCGAGCATCGAGCTCGCGAGGATCGCCGCGAGCGTCAGCGCGACCCGATCGTCCTCCGTCTCGCGCACGACGAGCCACACCGTCGGGCATCGGCGCGCGAGCAGCGCCATCCCGTGCGTTTGCTGCGCGCGCTCGGCCTCCTCGGCTGCGTCGTGGTCGGCCGACGTCGCTGCGCGTCCGAAGCACAAGCGTGTTCCGGAAGCCGTGCCGTCTTCGCTCGCGAGGACGATGCGCGCGACGTCGACGACCGGCGGCTCGTCCCAGTACTTCTTCTCGACCGTGAGCCCGAGCTTGGCCGCGAAGAAACGGGCCGCATGGTTCTTGAGCGCCGCCACGTCGAGCGCCGCGCCGGACCGCTGGACGAAGACCGTGTAGGCCGCGCGCGGGTCCGGAGGCGCGAGCGCGCCTGAACGCAGCACTCCGCGTTCGTCGAGCAGATCGCGAAAGCGTTCTTCGCCGAAGACCGTCACGGGCGGTACCATAC
>JAEXCN010000215.1 GCA_023402175.1 Pseudomonadota bacterium | reverse complement strand
CGGGAACGGCTCGCCCCAGTAGCGCTGGCGCGAGAAGACCCAGTCGCGGAGCTTGAAGGTGATCTTCGAGCTCCCCTTCCCCTGCGACGCGAGCCAGTCGGTCACCGTACGGCGCACCTTCTCGCTCGGCATGCCCTTCTCGATCGGCGCCTTGCTGCGGGCCACGGCGTCGGCGTTCGCGGCGCCGTCGTCCGTGTACGCGGCCTTCGTGACGTCGACCTCGGTGCCGTCGCCTTTGGCGACCACACACACGATCGGAAGCTTGTACTTTACAGCGAACGCGTGATCGCGCTCGTCGTGCGCGGGCACCGCCATCACGGCGCCGGTGCCGTAGCTGCCGATGACGTAGTCGGCGACCCACACGGGGATCTTGTCGCCGTTGATCGGGTTGATCGCGAACGCGCCCGTGGGCACGCCCGTCTTCGCGCGGCTCGCGTCGGAGCGGACGACGTCGCTCTTGGCGTTCGCCTCGTCGGCGTAGCGCTTCACCTCGGCCTTGTGCTCGGCCGTCGCGATCTCGAGGGCGAGCGCGTGCTCGGGCGCGAGCACGACGTAAGTGGCGCCGGGCAGCGTGTCGACGCGCGTCGTGAAGACGGTGATCTTCGCTCGTGACTGGAGCCCCTCGACCTCGAAGTCGACGTTCGCGCCTTCGCTGCGACCGATCCAGTGCGCCTGCTTCGCCTTCGTCTCGGGCCAATCGAGGTTCTCGAGGCCCTCGAGCAGGCGATCGGCGTAGGCGGTGATCTTCAGCGACCACTGCCGGATCTTGAGCTTCTCGACCGGGAAGCCGCCGACTTCGCTTCGACCGTCGGCCGTGACCTCGTCGTTCGCGAGCACGGTGCCGAGCGCCGGACACCAGTTGACCGGCATGTTCGACTGCTGGAACGCGAGCCCCTTCTTGAAGAGCTGGAGGAAGATCCACTGCGTCCAGCGCACGTAGCCGGGATCGGTCGTGTCGACCTCGCGCTCCCAGTCGTAGCTGAAGCCCAGCATCTTGAGCTGGCGGCGGAAGTTCTCGATGTTCTTCAGCGTCGTCGAGCGCGGATGCGTGCCCGTCTTGATCGCATGCTGCTCTGCCGGGAGGCCGAACGCGTCCCAGCCCATCGGGTGCAGCACGTCGGTGCCGCGCATGCGCTCGAAGCGGCAGATGATGTCCGTCGCGGTGTAGCCCTCGGGATGGCCGACGTGCAGCCCCGCGCCCGACGGATACGGGAACATGTCGAGCACGTACTTCTTCGGACGGCCCGGATGCCTCTCAGCGCGGAACGTCTTGTTCTGCTCCCAGTACTGCTGCCACTTGGGCTCGATGACGGACGGATCGTAGGCCTCGGCCATGGGCGAGCATTTATCACTTCCGGCGCCCGATGAGGCGGTCGCGATCGCTCACCGCCGTCGCGCATGCGTTTTGTTCGTCTGGCGCCGCCGTTCGCAGCCGCCCCGAGCTCTGGCGCGCGGCCCGTCAATGCTTCGGCGGCGGTCTTCCCGCGTCGGCCTGGATGACCGCACCGTCCTCGAGCCGGAGGACGATCTCCTTCGGTCCAGGTCCGTCCATCGCCGGGACGTGAACGCGGCCCTTCTCGATCCGCCCGAACGCGCACGAGAGCGACGCGCCTCCGCCGAGCGTCGTCTTCGGCTCCGCGCGCGAGACCGGGAGCTCGACGGTCCAGAGCTCGTCCCGCTTGTCGATCGACCATGCCGTGGCAAGGCGATCGGCGACGAAGACGATCGCGTCCTCGCCGCACGCGACGCCGAGCGAGACGTCGCCTTCGAGCGTGCGGGGTGGGCTGATCCGGTCGCGGATCTCGTCGTAGTGAGGCAGCACGAACGACGTGTCGTCGACGTCGAGCGCGTACGCGACGCCGAACCACTTCCGACCAGCAGACTCGGTGCTCGAGCGCGTGTACATTCGGAGCTGCACGCGTGACGAGGCGCGAAGGCCGGCATCGGCGTCGCTCGCTCCAGCATCGCGCTTGCCGGCGACGCGCGTTCCCCCGTCCTTGCCTTTCGTGGCGAGCGCTTCCATTGCCTGCCTGCGCTGCTCGACCGTCATCGACGCCCAGTCCTTCGACTCCGCCGCTCTCCTTCGCGAGAGCACGCACGAGCAGTTGGCGACCGGCTTGTACGTGGAGGAATCGAACGCGCGCTTCGGCGAAGGTGGCTCGGGATCGAGAGGACCTTCGGGCAGCGAACGGACGTATTTGCCGCTCGCGAGATCGACGACGAGCACGCGCGAGCGGAGCTTCTTCGAGAGGAAGCCGTAGACGGCCGGGTCTGGACCGAAGACGTGCAGGTACGCGCGCGTCTTCGAGAGCGTGTACGTTGAGAGCGAGTCGCCCTTCGGCAGCGCGAGCGACCACTTCCTCTCGCCCCGTTCGGGATCGAGGAGGGCAAGCCCGGCGTTTCCCTCGAAGAAGAGGAGCGGCCCGTGGTCCGTCGGCTCGATGTGGTCCACCGTCTGGGTCGTGAACCCGAGCGACGCGAGCGAGCGCTCGAAGAGGGTCTTGCCGTTCAGGACATCGAGTCCGACGACGTCGATCTTCGCATTGTCGCGTCGTGCCGGAAGCCCGTCCCCGTCGTCGATCGAGATCGTCGGTCCAGAAGCCGCCGGCTCGCGCTCTCGCTCGGCGGCGCGGCGGGCGACGACCACGAATCCGCGCCCCGAGCCGTCGACGACGATCATGCGCCCGCCGTACTGCCCGGCGCCCTGGCGGAGCATCGTCTCCGGTGAGTAGCGCGGCGACCAGAGCGTCCGGTTCGTGATCTCCTCGGCCGGAACGTCGGCGACGCTCGTCGTCGAGAGATCGGCACAGGATGAGGGCGCGGGGGACGTCGCGGTCGCGCGCTCGAGATCGACCACGGTGCCCGACGTATTGCCCGCCCGCGCGAAGTAGAACGTCCCCTTCGGTGAACCCGGCAGTCCACGGTTCTCGCAGGCGGCGCCGGTGACTTGGTCGAACGCGAGCTGCTTCAGCTCCTTGCCCGTCGCGAGGTCGTGGATCGTGAGGTTCGCGTGCCCGCTCGCAGGCACCCGCGCGATCCCGATCCGGGTCTTGCCCGCGAGGACGACGATCCGCGCGGATGTCTTCGCGTCGTTGCCCGTAGACACGTACGTGCGCCCTTGCTTCACCGACCAGAGGACCTTTCCGTCCTTTCCGTCGATCGCCTGGACGAAGGCGTCGAAGTTCCCGTTCTCCTTCCCCCACGTGTCCTCGCCGTCTTCGCTCGTGTCGGGGCCGCGATCGATGCCCGTCACGAGGATCGCGTCCTCCACTCCGTCGCCGTTCACGTCGGCGATGACCGGACGCGCGTAGAGCTCGGCAACGCCTACCTCCCGCACGGCGATCTCCGTGGTCCTCGTCGTCGATCGATAGCCGAAGAAGCCGACGATCAGCACGGACACAATGCCGATTCCCACGACGAGCCAGGCGCCGTTCCACCGAGACAGGCTCGACAGCAAGGATTCGACATCGCCTGCCGCGTCGCCGTAGGTGCTCGGCGGATCGCTCGGCTCGTCTTTCGGCGTCTCCTTTTCCTCGACGTCGGTGCTCGCGGTCGGCTTCGCCCGCGGCGGTTCGACCTTCCGCCGATGGTGCTGGTTGCGAGCCTTGCGAGGGCCGCGCTTCCGCTGCGGCGCCGCTTCGGGTGTGGTGCGCGCCGCGATCTCCCGCGCGCGTTCCGCGATCTCGCATGCGCGCTGGATGCGCGAAGACGTGCGGGCGTCGAGCATCTCCTCGAGCAGCGCGAGCACTTCGTCGGGCGCATCGACGTGCTCGCGGACGTCGATCCGATGGTCGTCGCCGAGCAGCGTGTCGGGCTCCTTCCGCGTGAGGAGGGCGACCGCGAGCGCGCCAAGGGCGTAGACGTCGGACGCAGGCGTCGCCTTTCCCGCGAGCTGCTCGGGCGCCATGTAGCCGAACGTGCCGGCGACCGTGCTCCCGCCTCGCGTGCTCAGCGCGTCGCGCACCGACCCGAAATCGATGAGGACGAGCCGGCCGTCGTCGCGTCGCATCACGTTCTTCGGCTTGACGTCGCGATGCACGACCGGCGGCGATCGTCGATGGAGGTACTCGAGCACCTCGGCGAGCTCGCTCACGATCGCGAGGACCTCGGCGACGTCGTAGCGCTTCGACGCCATCTCCGCCTCGAGCGTCCGACCGGAGACGAGCTCCTGGACCAGGTAGAGAGCAGCGTTCTTGCCTTGCCCGAAGTGGAAGTCGTCCTCGTACCGTGGGATGGCGGGGTGATCGAGCTCGCGCAGGACGCGTGCCTCGCGGTCGAACAGCTCCATCGCCTTGGCGCTCTCGAGCGTGCGGAGGGACATCTCCTTCACGGCGAAGACGTTGCCGTCCGTCGTGCGCTCTGCGCGATAGGTGATACCGTTCGCGCCGCGACCGAGCACCTCGACGAGGCGATAACGCCCGGCGAGCAGGACCGGGTCTTCACACTTCGGACAGTCTCCGGAAGCGGCCTCCACCTCGACGCCGCACGATGCGCAGATCGTCTTCACGTCAGCGCTGCTCAGCGTAGCACGTGGCTCGGATCACTCGCTCGGGCGCGAAACCCAGCTCGATTCCGTTCGACGACGCGATCGCTGCGCGAGCGCGATCAGAGCAGCCGTCGCGTCGTCGCCTGCTTCTCGAGCTTGCGCCGGAGGCGGGCCACACGGCGCGTGCGGTGCTCGTCCGCTTCACCCGTGCCCGCCTCGACGATCGCGAGCGCGCGAGAGACATCCTTTGCGTGGTGCTCGTAGAGCTTCGCGAGCTCGAGGCGAACCTTCGGATCGTCGACCGTCTCCGCGAGCGCTTCGAAGTCGGCGAGAGCGCGGGCCTTGTCGCCGCGCGCCTTCGCGATCTCGGCGCGCGCCCGTGTCCCTTCGGTGCCCGCTCCGCGCGCGACCGCGGTCTCCGCCACCTCGAACGCGAGATCGGCCGAGCCGGCGCGCTTCAGTGTCCGCGCGACCCCGACGAGATCGCCGGCCTCGAGCTGCGTCCCCTCGAGCGGCTCGCCGTAGAGCCCGACGAGCGCCGCCATCGAGACGACGTCCCACGCGTTGTGCTCGACGACGCCCATGAGCGCGCGCGGATCACCGGTGCGGAGGAAGTGGAAATAGCAGGCGCTCACCTCGCCCGACGGCACGTCGTTCTCTCGCACGAAGCCGAGCACCTCGCGCTCGCAGGCGCCGAGCGTCGCGCCGACGCCGCGCGCTTTGTGCAGCCGCCGCGCGACGTGAACCAGATCGAGATGAGGAGGCTCGACGGGGATGTCCGTGCGCCCCATGACGAAGCGCGTGCGGAGCACCGGCATGTCGAAGCTCTTGCCGTTGAACGTCACGAGCATCGACGCCGCCGCAAGGCGCTCCGCGATGCGCGCGAGCACCGGGCCCTCCTCGCCGAGCCGACGCACGAGCAGCTGCTCGACGACGAGCGCGGGCGCCACGCCGTCTTCTCTTGCTCCCCCTGAAGACAGCGGGCCTCGCCCGTCATCGAACCACGCGAGCCCGACGAGGAACGCGACCGTCCCCGCGCCCGGACCGAGACCGGTCGTCTCGGTGTCGAGATAGAGCGCGCGCGCGGGATCGCACGCAGCGAGGCGCGGATCGAGCGCGAGGAGCGCAAGAAGGTTCGCGTCGGCCCGACGCGCCGGCGAGATCGGAATGCGCCCGATCCGGTGGTGGCCGCCATGGCGCACAGTCCGCGAGTGCAGCGGCCCTGCGGGCGTGTCCTCGACGCAGAAAGGCAGATCGGCGACGTCTACGCGAGGTGGCTCCCGTTTCGGCTCGGCGCGCGTCCGCGCGAGGATCGCGTCCATGCGGGCGCGGAGATCCTCGAGCACCGATCCGGTCGGCGCATGACCGGACGGTTGCGACGGGTCGGTGGCGCGCGTCACACTCGCCGCGGCCCGCGGCTTCGGCGCGAACAGCGGGGCGTCGAACATCCGCGGCTCGGATGCACGCGGCGGAGGAACGGACTGCAGCTCGGATGCGGGCGGCGGAGGGGCGGAGTCCGAATCGACCACCGGTGTGGTCGGCGCTTGGAGCGCCCGCACAGTCGGCGCCTCCTCCACCTCCAGCGCGGGCGCGAGCGGTTTCAGGCTGGGGGCGAGCCGGGCGAGCCGTGATGAGAAGCGAGAGCTCGCGGACATCGGACCTACGATACATCCGCTCAGCAGGACTGAGAAGAAGTTCAGGTCTTCGCGCCACCGCTCGTTCGCACTTGGAAACGACGGCGCGATTGAGGCCTCGGCGGCGTGGATCACAGCAGACCCGCGTCCTCGTTCGAGGACTCCGCTCCTCCTGAAATCGATCGCGGGGTCGGGTAAGCCACCGAGATCACTGCGTACGGAAGGTGGCACCCATCGCGCAATGGGGCTCTGCCATGGCGACGACGGAGAAATCTTCGGGGGTGCGCTGGATGGTGGCGATGGGCGTGGTTGGCTCGCTGATGGTCGTCAGCGCCGGCAGCGCGGCCTCGCTCGCCTCCTCCGCCTCGACGACGTACCGCATCGCCGAGCCGGTGAACGTGCCGGAGATGATCGCGCGCATCACCGACAAGGGCCCGTGCCCGCGCAACATGGCGCTCGTCGGCTCGAGCTGCGTCGACAAGTACGAGGGCTCGCTCGTCGAGATCCACGACGACGGCACCGAGACCGACTTCAGCGCGCACGAGGCGCCGAACGGTCACCGCGTGCGCGCGGTCTCGCGTCCGGGCGTCGTCCCGCAGGCGCACATCTCGATGGTCGAGGCGAAGCGCGCGTGCGCCGCGTCGGGCAAGCGCCTCTGCCGCGCCGACGAGTGGAAGGCTGCCTGCAAGGGCCCGTCGCACTCGCGCTACCCGTACGGCGACTCGCGCGTCGCGAACGCGTGCGTCGACACGAACCGCACCTCGCCGATGATCGCGCTCTACCATGGTGAGCGCACCGCGCGCACGATGAACGATCCGCGCGCGAACCAGATGGACAACACCGTCGAGAAGACGGGCGCGGCCGAGAGCTGCACGAACGACTACGGCGTCCACGACATGGTCGGCAACGTCCACGAGTGGACCGACGACGGTAGCTTCCGCGGCGGCTACTATCTCGACACGAAGCTGAACGGCGAAGGCTGCGACTACCGCACGACGGCGCACGCGCCGGCGTACTACGACTACTCGACCGGCTTCCGCTGCTGCGCGGACGCAGGCTCCGACGTCCAGGAGTGATCGCCCCGTCGCTTTCTCCGAGCGACGTCGAGAGCGATTCACAGGAAGATCGGAAGTACGGAAGAGAGAATTGGGTTGATTCCCCCTTCCGATCTTCCGCCCTTCCTGTGATCTCCCGAGCTAATCCGTAGCGGGCTTCCGCTGCGAGACCGGGGCGTCCGCGCCATCTGCCGACGACGCCAGCGCCTCGCGGCTGCCGTGCTTCTGCACGAGCCTGTGCAGGTACATGCGATCGATGCCGGCCATGCGCGCGGCCTTCGTCATGTTGCCGTTGCAGGCGGAGATCACGGCGCGGACGTACGCGCGCTCGAACTGATCGATCAGCGCTTCCTTCGCAACCTTGTACGGGATGTTCACGTCGACGCCCGTCGCCACGGTGCCCCCGTTGCTCGTCGGCCCGGTCGAGGGCGTGAACGAGAGGCGCGCCGTCTGGAGCACGATGCTCCGTTCGACGTAGTTTCGGAGCTCGCGGACGTTGCCCGGCCACTCGTGCTTCGCGAGCTCGTCGAGGACCTCGGGCCCGAAGAGCGACTCGCTCTCGGACGCATTCAGCTGCGCGAGGAACCCGCGGATCAGATGCGGCAGATCCTCGGTACGTTCCCGAAGCGGCGGGACGCGCACCGTGATGACGGCGATGCGGAAGTAGAGGTCGCCGCGGAAGCTTCCCTTGTTGACCTCGCGCTCGAGGTCACGGTTCGTCGCTGAGATGACGCGGACGTTGACCTTGCGCGTCTTCGTCTCGCCGACGCGGCGGATCTCGCGCTGCTCGAGCGCGCGAAGGAGCTTCGGCTGCACTTCGAGCGGAAGCTCGCCGATCTCGTCGAGGAACACCGTGCCCCCGTCGGCAGCCTCGAACGCGCCGACGCGATCGCGATCGGCGCCCGTGAACGCGCCGCGGACGTGGCCGAAAAGCTCGCTCTCGACGAGGTTCGGCGAGATCGCACCGCAGTCGACGACGACGAACGGCTTGTCGGCGCGGACGCCGCGCTGGACGATCTCGGTGGCGACGAGCTCCTTGCCCGTGCCGCTCTCGCCGTGGATGAAGCAGTTGATCTCGCTCGCGGCGACCTTCTCGAGGAGCGCGAAGAGCTTGCGCATCGCGCGGCCGGTACCGGTGAGCGCGCCGAAGCTCGGCATCATCGGGACGAGCGTCTTCTCGCTCGTCTTTCCCCACCGAATCGTGATGATCGAGTTGCCGATCGCGAGGCGCGCCTCCGGGGGCAAGACCGCGCTGTGGATCTGCAGGCCCTGGAGATGGGTCCCGTTCAGCGAGCCCGAGTCCTCGACGCGCCAGCCGTCGCGATCGGGGACGAGGCGGCAGTGAAACCGCGACACCGCAGGATCGTCGAGCGTGATGTCGTTCGACGGATGAGTTCCGATGCGGCAGACGTCACCTTCGTGCGCGATGGCGCGGCCGACCGTCTGCCCGTTCTCGCTCTCGATCACGAGCGAGAGCTGCGGCTGCGCGATGTCGATGAGTGGACGAAGAGGCGTCGTCTTCAGCGTGGCCCCGGGATGCGCGGGCGAGCGCTCCGAGTCGGGTGACGACGGTGAGCGCCCGAGCGGCAGCGCCGACGGGGCCGAAGGACGGGCGCTCGGTGGCGGTGGTGTCGACACGGGCCGGTGGCTCTCGGGCCCCGGCCCCGAAGGAGGTGCAGCAGGTGAGCCTGGGCGCGGGATCGGAGGTCTCGGACGGGGGGGTTCCGCCATGGCGGCGATGATAGTCGATAGCGCCCCGAGGCAACCGGTCAGGATGCCGACCACGGAGGATGCCCCGTTGATCTTCGCAGTCGGGGCCGAGATTCCGGCCGCGCCGCTTGGATGAGCTCAGGGGTGGTGCGCGACCGTGTCTCGTCGCGGCGCGTCGAGAATGCCGCGCCGGATCCACGCGAGCGGGCGCGAATCGTCGTTGTCCCTGCCGTCCGGTCCGACGCCGAGCGAGGCCATCAAGCTGTCGAGGTCGATCCGCTCTCCACGCGCGGCATGGCGGTCGTACATCTCGGAGAGCACCGAGGTGCCCGTGACGCTGTCGCCGAGGCTGACGACGTCGCGGACCGTCCAGACGTGGGTTGCGTCGCCTCCGCGCTCGAGCGCTGCGCGAAGGACGTCGTCGAGCGACTTCTTCCCGCGCGTCTCCTCACGGATGCGCACGTCCGCGGCGAAGCAGAAGAGGGCGCCGCCCCAGTAGATCGTGTCGAGGTCGTCGCGCGCCGACAGTCCGGCGTTCGATCCTCGTGGGCCCTGGCCGCGGGGCATGTTGCGAGCGAACTGGCGGAAGACCTCGCTCTCCGTCGTCCAGCCGGCGCGCGCGCGAAGGATCGGCTCGTAGTAGGTCGCAAGCCCTTCACCGAGCCATCGACCTTCGCCGCGGAACGTGGGGAAGCCGAGGTGGAAGAGCTCGTGGACGAGGACCCAGTCCTTGTGACGCGCGTTCGGCTGCATCTGATCGCCGACCACGACGACGACGGAGGCACCCGCCAGCGAGAGGACCTTGCCGAAGACGACCTCGTCTTCGCCCCTCGCCGGAACGACGAAGAGCGTCGCCTTGTCGACCGGGAAACGTCCGAAGAGCGGCACGGTGACCTGCGCCGATTCCTCGATCCACGAGCGAATGATCGAGTCGGGCATCGCGTAGCGCGCGTTTCCGAGAACGGCGACGTCGATGCGAGCGCGGCTCGAGCCCTTTCCCGGGACGTCGACATGGAAGCGCCGCATGGGACCGAACGCCGTGAAGCTGCCCTCGTCGAGATCGA
The DNA here is from genome assembly GCA_023402175.1 of Pseudomonadota bacterium. Taxonomy (GTDB): domain Bacteria; phylum Myxococcota_A; class Polyangia; order Polyangiales; family Polyangiaceae; genus Labilithrix. Next base: position 384 of record JAEXCN010000215.1, on the reverse strand, counting down.
ACGCGCGGAACGTGAACGTGTCGTTCGATGTGCTCGCCGCGTTCATGCCAGTCGCGAACTGCGCAGCCTCCTGCGCCCGAACCCGGACGCGCACGGGCACGTCGGTGCGGGGGACGGGATGCACGAGCCACGCGAGCGCCGGAGAGAGGGTCGCGTCGCCGACGCGGCGCGCGCAGTCGACCTCGTCCCCGCAGGCGTTCGCGAGCTCGCCGAGGTCGATCTTGTACTTGACCGTGCACCGCCAGTTGCACGAGCGCTCGAACCATTCGTTCCCGCGCCGCTCGACGGTCCGATAGCCGTCGCCAGAGCGGACCTTCATCTCCTTGATCCACGGGACCGACTCGCGCGGGATGCCGAGCCGTTCAGTTCGAGCGCCCTCGAACG
>JAEXCN010000083.1 GCA_023402175.1 Pseudomonadota bacterium | reverse complement strand
CTTCATGGGCGTGCCTGCGATGTACCATCGCCTCTTTCTCGCATTCGACGCCGCGAGCGACGAACAGCGCGTGCGCTGGGCCTCCAACACGAAGCAGCTCCGCCTCGCGACGAGCGGCAGCGCAGCGCTCCCGGTGACGCTCGCCGAGCGATGGCGCGCCCTCACCGGGACGATCCCGCTCGAGCGCTTCGGAATGACCGAGATCGGCGTCGGCATCACGAACTCGCTGCATGGTGCACGCTTTCCCGGGTGCGTCGGGCTCCCGCTCCCGACGGTCGAGACGCGCATCGTCGGAGAAGAAGACGGCGCGAGCACGCATGCCGATCGGACCGGCAGTCACCAGGACGCCGAGACCGGCGAGCTGTGGATCCGCGGACCGAGCGTGTTCGCGGGCTATCACCAGAGAGAAGAGGAGACGAAGAAGGCCTTCGCTCCTGATCCGAACGGCGGCGCTCCGTGGTTCCGCACCGGAGACACGGTCACGCGGGACAGGTCGCTCGAAGGCGCTCCGTTCAAGATCCTCGGCCGCACGAGCGTCGACATCCTCAAGAGCGGTGGCTACAAGCTCTCGGCGCTCGAGATCGAGGAGGTCCTGCGCGACCACGCGGCCGTCGCCGAGGTCGCCGTCGTCGGCGTGGCCGACGACGCTTGGGGTGAACGCGTCGTCGCGTGCGTCGTTCGCCGTGGCGGCACGAGCTGCACGCCGGCGGACCTCCGATCGTTCGCGCGCGAGCGTCTCGCGCCGTACAAGGTCCCGAAGGACGTCCTCTTCCTCGACGAGCTGCCCAAGAATGCGCTCGGCAAAGTCGTGAAACCGGAGCTCGTTCGACAGTTGCAAGCCGCTCCGGCGAGCGCCGAATCCGCTTAGAGATCGCCGGACTTCGGCTGAGCGACGCCGCGCATCGAAATTCAGTTGCGCGCACTTCTGCGCACCTCGGGCTCCCTGAGACGCGGCTGTATCGTTGCGAGATCGCGCCGTTGCGCTAGGTTCCGCGCGCCCCCAATGCGCGCCCCTCGTCGTCTTCTCGTCGGTGCTCTCGCCGTCACCCTTGCTGCCTGTGCCGGAAGCACCGAGCGAACAGGCTTCGAAGACGAAAAGCCCGCGACCCCCGACGGCACGACCGATACGGAGACGCCCGGCCCGACGGGCGACTTCGGCAACCAGGATCCCGGCAAAGCGCCGGAGCTGCCCGAGGTCCACGAGGTCTTCGGGCACAGCGCGAAGACGCTCTACAAGCTCGAACCGAAGACGAACGCGGTCACGATCGTCGGCGACTTCAAAGGCTGCAAGGACGTCACCGACATCGCGCTCGACGAGAAGTCGACGCTCTACGCCGTCTCGTACGAGGTCATGTACACGGTCGACAAGACGACCGCGGCCTGCACTCCGCTCCACACGGGGAAGTACCCCAACTCGCTCTCCTTCGTTCCGAAGGGGACGCTCGATCCGAACGAGGAAGCGCTCGTCGGCTACGACGGCAGCGACTACATCCGCATCAGCCTGCAAGACGGCTCGCGGACGGTGATCGGCAAGCTCGGCGCTGACAAGGACAAGCTGATCTCGAGCGGGGATATCGCCTCGGTGAAGGGCGGCGCGACGTACCTCACCGTCAAGGGCGGGAGCTGCACCACGTACGATTGCCTCGTCGAGGTCGATCCGAAGACCGGCAAGATGCTCAAGAACTGGGGGCCTATCGAGCACAAGAACGTGTTCGGTCTCTCGTTCTGGGGAGGCAAGGTCTACGGCTTCGACGACGGCGGCAACGTCTTCGAGGTCGTCTTCGGATCGAACAAGGCCGTCACGTCGACGATCCCGATCCCGCAGAAGCCTGCCACGTTGAGCTTCTGGGGCGCGGGCTCGTCGACCTCCGCGCCGCTCGTCGCAGACCCGCAGTAGCGGCTCGAGCCACGGTTCGAGCTACTTGGCGCGCGGAGGAGCCAGGCCCTTCGGGGCCGGCCGTGTCCGCGGTGCCGGTCCGGGAGGCGGAAGCTTCTTCGGACGAGCCGGCTTGATCGGCGCCCGGCGAGGCGCAGCGAAGCCGTCCACCTTCCAGCGTCCGTGCTCCCAGCGCAGCACGACGTCACGCACTTCGAAGTTTCCGAGCCGCACGCGGTACTTCACGAGATCCGGACGGACGCTCGAGGCGTCGACGTCTTCGCACGTCTCGAGGACGCTCGGCCCACCGCCCATCATGAACGCGGTGCGCACCTTCACCAGCGTGGCGATGCGCATCGCGCGAACGGAGTCGGTGTTCCAGAGATTCTCGAAGCCTTCTTCCCCGCCGAGCGAGGAGGCGGCGTCGAGGCCTTCGACGCCGACGAGGTGATTCGAGAGCATCTGCTCGAGGACGAGCATGCGCGGCTCGGGCGATGCGAGCTCACCGATGAAGGCGAGACATGCAAGGCGCGCCGTCCGCTCGCGGTCGGACGGGGACGCGTGACGCGACTCGATCGATCCGGCCGCACGGAGCGTGTCGACGACGAACCGTGAAGGAACCGCGAGCCCGACGGAGTCGCGCCCGGTCACCTTGAGCGTGTTGACGCCGAGCACCCTTCCCGCTTCGTCCGTGAGCGGACCGCCGCTCGAGCCCGGATCGATCGGCGCGGTGTGCTGCAGGTACGTGAGCGGCCGTGTGCCGTCGTCGAGCTTGAAGCTCTCGTTCGACACGTAGCCGCGCGTCGTCTGGTACGAAGGCCGACCGACGAGCCCCGGGAATCCGGTCGCGATGACGGTCTGCTGATCTTTCGCAGGCGCGCGCGAGAACGCGAAGCCTTCCTGCACCGGGAGCTTCGACTGCGGGCGAAGGATCGCGATGTCGTGCGTGGGGTTCGAGTAGACGATTTCGGCGGTCCCGAGCGACGTTCCGTCGGCGAGCTCGAGAGCGGCGCGATCGCCGAGATCGATCACGTGGCGGTTCGTCACGACGAGGACGTCATTGCCGCCTTTGTCGGTCTTCGTCACGAGCACGAAGCCGCTTCCGAACGCGCCCTCCGCACGGGCCTTGTAGAACTCTTTCTCGTCCTCGTCCTTCGAGGCGGCGGCGAGCGAGAGCAGCGCGCGCTCGACACCGGCAGCCGGCTTCACGTGTACGAGGACCGTGAGCTTGCGCGGATCGGGTCGCTCCGCAGCGACGAGCGGCGCGCCGAGGGGCGCCTCGCCCTTGCATGACTCGACGAGGCGATCCATCGCGCCGGAAAGATCGCTCTGCACGGTGGCCCAGCGCTTCGGGAGCGACGCCGATGTGTCGGCGCGCGTCGCATGCGCAGCCTGGATCGCCCGGCTCGCCGCGACGGCGCGATCCCTCGCGCGCGCAACGTTCGGAGTCGGGAGCTTCAGCGAGGTGAGGTCGACGACGGCGCGTTCGTGCTCCGCCGGGCTCTCGGCGGCGTCGAACTTCCTGACCGCTTCGCGGATGCCGGTGCAATCGGGCGGCGCGCGCTTCGCGTCACACGTCGTCCGGAGAGCCGCCCACGCCTGCTGCGTCTCCTTCGCGAGCGGTGCGAGCTCCCGCGCATGCTTCTCGACGGCATCGTGCTCGGCGCGGGCGAACTGCGCCGACTTCTCGAGCGCGCTCCGCGCATGCTTCAGCGGCGCATCGAGATCGCGCGTCGTGCGGAGCGCCGCGAGATCGCCGTCGAGATCGCGAAGGGCGCCATCGAACGAGAGGAGGAGCTCGAGCCTCCCGGCGTACGTCGTCGCGCGCGTCTTCGCGTCGAACGACGCCGTCTCGAGCGCCTCGCCGAAGGTGACGAGATGCGCGGTCAGCGCGGCGCAGGTCGTCTGACGTGAAGGCGAAGACGCCTGCCCATGGGGATCGCGGCCCTCGGCTCCCCTGCAGCCCACGACCGCGAGGCATGCAGCAGCAAGGAGGGAGCGCGAACGCATGGCATCTCAGAGGCCGTGCATGTGGCCGCGAATCTCGTCGTTCTTCGCGAGGCCGGTGTGCTTCCAGACGATTCGACCTTCGCGATCGAGCACCACGATCGTCGGAACGGCGGGGATCTCTCCGAACGGCCCCGCCTCGTTCGTGGCCGAGTGGTCTCCGAGCGCGACCGGAAACTCGACTCCGAGCGTCGTCCGGTACGCATCGACGAGGACGATCTCCTTGCGTGGATGTAGCGCGACGAGCGCGTAGTTGACGTGATCGCCGTCGTTCTTCGCCATGTGAACGAGGTAGCTGACCTGCGCCTGTCCGACGATGTCGCCCGTCGTCACGAAGACGATGATCGTGGGCTTGCCGCGATGAGCGTCGGAGGACACCGGCCGCTCGTCCAGCGGATCGAACGCGTAGTACGTCGCCTTCTCCGGCGACGGGAGCGGCGTACCGCCTTTCGTCGAGACGCCGACGGCGGGCCCCTCGGGCTGCTTCGGGCCGCACGCAGGCGCCACGAGCAACGTGCTCGCGCACGCGATGACCACCGCCACCGAGCGCTTCACCCGTATGAAGCCCCCCGGCGACATCAGGACGCCCGAGCCGACAGCCCTCGCGCGCGCCACGGGTCAGTCATCACCTTTCTGACCGACGAACTGGTCCCCCTTGTTCGCGAAGAGCACGTTGAAGGTCGTCAGCGATCCGTAGCAGCCCGTCACGTACTGCTGCATCTGGACCTTCTCCTCGGCGGAGAGCTTCCCGTTGCCGTTGATCTTCTGCTCGAGGACGCGGAGGCGATCGCGGATCATCACGATCTTCGAGAACAGCGTCTCGATCGGGATCCGCTTCTCCTGCGTGCCTTCCTTGCCTGGCTTGAGGACCACTTCCCCGCCTTGCCAGCGACCGCCGAGCTCGATGTCGGCAACGCCGAGCTCGTCACGGATGACCTCACGCAAGACCTCGCGGAATTCGTCAGCGTTCATGTCCAGAAGCTCCTCGGGAAGCTCGAAGTCGAAGGGTACACGCTCCTCGCCCGGTCGCGCGGCGGGACGAGGCGACGTACGCGGCGTCCGCACGGCGCGCTCCCGCGGCGCCGGCTTGCCCGTGAACGTCCCGCGTTTCACGTACTGCGTGCACGTGTTGTGCTCGTAGAGCGGCGGGGGCCACACCATCAGGAGGCACTCGCCCTTGCGTTTCACCTCGCCGTTGTCGTCGATGGTCTCGATCACGCGGACGAAGCGCGCGCAACTTCCGCATCGCTTGTCGAGATCGGGGCGGTCCATGACGATGTTCTACTCCTCGCCAGCCTCGCCGTCTCGTGCCGGATGCGCAAGGTCCGGCGCGAACAAATCGATGTAACGCACGAGCGAGGGTGGCGCCTTGCGCCCGCTCCTCTGATCGGCGACGACGGCGTGAGCGAGCTCTTCCACGACCTGCGGGAGCGGGCCCTCACGCATACCGATCCCGACCTCGGCGGCAGCCCTGGTCACTTCGTCCTTGTGCGCGAGCCACTTGTGCCATGCGTCGCGGATACCGACGTCGGGATCGTAGAGGCAGTAGAGGATCTCGACGAAATCGAGGTAGAGCGGCGTGACGATGAGGCAGACGCGGTCGTCGCCGCGCGACCCGATCCAGGCGCGTGGCGGGGTGCTCTTCCGGGCAGCACCGACCACGTTGAGGATGATCCGTGCGCGCCTCTCCTCGTCCTCTTCGACTCCGAGCAGCGGCGCGTAGAGCGCGATCCTCGGAACGTCGACGTCGGGCGCATCGGTCTCGAGCGCGTCGAGCCATGCGTCGCGGCCGTCGGACCCGAGCGATTCGTACGCCAGCGCGGCAGCGGTCACGGCGTCGGGATCTCTTGCGAGCGCCGCGAGCCACGTACGCCATGCCGCGTGTGCACGCGGATCGACGGATGCGACGCGCTCCGTCGCGGCAAGGCGGACCGAGGTGACGTCCCTGTCGCTTGGCTTGTGACGATCGGTCATTCGAGGAGGAGAGCCTTCAGCCCGGACGGAGCCTTCGGCAGGCCCCGACAAAGACTCAGCGCGTGGACATCCAGGGATGGGTGAAGTCGAGAAGCAGTGACCGTCCGCGTACGTTCAATCCGTTCTCGGTCAGACGAGCGCACCCTAGCATCACCACAGCAGACCGGAAGACACGACGGAGCGTGCAGCCTTGGCGCGGCCTGTCCTCCTCACGTCTCTTTCCCGCTCACTCCTCGCCCTCGTTCTGCGCCGATCCAGACCGCTTGACTTGCCCACGAGGGACAAGGATCGTGAAGATCGTCGTGGGGAAGGAACCTATGCGAGCGGATCCGCCCGAGGTGCTCGCGCGCGTGAACGAGGGCATCGAGGTGGTCGACATCCTCGCGCGAAGCATGCGCCGGCAGTTCGGACTCCACGTCACGGTCGACGATCTCGCCTCCCAGGGTCGCGAGGCGCTCCTCGCGGCAGCACGATCGTTCGATCCCGATCGCGGCATCCCCTTCCGTCGATGGGCGACCCTCCGCATCCGCGGCGCGATGATCGACTCGGTCCGTCAGAGCGGACAGCTCCCGAAGCGGGTCTATCGCAAGCTCCGTGCGCTCCAGGCGGCCGACCAGGTGCACGAAGGGGCGAACGAAGATCTCGCCGCCTCGCCTCCGCAGACGCCCGAGGCCGCAGACGCCAAGCTCGGCGATCAGCTCGCCTCCGCGGCGATGGCGATGGCGATCGGCTTTCTCGCAATGCGGAACGGCGAAGCGCTCGACCGGGCACGCGATCCCGATCGCAGCCCCGAGTCGGTCGTCGGTCACACCGAGCTCATCACGCGCATCCGAGCGGAGATCGAAAAGCTCCCCGAGCAGGAGCGAAAGCTCCTCACGCGCCACTACTTCGAGGACGTGAACCTCGACGAGGCCGGCCGGGAGCTCGGCCTTTCCAAGTCCTGGGCCAGCCGGCTCCATGCGCGCGGGATCGAGGCGATTTCCCGCTCGATCAAGCGCGCGCGCATCGATCGCTGACGCGCGAAGAAATCACGCAACCGCCTCCGCGGGCGGCCGATGTACCGCCCATGCGAGTCGGCGACACCACCATGCGGGACGGGAAGATCTCCACGGACACGGCCGTGAAGCTCGAGAAATCCGAGCGGGCCACGGATCACCGAAAGGCGGAGCGTACGGCCGGAGAGCGCACGAACGCCGAGGAGGCCCCGAGCCCGTTCGCTCGGATCCTTCACGGCCTCGGGCGTGAGGTCGACCGCGGCGAGACGCTCGTCCGGCGCGCGACCACCGCCGGGACGTCGGGGCAGGAGATCGGGAGCATGGAGCTGCTCGCGCTCCAGGCGGGCGTGTACCGGTACAGCGAGGCCGTGGACCTCTCGGCCAAGCTCGTCGATCGCGCGGCGAGCGGCGTCAAGACCGTGCTCCAGGGGCAGTGATGCGCTAAGGACTGGCCCATTCCGTCATGGGCTCCAGCACGTCTCCGAGCAGATCACGCGTCCTCGTCGCCATGAGCGGTGGTGTGGACTCTGCCGTCGCCGCGGCGCGGCTCGCGGATGAGGGGCACGACGTCGTCGGCGTCACGCTCCACCTCTGGGACTACCCCGAGGCCGGCGCCGGCTCCCACGGACGCTGCTGCGCTCCCGAAGATCAGTACGACGCGCGGCGAACGGCCGATGCGCTCGGGATCCCGCACTTCACGTTCGACCGCCGCGAGCTCTTCGCGAAGACGGTCGTCGAGCCGTTCGTCGAGGCCTACCTCGCCGGCGAGACACCGAGCCCGTGCGCCGCCTGCAACCGCGGCGTGAAGATCGCCGAGCTGACGGCGCTTGCCGACCGCCTCGGAGCATCACACGTCGCCACGGGTCACTACGCCCGGCTCGGACGCACGCCGGACGGCGCCCCATTCATCCGCGAAGGGCGCGACGCCTCCAAGGACCAGAGCTACTTCCTCTACGCATCGAAGCGCGAAGAGATCGAGAGGCTCATGTTCCCGCTCGGCGAGAGCACGAAGGCCGAGGTGCGGGCCGAAGCGCTCGCGCGGAAGCTGCCCGGCGCAAGCAAAGGCGAGAGCCAGGAGCTCTGCTTCGTCGGCGCAGGTGCCCACGCGTATGCGTCCTTCGTCGAGGAGCGCGCGCGCGGGCGGCTCCGGCCGGGGCCGATCGTCGACGCCGAAGGACGCGTGGTCGGTGCACACGATGGCGTGCATCGCTTCACCGTCGGGCAGCGAAAGGGCCTCGGCGTCGCGCTCGGCAAGCCCGTGTTCGTCACGGCGATCGATCCCGAGACCGCGACGGTGCGCCTCGGCGAGGACAAAGACCTCGCGTCGACCGAGACGGAGATCGAGGACGTCGTCGTCGCGCCCGACGTCGAATTGCCGCTCGATGCGCGCGTGCGCGTTCGCTACCGCCACGAAGGCGCGCTCGGTCGCGTCGAGCGCTCGGGGGCGATGGACGATCGGAGAGGCACGATCACGTTCGCGATGCCGGTCCGCGCCGTCAGCCGCGGCCAGATCGCGGTCTTCTACGACGGCGACCGCGTCCTCGGCGGCGGCCGCATCTGCTAGGCTCCCCATCGTGAGGAGCGCAGGGCAGCGCCACGAAGAGCATGCGCGTGAGCGCGGCTCGTTCTTCGTGCGCAGCGTGTGCCTCGCAGCGGTCGCGACATCGATCGCAGCTTCGGCTCCCGCTTGCTCGCAAGGTGAGGGTGAAGGGCGCATCACCGGAACGCTCGACATTCCGAACTGCTGGACCGGCGCGTTCGATCTCACGCCGGACTTCCTCGCGGCGGTTCCGTACCGCGACGCGATCTCGTTACGGATCCAGAGCGGAAGCGACTTCCAGAGCTTCTCCGACGGGCTCACGATCCTCGTCAACGATCGGACGAAGATCCGGCCCGATCCGGCGAAGGGATTCGCCGGTCGTTACGGCGAGCCTTTGAAGGTCGATGTACCGGCCGGGGTCACGGCGCCGGGGACGCCGGTGAAGCCGGACCCCTCGCCGGCGCTCGTGAACATGGCGCTCTATCTGCAGCGGAGCTGCCGGACGCAGACCGTGACGCTGCACGTGGTCGACGAGGTGTCGATCCCGAACGACGGAACATGCACCGCGCCCGCCCTCCGCGGCGCGGATCCGACGCAGGGCTGTGCCGCCGACAAGGAGGCTCCTGCCGGCACCGGCAGCGGAAAGAGCGTCATCACGTTCACGAGCATCTCGAACGGGAAGCTCGACGAGGAGACCGCCGCCGAGCGCCTGAACGCCGGATGTTTCGACGTGTACCTCGCCGATCCACGCGAGGCCACCCCGGGCGGCCTCGGACCGCCGCCACCCTGCCGCGGCCATCTCCGCGGCTCGTTCTCGTTCTTCTTCGAGCGTGGCCGACCGAGCCAGCCGTTCCCCTGATATCCTCGGATCCTGAGCTTCTCTGCTCGTATTGCTCGTCTGCTCCTGTGTCCTCGCCCGTTTGCTCGAAGAGGGCCGCGGCGGTGGCGTCGAGAGCCGCTGTAGGGGCAAAGCGCCCCCGCAGCGCGTCATCGCGGCGCGGTGCACGGCCCACGGGAATGGGGACGGAAGGACGCACGGGGCAAAGACTGATGCTTGCGCCACTCTTGTCGGGCCGATAGCGTTTTCCATAGTGGAAAGATGTGGCGCTCTACATGCGTTCGGGTCGCGCGCGATCGCGCTCGGCACCCTGGTGGTGCTCGGCGCGGTAGCGGGTGATGCGCGTGCGGAGTCGGCCGCCGGTGGACCTGCGCTCCGGCAAGCGCGCGCTGCCTGGGATCGCGGCTCGCTCGAAACCGCCGAGCCTCTCTATCGTGAAGCGCTCGAGAAGGGCGGCCTCGCGCCCACCGAGGTGCTCGAAGGTTACGTCCGCCTCGGATCGATCCGCGCGGTGCTCGGAAGGAAGGACTCCGCGATCGCCGCGTTCCGCGCAGCCTCGATCCTCGACTCGAGCTTCTCCGTGCCGAGCGAAGCCGGAAAGAAGGGCGCGAGCCTCGCCGAGAAGGCAAAGCGCGACACCGCGAAGATCGGCAGCATCCAGCTCGCGGTGCAGGTGCCGAAAGAAGTGCAGTCAGGCAAGTCCTTCAAGATCACGGTCACGCTCGACAAGGGACATTTGCCGATCGTGAACCGCATCGGCGTCCTCGCGAAAGACGGCACGACCGGCAAGGAGGTCACGCTCGACGCGAAGCCCGAAGAGTCCGTCGAGCTCGAGATCGGCTCGGAGGTGACGCTGCCCGGCGCGAGCATCCTCGTGCACGTCGATGCGCTCGACGGGCACCAGAACCGGCTCGCCTCCGCCGAGGAGCGCGTGCGCGTGCCGGACAAGGAAGACAAGGGCGCAGTCGCCGCCGCCGGGAAGGACGGCAGCAGCTCCGTCAGCACGAGCTTCTCGAACCGGCCGTCGGGCGGCGATGCCGGCGTTCGCCGGGGAGGCGCCTTCTGGTCTTCTCCCTGGCCTTACGTGATCGGCGGGCTCGCCGTCGCCGGCGCAGGTACCGCCATTTTCTTCGGAACGCGCCCGGTGGAGAACGTTTCCGTCGGCGCCGTAGGAGTCCGCGCGCAGTGATTCGACGTAGGATGTGAGAAGGAGATCGACTTGCCGCAGGATCGCGCCCATCGTCCGGACATGAGCTCGGGGTCCGTGCCCTCGAGCGGCGACGGCGTGGCCTCACAGCAGGTCCTCGGTCCTGCATCGCTCCCGGACATCCGCAGCGGCGGCACGTACTTCCTCGGTCGCTATCGCATCGTCGACGAAATCGGCATCGGCGGCATGGCGAGCGTGCACCTTGCACGCATGGATGGCCCCGGCGGCTTCCAGAAGTGGGTCGCCATCAAGAAGATCCACCCGCACCTCGTCGAGGACGAGTCGTTCGTCCAGATGTTCCTCGACGAGGCGCGCGTCGCTGCGCGTATCTCGCATCCGAACGTCGCGACCGTGTTCGACCTCGGCAAGCACGAGGACACGTACTGGATCGCGATGGAGTATCTCCACGGCGAGCCGCTCCGCGAGGTGATGCGCCGGACCGAGGAGCTCGGGACGGCGATGCCGCCCGAGATCGCCTGCCGAGTGATCGCGGATGCCGCCGAGGGCCTCCACGCCGCGCACGAGCTGCTCGGCAAGAACGGCGAAAAGCTCGGGCTCGTCCACCGCGACGTCACCCCGCACAACCTGTTCGTCACCTACGACGGCGTCACGAAGGTCGTCGACTTCGGCATCGCGAAGTTCAGCTCGCGCATGAGCCACACGCGCGCGGGCACGCTCAAGGGCAAGCTCGCGTACATGTCGCCGGAGCAGGTGCACGGCGAGGGCATCGACCGGCGCACCGACATCTTCGCGCTCGGCGTCGTGCTCTGGGAGCTCACGACCGGGCAGCGCCTGTTCCGCATGGAGAGCGATCTCGACACGCTCGCCAAGGTGCAGGAGTGCAACGTCCCGCGCCCGTCGACGCTCATCCGCGGCTACCCGGTCGACCTCGAGAAGATCGTGATGAAGGCGCTCGCGAAGAACCGCGGCGAGCGCTTCCGCACCGCACGCGAGCTGTCGCGCGCGCTCCAGTCGCTGCTCATGCGGCGCGGCCTCTTCATCGCGTCGGATGAAGTTGCAGCCTACACGCAGTCGATCTTCACCGATCGCATCCAGAAGCGCGAAGCGCATCTCCGCTGGGCGGCGGAGGTGACGCAGACGATCAACGTCGACCAGATGTTGTCGAAGCCGAAGATCGGCCCCGAGTTCACGAACTCGGAGGTGCAGCCGTCTGCGCCCGGCATGGCCTCCGCCAAGCCGCTCCCCGCGATGGGCGCACCGCCGCCGAGGCCACTGCCGGCCGCAGGGATGCCGCCGATGCCTGCGCCCGGCCTTGCGCAGCACGCAC
>JAEXCN010000020.1 GCA_023402175.1 Pseudomonadota bacterium | reverse complement strand
TGGTAAGAGAGCTCGTGTGAGCCGGCTCCGCGTCTCGGAAACCGACATCGATCGCCTGGCGCGCCCCGAAGGCGTGTCCGAAGGCGCGGTGTTGAGCGTGTTCCGCGTACCGCCCGAGCTCGCGGGGCAACGGCTCGACGTCTTCCTCCAGGGACAGCTCCGCCGCACGAGCCGCACGCGAACGCAGTTCATCATCCGGAACAGCGCGTTCGACGTGAAGGGCAAGCGCCTCCGTCCGAACCACCGCGTGCAGACGGAAGAGCACGTCCTCCTGTGGCGGCCGCCGTGGGACGAGGATCCGGTCCCGACGAACGTGCCGATCCTGCACGAGGACGAGCACGTCTTCGCGGTCGACAAGCCTGCGCTTTTGCCGGTGCATCCGACGGCGCGCTACCACCGCAACACGCTCATCAGGGTCCTGAAGGACGCACGGCCGGGCGCGTTCGTCTCGCTCGGACACCGCCTCGATCGCGAGACGAGCGGCGTGCTCATCTGCTCGAAGAGCCCAGCTGCCGACCGTGCGCTGAAAAAGCAGATCGAGGGCCGCGCCGGGATCGACAAGACCTACCGCGCCATCACGTGGGGCGTGCCCGATCCGTCGCTCGCAGCGGAGCTCGGGGCCATCGTCACGCCCGCGAACGACGGCCCGGGCGCGTTTCGCTTCGAGCGCTCGCTCGAGCTCGATTTGACCGGACGCTACCGTGTGAAGATGCGCCTCGGCCAGACACCGGACGCGCTCTCGGCTTCGACTCGCTTCCTCGTCGAGGGCACGCGCACGTCGGCGAGCGGGCGCACGTACGCGCTCGTCCGTTGCGAGCTCGAGACCGGACGGCAGCATCAGATCCGCGTGCACCTCGCGAGCCTCGGCGCGCCGATCGTCGGCGACAAGCTCTATGGTCCCGACGAGACGTGCTTCGCACGCGGCGCCGACGGCGAGCTCACCGAGGACGATCTCCAGATGCTCGAGCTCCCGCGGCACGCGCTCCATGCAGCTCGGCTCGCGCTCGCCCATCCGATGACGGGCGCGCCTTTGTCGATCGAGGCCCCGCTTCCAGACGATCTCCGCGCGTTCTGGGAGGCGATCGGCGCCTGAGGGCGTGCTCGGTCGCCCCGGCCTCCGTCGATCGATCAGGACTCGGGGAGCGGAATGAAGTCCACCTCGTCGCCAGGGACGATCGGGAAGCGCTGCTCCTTCCAATCGCGCTTCGCGCGCTCGATTCGTTCCTTCGAGCTCGAGACGAAGTTCCACCACATGAACCGCTCGCCGTCGATCGGAGCGCCTCCGAGGATCATGAGGCGCGCATCCTCGACGGCGCGGAAGGCGAACCTGGCACCGCGCCGGAGGACGACCATCGTCCCATCGCCGAAACGTTCCCCGGCGTGGTCGACGACGCCGCTCACGATGTAGATCGCACGCTCCTCGTGGTCGTCCGGGATCTCGAGCACGGCGCCTGCGGCGATCTTCACGTCAGCGTACAGCGTCGGTGCAGTCGTCGGCGTCGGTGCCTGCATGCCGAACGCATCGCCGCTGATGAGGCGGATCCAAATGCCGGGCCGCTCGACGACCGGAAGCGCGCTCGCCGGGTGATGCACGAAGCGCGGCTCGCACTCCTCTTCTTCCTTCCGCAGCGCGACCCAGGCCTGGAGACCGTGCATCCGATGACCGGCTCTGCGCGCCTCGAGTGGCGTGCGTTCCGAGTGGACGATGCCTCTGCCGGCGACCATCCAGTTCACGTCTCCCGGATGGATCACCTGCGCGGTCCCGAGACTGTCACGATGGAACACGGCGCCTTCGAAGAGGTACGTGATCGTGGCGAGCGCGATGTGCGGATGAGGACGGACGTCCATCCCCTGCCCCACCGGCACGTCGACTGGACCGGAGTGGTCGAAGAAGATGAATGGCCCGACGAGCCGACGCCGCATCGACGGCAGCGTCCGCCGAACGGTGTGCCCTCCGACGTCACGCGGCCGCGCGCGAATCACGAGCTCGATCGCGTCCGTCCGATGCTCTTCAAACGCCTGCTCCACGCCATCAGCCATCGACGAGCATCATAGGCGCGGACGAAGCCTTCACGCGTGAAACTAACCGACGTCGGTTGAGCTATGTCGACGTCGAAACCAGCCTCACCACGGCTTCGACGTCTCCACCGCTGGGCGGTCGATCAGGGGCAATCGTTCGGAGCGCCGGGGGTGCCTTTGTCCGAGCCCGTCGTCCACGGGTTCAGCGAGAGGCACCAGCTCGAGCTCTGCGCGCTCGCGGCGTACGTGAGCGTCTTCAGCTGTATCGAGCTCCCGCCCGATTGCGAGTACCAGCCGCCGTAGTCGGCTTGGGCGATCGTGCTCGTGCCGTCGCGGAGCCAGACGCCGCCGCTGGCGCCGTTCGCGAGCTGGATGCCGGCGTTGTCGGGCAGGCCCGTGCCGTACTCGTAGACGATGGCGGCGACAGGGATCTTCGCGGTGGTCGCCGCCGCCTTGCTTCGCGCGAGCACGACGTACGCCCCGGGATCGATCGTGATGCTCGCCGCGATGACGTGCGTGCGGTTACCGCCGTCGACGATCGTCAGGCCGCTCAGCGTGCGCGCGCCGGACGCCGTGTTGTGGACCTCGATCCACTCGGTCGTCGGCTCGTTCGTGAACGGGTCGTACATCACCTCGGTGATGAGGACCTCGCCCTGCAGCGGCTTGGGCGTGGACGGCGTGCTCGGCTTGGTCGTATCCGAAGCTCCGGTATCGGGCGCGGCAGGCGTCGGAGCAGCCTTCTCGTCCTCGGAGCTCGACGCGCTCGCGCCGGTGTCGCGCTTCCCCGCATCCGCGCCGTCCTTGTTCGGCATGTCGGGCGACGGCGACCACGACGCGTCGACCTCGGGCAGCGACGGATCGACCTCGGGAGTGACGTCGCCTGCACCGCTTTGCGCGCATCCCCAGACGAGCGCGACCGTGAGCATCGGGGCGCCCGCGAAGATGGACACGCGGCGAAGCGAGAAGCTCATGAGCCGCGTCCGGTTCTGCTACGCGCTGCGCCATGGCGCAAGGTCAGCCGAACCTGGGACGCGGCGGAGACGGCGAAGGGGCGGCTTTTGGGGGGTCCCGCGGATCAGATGCGGATCAGAGGCCGCGCGGGACCTTGTCGAGATCGAGCTGCTCGAGCGCCACGCGGATGAGGGCGCTTCGGTTCGCCTTCGTGATCCCGCGACCCTTGAGCTCGTCGACGAGCTCGTCGAGCCGCTCGAGGTCCTTCGTGTACATCGAGATGCAGATCACCTTGTAGTGCGTCGGCTTCGGCTTTTCCTCGCGCGCCCTCGCGCGCTGGGATTCGGGAGCCTCGATCGGCGTCGGTTGATAGAACGCGCCCGAGAGCACGCCCTGCACTTCGTCGCCATCGAGGACGCGTGCTGCCCCGAGTCCCGCTCCATCGTCTCGCGCTGCCATCGGTCTCTCCTGTTCCTTGAATCCAGTTCCTGCCGCCTCCGCACCCGCGGAGACGAAAACCTGTCAGCCCGTCATCGCTTCGTCATCGCTCTCGTCGGCTTTCCCCGCGGCGTCGACGTCGACCTCGGCGCAACGTCCGGTGATGAGCCGTTCGACGACGCGGTGGTAGTCGGCCGCGGCGTGCGAGTCGGGGGCGTACTCGAAGATCGTCTTGCCCTGCGCGGGCGCTTCCTTGATGCGCGTCGTCGACCGCACCGGCTGGAAGCAGCGCTCGCCGAAGTGCTCCTTCATCGTGCCCCAGGCATCGCGGCAGATACGCGCGCGCGCGTCGTAGAATGTCGGCAACACTCCATGGATCTGCACCGGGTGATGGAGCAGGGAGTTCACGTTCTTCACCGTCTTGATCACCTGCCTCACGCCGACGAGCGAGAGGAAGTCGCACGCGACCGGAACGAGGATTCCGTCTGCGAAGACGAGCGCGTTCTGGTTGAGGAGCGACAGCGACGGCGAGCAGTCGAGGAGGATGACGTCGTAGTGCGATTCTGCCGCGACGAGGCGATCCCGGAGGATGCGGTCACGGTTCTGGCGCCCGGCGAGGTAGAGCTCGGCGGCCGCGAGCGTCTCGTTCGACGGGAGGATGTCGAAGTTCTCGCGGACCTTCACCGCGACGTCCTGGGGCTTCAACCCCATCACGAGGCAGTGATAGAGCGTCTTCTCCGATTTGACGCCGAGCGAGACGGCGACGTTGCCCTGCGAGTCGGTGTCGACGAGCAGGACGCGGTAGCCCTTCATCGCGAGCCCGGCGGCGATGCTCACGCTCGTCGTCGTCTTCCCCGTCCCGCCTTTGTGATTGAAGATCGCCATCCGCCGCGGCCCGGCGAGCGTCCTCATCGCGGTGACCTTCGGCTGCGCGTCGCTGACCGGCATCGGCGCCGGCGTCGGCGCGAGCGTCGCGGGATCGGGCGCGGTCGTCGTGCTCGTGCTCGTGCTCGATGTCGTGCTCGGAGCGGCCTGCGACGGAGCCACGGGCGGAACCGAGCGCGCAGCCGTCACCGGCGGGACCGCGCGCGGCGGCACGCTGCTCGTCGGG
>JAEXCN010000573.1 GCA_023402175.1 Pseudomonadota bacterium | reverse complement strand
GTGTCCGCGCTCATCGCAGCGCCTCCCGGAGCGCCTCGGCGAGACGCGCGAGCTGCGGCTCGAGCCGCGCGTCGACGCGGCCGAGATCGGTGTGCACGACGAGCGAGCCACGGCGCAGCGTCGAGTCGGGCTGCACGTCGGCGACCTGGCCGATCGCGCCGAGCGCTTGCTCGAGCGCAGCGACGTCTTCCGGCGCAGCATCGATGCGGACGCGCCGCGCGCCGCGCGCTTCGTGGATCGCCGACGCTGCGAGCTCCGCGATGCGCGAGGGCTCCACCCGGAGCGCCTCGCCGACGAGCCGCTCCGCGAGGAGCACGGAGAGCTCGATGACGCGATCGACGTCGCGCTCTGCACGGCGCGATTCTTCTGCGCGCAGCGCGAGGAACCCCGCTGCGAGTCGGGCCACTTCCTTCTCGCGCGCTTCGGCCGCTGCGGCGGCTGCGGCAGACGTCACGACGGCGTCAGCCTGCTTGCGTGCTTCTTCGAGGATGCGAGCCGCTTCGTCGCGGGCCTCGAGGACCTCGCGCGCGATCCGCCGCGCCCGCGCGGCCGCCGCCGCTCCGGCCGGAGCGGGCACCGGGGCTGCTGAGGCCTGCGCCGGAAGAGGCGCGGCGACTGCGGGCGGGACCGGCGCGCCGAACCGCGTCGGATCGAGCGCGCCGACCTGGTGTACCGGCGCTTCGACGGGAAACGCGCCTTTGATCACACGTGCACGCTGGAGCGTCATCGCAGCGTGACCTCGTCGATCCGGAGCACGATCTCGTGAACGGCCTTCGCGAGCGCGGCGGCGCGCGTCGCACGCTGCGGCGCGCGTAGCTGCGCGACGAGCTCCGCCGGATCACTCGCCGGAAGTTGCGGCGCCGAGAGGTGAGATGGACCAGGCTGCGCCGCCGCGGCGTGGGATGCGAACGCGGCGTGAGAAAACGCGGATGACGCGCGAGACGCGGACGCGGCATGAGAAACCGATCGCCCGAGCGCGGTTCCGTCGCGAGCGCCGATCGGTTCGGCGATCGCTGCGAGCGCGTCGTCGACGCTGTCGCCGAGAGCGACCGTCGTCGCGACGAAGCTTCTCTTCCACATTGGCGTCAGCGTACCACGCGGAACGCGTCGGCCCGCGCTGCGCGCTGGATGCGACCCTCGCGCACGAGCTTCTCTAGGTGTGCGTCGACGCTGAGCTTTGCGAGGGGCCAGATCGCGGGCAACACGTCGTCGTACGCCGCGGGGACGAGATCTCCGGCGGTCATTCCATCCACCGAAGCGGAGCCCGCCTCGAGCGCCGTGAAGATCTTCGCCTCACGCATCTTCCGGTGCGTGACGTAGCGCCTGAACAGCGCCGTCGGATCGTCGATCGGCTCGCCGTGCGCAGGCAGAGCGAGCGACGCGTCGAGCGAGGCGAGTCGTTCGAGCTGCTCGATGTAGAGCGTCATGTCGCCGTCGCCGGGCGCGACGAGGATCGTCCCGACGCTCGCGACCATGTCGCCGACGACGACCGTCCGCGATCGCGGCTCGAACAGGCACACGTGCCCCGGCGCATGGCCGGGCGTGTGGAGCACCTGCCAACGCTCGTCGCGCGGGCCGGCGAGGACGATCTCTTCTCCGTCTTCGAGATGCCTTGCGACCGGCACGTCGATGCGCGACGCAGTCAGCTCATGTGCCCACACGGGCAGCCCGAGCTCCTTCGAGAGGAGCGCGGCGCCGCCGATGTGATCGGGATGATGGTGCGTCGCAACGATCGCGACGATGTTTCGTCCCGTCGAGGCAAGTGAGCGAGCCCAGCTCACCCACTCGCGCTGCTCGTCCTCGTAAGGGGTCGCGGGCTCGACGAGGAGCACGTCACGACCCCCGAGGGCGTAGCTGTTCGTGTGCGTGGCAGGCGGGAGCGTCGGCGTCCGCGCCGCGAAGAGGCCGAGGGAGGAGGAAAGCTCTCGCGGGCGGATCATCGAAGGGCCGAACGCTCCCATTCCGTGGCCCCGCAAGAAAGCCGGGGCCGTGCGAATCCGCGCGTCAGACGCGCTCGATCACCGTCGCGAGCGCCTCGCCGCCGCCGATGCAGATCGACGCGAGGCCGCGCTTCTTGTTGTGGCTCTCGAGCGCGTGGAGCAGCGTCGTGAGGATACGCGCGCCGCTCGCGCCGATCGGGTGGCCGAGCGCCACGGCGCCGCCGCGGACGTTGACCTTCGCCGGATCGATCTTCGACAGCTGCGCACAGACCATCGCGACGACGGCGAAGGCCTCGTTGATCTCGACGAGATCGATGTCGTCCACCTTCAGCCCGAGCTTCGCGAGCGTCGAGTCCATCGCCTTCGCGGGCGCCGTCGTGAACCACTCGGGAGCCTGCGCTGCGCTGCCGTAACCGACGATCTTCGCCATCGGCTTGAGACCGTGCTTCTTCACTGCCTCCTCGCTCGCGAGGACGAGCGCGCTCGCGCCGTCGTTGATCGACGACGCGTTCGCCGCGGTGATGGTGCCTTCCTTGCTGAAAGCAGGCCTGAGCGTGCCGATCTTCGCCGGATCGCCCTTGGCCGGACCCTCGTCGGTCTTGACCATCAGCGGCTCGCCCTTCTTCTGCGGGACGGCGACCGGAGCGATCTCGGCGTCGAACTGACCTTCCTTCTGCGCCGAGAGCGCGCGGCGGAAGCTCTCCTTCGCCCACTCGTCCTGCGCCTCGCGCGAGACCTTGTACTCGGCCGCGCACTTGTCTCCGCACGTGCCCATGTGGACGTTCGAGTACGGATCCCAGAGGCCGTCGTGGATCATCCCGTCGATGAGCGTGCCGTTACCCATGCGGTAACCCTGACGCGCCTTCTCGAGGTAGTAGGGCACGTTCGACATCGACTCCATGCCGCCGGCCACGACGATGTCGGCGTCGCCGAGCGCGATCGTGCGTGCGCCCTCGATCACTGCCGCCATGCCCGAGCCGCAGACCTTGCTGATCGTCGTTGCAGGGACCACGTCCGGAAGGCCCGCGAAGCGCATCGCCTGACGCGCCGGTGCCTGACCCATGCCGGCCGAGAGCACGTTGCCCATGTAGACCTCGCCGACCTGATCCGGAGCGACCTTCGCGCGCTCGAGCGCGGCCTTGATCGCGATTGCGCCGAGCTCGGACGCCTTCAACGACGAGAGCGAGCCGAGGTACGCGCCGATCGGAGTACGGGTGGCCGAGACGATGAAGACGGGGGGCAGCGCCATGGTGATCTCCGTAGGGACGAGATTTGGGGAGGCCTGTCTCGTCGGACAAGCGCGACCACGATTGTTTTCCGTGGAGCGTGCCTGGGACGAGACGACGATGGCCTTATAGCTCTAATCTCCCTTCGATGCTCAGCCGGAGGTTCGCGGTGCTCGCGGTCACCTTCGTCGTGACGGCGACGATTGCAGTCGCGTGTGGTGACGATCCCGGAGCTTCTCCGGAAAACCTGGACTCGGGCTCGCCGCTCGGAGTCCTCGGCGACAGCGTCTGCCCGGATGCCGCGCCCGTAGTAGGTGAGCGCTGCGTCTTGCCGGAAGGCACCACCTGCGCGTTCGGCGCGTGCGGCTCGCCGATCGCGCAGTGCTCGCTCGGAGCGTGGCGGTACAGCGGGAATCCTCCGCCGCGTCCGCCATGCCCGAAGGACTTTCCGGCGTCCGAATCGGCCTGTCCGCCGTGCTGGCCTACCGGCCTCGAATGCACGTACGGCAGCAGCGACTGCTCGGCCCCGGACGCGTCGGCGAACACCACCGTCGCCTCGTGCGTCGACGCGGGGGCCGCCCGTCCCCTCCGATGGAGCCTACGGTCGTTCCCCTGCGGGGTAACGGATGCGGGTGCGGATGTTCAGCGTGACGCGGCGCCCGATGCGGACTAGATCCTCCGCCTCCGACCATGGCCGAAGAATCAAAGCTCCAGACGTTCCTCAACCAGAACAAGCTCAATGCGAAGCGCCTGCTCGCGGTCTCGCACAAGCTCGAGACGCTCCGCAAGGAAGACCGCAACCTCAAGCTCGAGCGCCTGAAGAACCGGAAGGCGGAGGGCGGCGAGAAGAAGGAAGTCGCGAAGCCCCGCTCGGGTCGTGCGGTCACCGACCGTGCGATGACGGCGGCGCTCACGGGCGGCGAGATCAGCGGCCCGACGAAGCAGCGCATCCTTCGCGCGGTGAACTACCTGCTCGAGCAGAAGAAGAAGGACAAGGTCGAACTCAAGACCCTGTTCTGATCCGTTCGAGTGGGAGACCGGTCGCGCGCCTCCTCCGCGCGAGGTCGAGCAGCTCGGTGACGAGCGCTACCCGATGAGCAGCGCAGCGGATGACGGCGATCGTCATCCGCGCGCTCGCGACGACGCGCGCATGGAACGGACACACGACGCCGCGGGCTGAGCGCCCGTGCGCCTGGCGCTCATGAGCGTCGCGTGCGACGGTTCACGAAGTCGTGGGCGTCGAAGAAAACAACCCCGAGGAGCACGGTGACAGCGACGATGGCCATGTCGTAAGCGTCGAATTACGCGCGGTCTCGGGCCAAGTTTCCGTGGCCGTTCCGTCGACGATCGCCGCCGGCGAGGGGGTGAATGCCGCCTTCGCCTCGAGCAACGGAGGTGAGGTGACGGCTGCCGCCTCCATGCGCTTCTTTCCGGCGCTCCAGGCTCCTCCCACCCGTTCTCACACGGCCGAGGACGAGGGGATGCTGCGGCGAGCAGGGGCCGGAGACGCTGCGGCGTTCAGGGAGATCTTCCTCCGGCACCGGGCCGACGTCGCGCGGCTCGTGTACCGCATGCTGAGCGCGCCGGCGGATCTCGAGGACGTCGTCCAGGAAGTCTTCGTCCAGGTCTTCCGCAGCCTGAAGGACTTCCGCGGTCAGTCGAAGTTCTCGACGTGGCTCCACCGCGTCACGGTCAATGTCGTCCTCATGCACCGGCGCTCGGCGCGGAGCCGGCCGGTGCTGACGGAAGAAGCGCCGAGCGATGTCGTCCCCGACGATCGCCAGCCGCTGCCGGACGAGGATGCAGAGCGCTGCGAACGGATGCGCGCTTTCCAGCGGCTCCTCGCCCGCCTCGCGGAGAAGAAGCGCGTCGTGTTCGTGCTCCACGAGCTCGAAGGGATGTCGCCGACGGAAATAGCCGACATCGTCGGCGCTCCGGTGCTCACCGTGAGGACGCGTCTCTTCTACGCACGTCGCGAGCTCGAATCGATGCTGCCCGACGAGCCTTCGCTTGCAAACCTGCGCGCGTCGTTCACGAAGAAGGAGGAGCCATGAGCGAGCACGGCAGCTCTCCTTCACCGTCGTCCGCAGGGCGCGTGCTCGACGCCGTCGTCGAAGAGGCGAAGGACCATCTCGACGTCCGCGAGCCCGGGGCTCCGAAGAAGAACGACGCGCTCGCCGACATCGACTGGTCGCGGCTCGAGTCGCGCCTGATGGCCTCGATCGAGGAGGAAAAGCCCTCGTTCCTTCGCGACATCGAGCAGGCGCGTACGGGCCAGCTTGGTCGGCGCTCGAGCGACGTCGCGCTTCGCGGGGGCGCCGTCGTTCTCGCTCTGGCAGCGGCGATCGCTCTCTTCGTCGGACGCGATCGTGACGTCGCTCTCGTCGAAGGTCCCGTCGTCGGCGCGAGCGCGCTCGGCGCATCGGCGAGCTCGCTCCGTGCGACGGAAGGCGCGGGCGAGGTCCGCATCGGTGGCGTCGTGGCGAGGCCGGGATACGTCGTTCGGGCGGGGGACGCGATCGACGTCGACGGCGCACGAGCAGTCTTCGAGCGACCGCGGAAGGTGACCTGGCTGCTCGAGCAGGACGGCACGCCGCGCGAGGCGCCGGGCACGGTGCGAGGCCCGGCCGCGCGTGCACGCGTGAAGTCGGCGGGCGAGTCGCTCGTCCTCGGCCTCGAGGACGGTGTCATCGAGGCGCAGGTCGTTCCGGTCGCGACGGGCGAGGCCTTCGCGATCGACGTGGCAACCGAGCACAGCTTGGTTCGCGTCGCCGTCCACGGGACGCATCTCCGCGTCGCGCGTGCGGGCAATCGCGTCGTCGTCGATCTCACCGAAGGCGTCGTCTCGATCGGTGTCCCGCCGCGCGCGGGCGTGACGTACGGCACGACCGTCACGGCCCCGGCACACGTGGAGCTCGACGCGACCGATCTCACCTCGCTCCGTGTCGATCACTCGCCCGCTGCGGTTCGCGCCGCGATCCCGCTCGGCACGCACGACTCGACGCCGGCAGCGCCGCGCGCGGAAGCGGTGGCGGCTCCCGCGCAGCCCGAGCTGCCGGAGCCGCCGACGGTCGCGACGAAGGGTGTGGCGCGAGCAGAGAGCGCGGCTGCGCCGAAGCCCGAGCCGGCGAAGACAGCGTTGCCGCCTCGCGAGGCGATCGCTGCTGCGGTTCGCGAGTGCGCGGCCGCACGAAGCCGATCGGGCGACGTGCACGTCACGGTGAGCAGCAGCCTTCATCTGCGCGTCTCGGCCGGAGGTACCGTCGAGTCGGCGCAGTTCACTCCGCCGCTCCTGCCGGAGATCCAGACCTGCGCGGCGCAGGCGATCTACAAGACGAAGCTCGAAGAGACGGGCCTCGTCACGATCCCGATCGAGTTCTCTTACTGAAGCCGATCAGCCGTCGGCGTTCTTCGTCAGCTCGGTGATGGCGTGGGTCTCGATCGCGCCCATCAAGCCGAACTGCACGCCCATGCCGTCGCGGCGGACCCACCGGACGATGGCGGGGAGATCGAAGTCCTGGTGATCGTTCGACGGCGTCTGGAGCCGGAGACGGACGACGATCTCGGCTCCGAACGGCGCCGGCGCGTCGGTCTCGATGAAGATGCCGCCGATCGAGAGGTCCTTCCCAACACCGCTCGCCGACCCACCGCGCCCCTTCACGGCAAACTGAACCGGCAGATCGATCGCCGCACGAGCGTACTTACGCTTCTCGATCAAGACCTCGCTCCTCTCGCAGCGCCCGCCGCGCGAGCGCGCGTTCCCGCATACGAACGCGTGCCGATGGTAGCATTCTCGCGTGGCCGCGGACGACAAGGAAAAGAGCGAGAAGACGCCCGCCAAGGCACCCGTCCTTCCTGCGCGCGTCGAGCGCGCCCTCGCCAAAGCCCGCGAGGCGGCGAAGGCCGATCGCGAACGAAAGGGAGGCCGCTGGCTCGCCGCGATCCCCGCCGCGATCGGAGCCGTTCTGCTCCTCCTGATGATGCCGCGTGCGACTGCTCCTGATTCGGTTCCGCTCCCCCGAACGAACGAGCGCGTGCTCGCGGACATCGCGCGTGCCGACGACGCGCGGGCGGCGGCCGCGGAAGCCGAACGTCTTCCGTCGGACGTCCTCGCCGTCGGAACGGCGCTTCGCGCGGTCAACGGAGCGGAGGCGCGCGGCGCGGACGACGCCGACGTGGCGACGGCACGGCAAGAGCTCGATGGTGCGCTGCGTGACGTGGCGCGCCGCCCGGGGATCGTGGACGAGCTCGTCTCGCTTCGTGCCGTCCAGCTGCGCCGCTTCCTCGACGCGATTGCTCGCTGGGAGAGCACGGGCGAGACGTCGGAGGACTTCATCGACCTCGCGGCCTCGTTCGTCCAGCGCGCGGCGGATGCGGGTTGGGCCGAAGGCGGCCGCGTCGTCCTCTCCGAGACCGAACGCCGGGTCATGTTCAAGACCGTGTGGAACGTCCTCACGGGCCTCGATGGCGTCCGCGAGGCCGCCGTCACGCTCGACGAGCAGCGCGCGCTCTATTCGCTGTACATCCAGCGTCCGCACCCGCCGGAAGCGCGGCGCTTCACGCTCGACGCGCAGCGCCGAGATGCGACGACGCCGGAGCTGTGCACGCGCGCGAACGCCGAGGACCGGCGTCAATCGGAGCTCTGGCGAGCGGACAAGATCAAGAGGCTCGGCGCGATCGATCCGACCTACCCGACGGAGTACGCGCTCGGCGTCGCCTATTACCGCGCGGGTCGCTTCGATCTGTCCGCCGAGGCGTTCACGACGTACATCGGGCGGCACCCGGACGCCCCCTACGCGCTCCGGGCGAAGAACCACCTGAAGGCCGCGCTCGCGGGCGGCGTGCTCTGACGACCGATGATCAACGCGCTGCTCGTCGACGACGATCGCGACCTCGCAAGGCTGCTCGACGAGTATCTGCGACCGCATGACGTCACGCTCGTCCACGTCGAGGACGGGCCATCGGCGCTCGAGGCGCTCGAGGCAGGAGCGTTCGACGTCGTCCTCCTCGACGTGATGCTTCCGGGGATCGACGGCTTCGAGGTCTGCCGGCGGATCCGTTCGAGCCACGAGGTCCCGATCGTGATGTTGACCGCGAAGGGCGACGACGCCGATCGCATCGTCGGCCTCGAGCTCGGCGCCGACGACTACGTCCCGAAGCCGTTCAATCCACGCGAGCTGCTCGCCCGGGTCCGCGCAGTGCTCCGGCGGGCGAAGCCCGCGAGCGCGGCGAAGAGCGAGCACGGGCGCATCCTCGTCGGACCCATCGACATCGATGTCGGAGGGCGCACGGTGCACCGATCGGGCGCGCTCGTTTCGCTCACGTCGTACGAATTCCGGATCCTCGTCGAGCTCGCGAAGCGTGCCGGCGACACCGTCACGCGCGAAGATCTCGCGACGCTCGTGCGCGAGCAGGGCAGAGGGAAGGGCACGACGTCGTACGACCCGAGCGTCGATCGCTCGCTCGACGTGCACGTGAGCCGGCTTCGTCAGAAGCTCGAGGACGATCCGAAGGAGCCACGCTTCATCAAGACGGTGCGCGGGGTCGGGTATGTCCTCGCGAGGCCGTCGTGAGGCCCTGGCGGAGCAAGTCGTTCGGCAAGCGACGGCGCGGTCTACGCGGGCTGCAGGCGCGGCTCCTGTTCTGGTTCCTCGCGGCGATCCTGCTCGCGATCGGCGCGAGCGTCGTGACGACGATGCTCACGAGCGATACGAGCGCCGACTACCCGTCTCGCGTCGTGTCACGGCACGTCCAGCAGCGGGTCGCGCGGCTCTGGGACGATCCAGCCGCGACCGACGCGTACGTGAGCCAGCTGCGCGACACGACCGGGCTCGACATCCGCGTGCGTCGCGACACGAGCGTCTTCCCGGAACAACGACGACGCGGCGGTGGAATGGTCTTCGAGGATGGCGTTGCCTACGTGCCCGTCGTCAGGCGTGGACAGGTCGTAGGCGCGCTCGAGCTACGGACGGGCACGCAGCCACCACAGGCCTGGCGGATCGTCGTCGCCCTCCTCGCCGCGCTTCTCGTGCTCGGAGGCGTGGCGCGGCGCGTGTCGAAGCGACTCGCGCGCCCGCTCGAGCACGTCGCCGCGACGGCAGAGCGGTTCGGCTCGGGCGAGCTCGGTGCGCGCACGGGCGTCGACACGCTCCCGCGCCGCTGGGTCGCCGAGGAGGTCCGCGATCTCGGCCGCGCCTTCGACGGAATGGCCGACCGGATCTCGCGCGTGGTGCTCGAGCAGCGCGAGCTCCTCGCCGCGATCAGCCACGAGCTGCGATCGCCGCTCGGTCGCGCGCGGATCGCCGTCGAGATCGCGCGCGAGCGAACCGGCGCGCTGCCGGAAGAGACCGGCGACGTCCCGAACGCGCCCGCGGCACGGGCGCTCGACGACATCGAACGGCAGCTCGTGGAGATGGACACCATCCTCGGCGATCTCCTCGCGTCGGCGCGCGCCGGGCTCGCCGACGTTCGGCGCGAGAAGGTCGCGATCGTGCCTTGGCTCGAGCAGCGCGTGGCGGCCGAGACGACGGGGGCCGTGGAGATCGTCGCCGACGGCGTCGATGCGGACGTCGAGGTGCCGATCGATCCGGCGCTTCTCGGGCGCGCGGTCCACAACGTGCTCGCGAACGCGTGGGCGCATGGGCATCCGAAGGACGTGCCGCTCGTCGTCACCGCGTCCGCGTCGGACGACGTCGTCCGCATCGCCGTTCGCGATCACGGCCCGGGGTTCACAGCCGAGATCCTCCCGCGCGCGTTCGAGCCGTTCGTCACGGGGACCGGCAGTGCGCGTTCGCCGGGGGCGCATGGAATCGGGCTCGGCCTGTCGCTCGTAAGACGGATCGTCGAGGCGCACGGCGGGCGAGTGTTCGCGGAGAACGTCGACGAGGACGGGAAGACGAAAGGCGCGATCGTCGCGTTCGAGCTCACACGGCGGCCGCCGGTGACGGAAGCGAACGACGCGCAATCAACGTGCTCGGCGTTCGCGCCGGCGAACGTGATGCCCGAGGACTCGGAGTGACGAAGGCGAAGCTCGACCGTGATCGCGTTCGTCACTGATTTGGCGGTTTTAGCTGCGCTCGATACGATCGCCGCGTGAAGGGCTTCACCCGGACCGCCATCTGGTTCCTCGGAATCCTCGGCGCGATCGGCTTCTTGCTGTACTTGCTCGTGTTCGACGTCTGGGTGATCCCGCGCGGCCCCGATGGACAGTTCGCCGCATCGATCCTTCCGACGCTGATGCCGGAGGACAAGGTCCTCGTCCAGCGCGGGCGTGTCCCGGTCTATGGCGAGCTCGCGCGCTGCATTTCGCCCATCGGAGGCGGCTACGTCGTTGGTCGCGTCTTCGGCACGCCCGGCGATCGTGTCGAGGCGAGTGACGCAGTCATCACGACGAACGGCAAACCGCTCGCTTCCCGGCACGGGTGCCCGCCGAAGGTCGTCGCGCATCCGGTGACCGAGAACCTCGTCACGATGACGTGCAGCGCCGCAGAGACAGGGGCCTGGACGTTCGAGTACCTGACCTACCCCAACGCTCAGGGCGGGACGCACTCATCCATGGTCGAGGCGGGGAAGCTCTATCTCGTCAGTGACAACCGCCTCATGCACCAGGACTCGCGGGACTTCGGTCTGGTCGATGCCTCGACGTGCGAGCACATCGTGTTCCGGCTCTGGGGCGAGCGGTACACGGACGGGACGCGGCGCTTCGACATCCTCTGGTAAACGGCGACGCGCGCCGGAAACGCGGCCGCAGCGTTCCCGCCCGAGATCCGGGGAGATGGTGTAAGCTCGGGTCGCTCGATGGACTTCGAGATCGGCATCGTCTGTGGACGTTGCGAGTCGTATGCGGCGCTCGGTGCGTCGATCTGTCCGTCGTGCGCGAATCGCCTCGCGCTCGGCGCAGGGACCCCACGGCCCGCCGAGCCCGCTTCGCGATCGGTTGCCGACGAAGCCCCCGTCAGCAGGGACCCGCCAACCACGCGCGAGCCGCTGCGGACCGGCGATGCCGCATCCGGCGTGCGGGGGCCCGACTCTCCCGGTGCCAACGGCGCTGGGCAGCATTCCTCCGAGCCGCTCGTCTCGCGCGAGACCTCCGACTTCGGTGAGAACCGGCCAGTCGAGGCGCCGGCGGCGAGGTCGAACGGTTCGAACCCACCCGTTTCTGCCCGCGCAAGCCACCCCGGTGGCGGGGCGCTGAAGTCGACGAGGCCGAAGAGTCTCAGTCTCGAGGAGCTCATGGACCAAGCGAAGAACTTCGTGTGCCGTTCTTGCTCGACGCCCGTGCCCCTGGGGCACAAGTTCTGCGGACGTTGCGGTGCTGCGGTTCCTCCCGAGATCCTGACCGCACGCACGCAGTTCTTCGGGCAGCTCCAGGCCCCGGGAAAGGCGAAGCTGATCCTCATCCGCGGCGAAGGCGTAGAAGGTCTCAGCTACCAGCTGAACGCCGAGCAGCATGTGGTCGGCAAGGCGGGGCAGCTCGTCTTCCCCGACGATCCCTTCGTCTCACCGAAGCACGCGAACTTCTTCTACCGGAACGGCACGCTGTGCGTCCGCGACGAAGGCTCGCTCAACGGCGTGTACCTCCGCGTCCGCGGCACCGTCGAGATCGAGCCCGAGGATCACTTCCTCGCGGGCGAGCAGGTGTTCCGCGCCGATCGGCAGCCGAAGCACAACGACCAGCCCGGCCCCGACGGGACGTACTTCTATTCGTCGCCGAAGCACCAGAGCTCGTTCCGCATCACGCAGCTCCTCCAAGGCGCCGGCGAGGGCATGATCGTCTGCGCGCGTTCATCCTCGCTCCAGATCGGCCGCGAGGGCGGCGATCTGAACTTCCCGACCGACCTCTACATGAGCGCGGCGCACTGCAAGATCGAAGACGCGGCCGGGAAGCTGATGCTGACGGATCTCGGCTCGCGCAACGGCACGTACGTGCGCCTGAAGGCCGAGCGCGAGCTGACCCACGGCGACTACTTGTTCATCGGCCGCAAGCTCCTCCGCGTCGAGATCACCGCGGCCTGACCCACAGTGCGGGGCCGGCCTTCGCCGGCTCCAACTCGGCTCAGCTCTTCCGGCCCGCGGCGGCCTTCTTCTCGAGCGAGCGAGGTCCGAGGCCGAGCGCACGCTTCGTCATCTGAGCGACGGTCCCGAGGATGTTCTCGGGCAGCCCGTCGAGCACCTCCTCGAGATCGATCGGGCCGTCGGCGATCGGAACGAGCTCGAAGACGGTGGCGAAGCGCTCGTACTTGCGCTGGAGGCTCGTCAGCTTCTCCCGCATCGCGTCGGCTTCGGGGCTCCGCGTGTCACCGAGCATGTCGAGCGCACGCGTGCAGAGGTTCACCTTGTCGATGACGACACGGCGAAGCCGCGAGAGGTACGCGCCGACGATGACGTCGGGGTACTTGCCACGCAGGGCGAAGGCGTCGTGGCGTGATCCGGAAGCGCGCCGCCGTTCGACGATCCCCGCGGCCTCGAGCCCACGCAGGTTCGCGAAGATGTTGCTCTTCGATCGCCCGAGCTCCTCGCTCAGCGCGTCCATCGAGAGCGGTCCGTCGGCAAGGTACAGCGCGGCGACGATCTGACCGCCGAGGCGCGTGATGCCGGGGAAGCTCGCAGCGACCTCACGCCCCACGCCGTCGAGGACGGTCGCACGTGCCTGGGCTACGGGATCGCTCGACTCGCTCGACGTAGCGCGTGCTTTGTTTTCCGCACCCTTCGGCATCGACGGACCCAGATTGGAATAGCACGAACCGTCCTTCCCACGCCCAGCTCTGCTGGACGGACGACCCGATCGTCGGGAACGCTACCCACACGTGATTGGGCCATTGGGCCAGGTACATTGGGCGAAGCTCGAGTCGTGCAGGCTCGGGCTCCTTCGCGACGAGGCAAGGCCGTGAGCACGCAGACGAGCAGCAGCACCCCGCAGCGCGACAAGGTGGCCAACCGGCTCGCGAAGGAAGCGTCGCCGTACTTGTTGCAACATGCATACAATCCGGTCGACTGGTGGCCGTGGTCGGAACAAGCGCTCGCGGAGGCCAAGCGGCGCGACGTCCCGATCCTGCTTTCGATCGGCTACTCCGCGTGCCACTGGTGCCACGTGATGGAGCGCGAGAGCTTCGAGGATCCCGCGACCGCGAAGCTCATGAACGAGCTCTTCGTGAACATCAAGGTCGATCGCGAGGAGCGTCCCGATCTCGATCAGATCTACCAGCTCACCGTGCAGCTGATGGGCCGGAGCGGTGGTTGGCCGCTCACGGTGTTCCTGACGCCGTCGCAGAAGCCGTTCTTCGCGGGCACCTACTTCCCGCCCGAGGATGGGTACGGGATGCCGAGCTTCGCGAAGGTGCTCGGCGCGGTGTCGGAAGCGTACCGGCAGCGGCGCGAGGAGATTGACGATCAAGCCGAGGAGCTCACGCGCGCGATCGCGCAGGTCGGGAGCGGCGCCGCCGAGCCGTCGGCTCCGTACGCACCGGGGCCCGACCTTCTCGAGCGCGCATCGCGCCTTCTTTTGAGCCGCTTCGACGACACGCACGGTGGATTCGGCCGCGCGCCGAAGTTCCCGAACACGATGCCGCTCGAGCTCCTGGTCCGTCGCGGCGTCTTCGAGGGTGACGGCACGGCCCGGGAAGCTGCACGCCTGCAGCTCGAGTCGATGCGCGCCGGCGGCATCTGGGATCACCTCGGCGGCGGCTTCCATCGCTACTCGACCGACGAGCGCTGGCTCGTGCCCCACTTCGAGAAGATGCTCTACGACAACGCGCTCCTCCTCCGCTCGTACGTCGACGGATGGCGCGTCTTTGCCGAGCTCCGCTTCGCCGAGACAGCGAAGGCGATCGCGGCCTACGTCGATCGCGAGATGACCGATCCCGAGGGCGGCTACTACGCCTCGCAGGACGCGGACAGCGAGGGCGAGGAAGGGAAGTTCTTCATCTGGGACGAGGCCGACGTGCGGAATGCGCTCGGCGACGACGAGACGGCGATCAAGGCAGCGATCGACTACTTCGGCATCACGATGGCCGGGAACTTCGAGGATCACGGCCGGCCGACGTTCAAGTCGGTGCTCCACGAGTCGCGGCCTCCGCGTGCGGTCGCAGCGAAGCTCGGCATCTCGGAGGACGAGGCAAACGGCGCGCTCGAGCGTGCGAAGAAGAAGATGTTCGAGGCGCGCGAGAGGCGCGTGAAGCCGTTCCGCGACGAGAAGGTGCTGACGAGCTGGAGCTCGCTCATGATCGGCGCGATGGCCGAGGCCGGAGCGGCGCTCGGTGATCCGACCATGATCGCCTCGGCCGAGCGCGCGCTCGCGTTCCTCGAGTCGAAGCTCGTCGTGCGTGACAGCGATGGCCGAGCGCGCGCCGCGCGGCTCGCGAAGAAGGTCGACGGAAAGTGGCTCGTGAAGTCCCCCGGCTTCCTCGACGACCATGCGTATCTCGCGAACGCCGCGCTCGACGTCTACGAAGCCACCGGAGATCCGTCGAAGGTGCAGCTCGCGCGAAGTCTCGTGGACGCGATGCTCGAGGCGTTCTGGTCCGAGGGCGACGGCTTCTTCTTCACGCCGAACGACGGCGAGGCGCTGATCACGCGGTCGAAGGATCCGTACGATCAAGCCGTCCCGAGCGGCGCGTCGATGGCAAATCGAGCGCTGCTCCGGCTCGGGACCTATCTCGACGAGCGTTACACGAAGATCGCCGAGGCCGAGCTCACGCGCATCGCGCCTGCAGCGGTCGCGAGCCCGCTCGGTTACGGACAGACGCTCTGCGAGCTCGATCGCCTCGTCCGCGGCGAAGTCGACATCGTCCTGGTCGGCCCGCGCACCGATCCGCGCATGCAAGCCCTCGCGAGCGCCGCGTTCGCGAAGTGGCTTCCGAACCGCGCGATCGCATGGGTCGACCCTGCCGATCCGTCTTCTCTCCAAGCCGTTGCCGCGCTCGCCGAAGGCAAGCCGGCGGGGGCCGAGCCTGCCGCGTACGTGTGCCGAGGCCGCACGTGCTCGCTCCCGGTGACGACACCAGCCGCGCTCGTTTCGCTGCTCTGAACGCGCCCGCGGCTCCTTCTGCCGCCAGTGCCGGTTACCGCTCCGCGAGCCACTCCGCGAACGTCTTCTTGCCGATGGCGTGATCGGGCGTGCAGAGCGCGCCCGCGCGCAGGCTCTTACCGAGCTGACCGGGCACCGGGGCCGGCATCACGAGCCGTGAGCGCTTCGTCGCATCGAGCCACTGCCGGGCGAGATCGCGCATCGAAACGACCTCGGGCCCACCGATTTCCGGGAGACGTCCCTTCGGTCCCGCCTCCGCTGCGTCGATGAGCGCCGCGGCGACCTCGCGCACGTCGATCGGCTGGAGGTGGACACGGCGTGGAGCGAGCACCACGCCGAAGCGTGACGAACGCGCAAACATCGCGTCGACGAGGTCGTGGAACTGCGTCGCGCGAAGGAGCGACCAGCCGATCTTCGCCCCTTCGACGACGGCCTCTTCGGCGAGCTTGATCGCGTAATACCCGCCAGGCACGCGGTCGATGCCGACGATCGACATCGCGATGTAGTGGCGCACGCCGGCCGCCTCTGCCGCGTCGAGCAGGCGCTTCGTTCCGTCGACGAGGAGCCGACGGGCGCCGCGACGTGCGTTGACCGCGTTCAGCACGACCTCGGCGCCTGCGAGCGCATCGGCGATCCCTTCACCGGTGAGGACGTCGGCCGATCGATGCACGGCACGGAAGAACGCGCGCTTCGGTGCACCGCGCGTCACCGCGACGACGTCGTGCCCGCGGCTCACCGCTCGTTCGACCAGCGCACGTCCGAGCGTGCCGTTCGCCCCCATGACGGCGATCCTCATCGACGCGTCGTCCTCGCGCTCTCGTCGAACGTGAGCTGCCGGAGCGCAATCGGAGAGACCTGCTCGCTCACGGGCAGCATGCTACCGCCTTCTCGTCACCGCGTCCGAGCTCGCTCGTTCGCGTGCCCGAAAGCGGGTCGCGGCTCGACGCGCCGTCAGCGACGCACGCCGCGCTGGCGCGGGAACGACGACGGGCGGCGATGCTCGCGGGGAGCCTGGGGCACCGCTTCGCGGCGGAGCGCCTGGATCGGGGCGGTGCTCTGTCCGCGCGAGTAGAGGACGATCTCGGCGACGTCGAGCGCGGGCAGGAAGAGATCGGTGCGCGCGAAGCGACCGATCCGGCCCTGCAGGATACGCGGGACCATCGTCATGATGCGCCGCACGCCGTCGGCGATTCGCCGCGGCATCGCGATGCGCTCGATGATCGGCTCGAGGAAGTCGTTCACTGCGCCCATCACGTCGCGGACGCCGTACGCCGCCTCCTCGAGGGGCTCGTAGAAGAGCGCGGTCATGAGGACGACGTCGTCGAGGATGCCTTCATCGATCGTCTTCCGATCGATCGCGTCCATCTTGCGGAAGAAGCGCAGGCTGCCGTCCTCCGTCGCCTCGTCGTCGTCGAGGAACGCCGCCAGCTCCGGCATGAGGACCGCCATCGCGCCGACCTCCCAGAGGAGCCACATCGAGCGATGCGCCCCGCCGGCGCGCATCAGTCGGAGGATCTCCTCGAAGAGGCGAGGGCGAGCCGCGCGCGCGAGCTCGAGACGGCTCGCGACCATCGCGTCGTAGACGTTCGAATCGATCCCGAGATCGAGGCGCGCTGCGAACTTGATCGCGCGGAGGATGCGGACCGGATCTTCGCGGAAGCGGACGATCGGCTCGCCGATCGTGCGGATCGAGCGGCGCTGGATGTCCGGCATGCCCCCGCACCAGTCGAGGACCTGCCTCCGATCGAGATCGTAGAACAGCGCGTTGATGGTGAAGTCGCGCCGCAGGGCGTCCTCGTGGGCTTCGCCGAAGACGTTGTCGCTGCGGATGAGCAGATCGTCCTCGAGATCCGTCTCGCCGGGGTTGCGGCGGAACGTGGCGACCTCGACGATCTTTCCGCCGCCGAAGAGGACGTGCGCGAGACGGAACCTGCGCCCGATGATGCGGCAGTTCCTGAAGAGGGCACGCACGTCGTCCGGGCGCGCGCTCGTCGCGACGTCGAAGTCCTTCGGCCGACCTCCGAGGAGGAGATCGCGGACGCACCCGCCGACGAGATACGCCTGGTATCCGCTGCGCTCGAGGCGGCGCACCACCTTCGCAGCATCTGGATCGATGAGCTCCTCGTCGAGGGGCGCGTCGTGACGTGAGAGCTGCGTACCCGCGTGGCGATCGAGGACGGACGCGGTGAGGTCCCGTGCGCTGTCGGACGCGTCCGGCTCGACCCGGAACGAGGGGAGCTCGGGCGGCGGCGGGAGATCGGGCTTCGGAGAACGGCGCATAAGGGGCCGAAAATGCTCAGTAAAGTCTAGGCACAGAGGCGCCCGAGGAGAAGATAGAGAATAGACGCGACTCTACCAGTCCCCCCGATCCCAAGCAACGTCCGCCGGGTGTTAGGATTGAAGTCCGGATGGTGGCGCTCGAGCCGGCCAAGATCTCGGATTTCAGGCTGGGAGGCGCGCTCGGAGCCGGGACCACGGCGAGGGTCTACGAGGCGACCCATCTCGCGACCGGTCGACCGGTCGCGATCAAGGTGATGGCGCAAGCCGAGCACAGCCACGAGATGCGCGAGCGTTTCGCGCGCGAGGCGCTCCTCCTCTCCGACGTCGAGAGCCGCCACGTGAGCAAGATCCTCGGTTTCGGCTTCGACAGGGGCCAGCCGTTCCTCGTGCTCGAGCGGCTGCGCGGCGAGACGCTCGACGCGAAGCTGCGTCGCGACGGGCCTGTCCCCGCGCCGATCGCCGTTCGCTGGATCGAGCAGCTCATCGTTGGCGTTCGCGACTGCCACGACAAGCAGGTCATCCATCGCGACATCAAGCCGGGAAACATCTTTCTCCACGAGGACGATGGCGGCGGCGGCGGCGGCGAGACGGTGAAGTTGATCGACTTCGGCGTCGCCCGCCTTCGCGAGATCACCGGTGACACGGGCGGGCTCACGTCGTCGACCCACGTGATCGGCAGCATGGGCTACATGGCGCCCGAGCAGTTCAAGAGCGCCAAGAGCGTCGGCTTTCCCGCGGATCTCTACGCCATCGGCGTCGTGATCTTCCGCACGCTCACCGGGCGCCTTCCCTTCGTCAGTCGATCGCTCGAGGCGGTCATCCGGATGAAGAGCGAGCAGCAAGTGCCGGCGATCTCCTCCATGCCGGGCATGATCAAGAACCCGCTGCTCGACTGGTTCGTCCACAAGGCGATGGCTCGCGAGCCCGGCGTCCGGTTCCAGAACGCGCGCGACATGCTCGAGCACTGGTGGAACGTGATGGTGAGCCTCGACGAGGACGGCGGGACGGACATCATGCGTGGCATCGGGCGCGTCGACGAGTCGTACACGGGAAGGCGCCCGGAGCCGCGC
Organism: Pseudomonadota bacterium; assembly: GCA_023402175.1. Taxonomy (GTDB): domain Bacteria; phylum Myxococcota_A; class Polyangia; order Polyangiales; family Polyangiaceae; genus Labilithrix. Next base: position 15,427 of record JAEXCN010000573.1, on the reverse strand, counting down.
GGTCGGATCCCCCTTCCTTCTCAGGTGCCCCCTCAGGTGCCCCAAGGGAAAGAGGAGCCGCCGCCATCGCACGGCTCGGGGACAGGGGCGTGGCCGATGCCGGCGCCCGAGGACGAGGACGAGGACGAGGACGAGGACGAGATCGATCACGAGGAGGCGAGCACGGTTCGCCGCCCGACGGGGCCGGCGACGGGCTCGCGGCCGACGCCGCCGTCGCTGCCCTCGCTATCGGAGCGGACGGCTCCCGGGACCGCCCACGACGACGTGGACCCCTTGACGCTTCGCTCGCTCGGTGATGGTGTGGGCGCCGTCGACGAGACCGCTCCGACGACGAAGTCCGTTCCGGACGCGCACGTCGATCCGTTCGACGTGCCGACGCGCAGCGATCCGAACCTCCGGAAGCTCGTCGAGCGCGAGCTCGAGCTGCAGAGGGCGCGGCGTCGCGAAGAAGGCGGGTAAGTCGTTTTTCGCGCGTGTCTCGTGAGCCGAACAACGCTACGGGAGGGCTTGAAAACGGGCGTGCGGCGCAGGTGCCCCAACCACAGGCGAGTTCCGTGCCGTCGGGCGTTGACGCCGCTACTCGTGTGATTAGCTTGGCCGCGACTGCGAGACTGAAAAACAACCAACGCTGACCATCCGTTACGCAGAAAACGGGTGTCGTCATTCGGAGCCACGCTCGGCGCCGGACCCGGACTATGGTCCGCCGCCTCGAGCGAGCCGCTCTTTTCTGGAGGCGAGAGGGACCATGGGCAAGATCATCGGAATCGACCTCGGCACGACGAACAGCGTCGTGGCCATCATGGAGGGCCGCGAGCCCAAGGTGATCGTCAACGAGGAAGGCTCACGCATCACCCCGAGCGTCGTCGCGTGGGACGACAAAGGTGAGATCCTCGTCGGCCAGATCGCCAAGCGCCAGGCGGTGACGAATCCGGAGAACACGATCTTCAGCGCCAAGCGCTTCATCGGGCGTCGCTTCGAAGAGATCGGCGACGAGTTGAAGCGCGTCCCTTACAAGATCGTCCGTGGCGAGCACGGCGAAGGCGTGTTCGAGATCCGCGGCAAGAAGGTGACGCCGCCGGAGGTGAGCGCGAAGGTCCTCCAGAAGCTGAAGAAGGCGGCCGAAGATTACCTCGGTGAGAAGATCACCGAAGCCGTCATCACGGTGCCTGCATACTTCAACGATGCGCAGCGCCAGGCGACGAAGGACGCGGGCCGCATCGCGGGCCTCGAGGTCAAGCGCATCGTCAACGAGCCGACGGCCGCGGCGCTCGCGTACGGCCTCGACAAGAAGAAGGACGAGATCATCGCCGTCTACGACTTCGGCGGCGGCACGTTCGACATCTCGATCCTCGAGGTCGGCGACAACGTCGTTCAGGTCATCTCGACCAACGGCGACACGCACCTCGGCGGTGACGACATCGACAACCTGATCATCGATTGGATGGTCGCCGAGTTCAAGAAGGGCCAGGGCATCGACCTCGGCAAGGACAAGATGGCCCTCCAGCGCCTCAAGGAGGCCGCGGAGAAGGCGAAGATCGAGCTGTCGTCGGTCCAGGAGACGAGCATCAACCTGCCGTTCATCACCGTCGGCCCGGGCGGCCCGGTTCACCTCGACATGCGCCTGTCGCGCTCGAAGCTCGAGCAGATGATGACGCCGCTCATCGAGCGCTCGATGGAGCCCGTGAAGAAGGCGCTCCAGGACGCGAAGAAGCAGCCGAAGGACATCGCCGAGGTCGTCCTCGTCGGTGGCTCGACGCGCATCCCGCTCGTGAAGGAGACGGTCAAGAAGTTCTTCGGCAAGGATCCTCACCAGGGCGTCAACCCCGACGAGGTCGTCGCGATCGGCGCCGGGGTCCAGGCGGGCGTCCTCTCCGGCGAGGTCAAGGACATGGTCCTCCTCGACGTCACTCCGCTCTCGCTCGGTGTCGAGACGCTCGGCGGCGTGATGACGGTGATGATCTCGCGCAACACGACCATCCCGACGCAAAAGAAGGAAATCTTCTCGACGGCGACCGACAACCAGCCGTCCGTCGAGGTCCACGTCCTCCAGGGCGAGCGCACCGAGGCGCGCTACAACCGCACGCTCGGCAAGTTCCACCTCGAGGGCATCATGCCGGCGCCGCGCGGCGTGCCGAAGGTCGAGGTCACGTTCGACATCGACGCAAACGGCATCCTCTCGGTCCACGCGAAGGACACGGCGACCGGCAAGGACCAGAAGATCACGATCACGGCGAACTCGGGCCTCAACGAGAAGGACATCGAGAAGATGGTCCAGGAGGCCGCCGCCCACGAGGCCGAGGACAAGGAGCGCCGCGAGCAGATCGAGCGCCGGAACAAGCTCGACAACCTCTGCTACACGCTCGAGAAGACGATGTCCGAGAACAAGGACAAGCTCCAGGCCTCGGACATCTCGACGCTCGAGAACCTCATCAAGGAAGGCCGCTCTGCCGTCGAGAAGCAGGACGACGCCGCCGTGAAGGACGTCCTCGACAAGCTCGAGAAGGAAGCGCACCGCCTCGCCAGCGTCATGTACCAGGGCGCTCCGGGCGGAGCTCCGGGGGCCGCGCCGGGCGCAGCTCCGGGCGCAGAGGCTGCCGAGGGCGGCGGCGAGAAGAAGAAGGACGTCATCGACGCGGAGTTCGAAGAGACGTCGTCCTGATCGAACCTCGAACGACCGTTACGTGACCGTTACCCGAGGCGGCGCGACTCACCGAGCGCGCCGCCTCTGGCTATTTGGGGCCGGCGATTCGTCCGGCGCCGCCGACGCGGACTGCGCGGAGAGCTCCGATGCTCAGCCGGATCGAGCGCTCAGCCCGACGAACGGTGATGGCCGTTCCTCTTACGCTGTCGACGGCGTTCGTCGAGCACGATGACCGTCGACATCATCGGCGCCTTCTCGAAGATCTCGATTCGATCGCGACCCGCCTGTTTCGCCGCGTAGAGCGCACGATCGGCGGCGTCGAAGAGCAGGTGCGCTCGGGGCTGCTCGATCGAGGCGAGATCGCAGACGCCGATCGAGACCGTGAGGAGCTTGTCGAGCGGTGCTCCGTGGCGGCGCCGTCGCTCGGCGAGCTCGGAGCGGATGCGCTCGGCCACGATGCGAGCCTCCGACGCCCTCGTGCGCGGAAGGAGGATGGCGAACTCGTCCCCACCGAAACGGGCGGCGACGTCGCGTGAACGGCACGTCTCGTTGAGCACCTCACCGACGATCGACAGCGCGAGATCGCCGGCCACATGCCCGCCGGCGTCGTTCAGCTTCTTCAAGTTGTCGACGTCGAGCATCAGGAGCGAGAGCGGCATCTTCGCCTTCGCTGCGCGATCGACCTCGTGGGCGAGGCACTCTTCCCAGTGCCGCCGGTTACCGACCTTCGTGACCGGGTCACGGCGCGCTTCTTCGGCGAGACGGTCGAGGCGTCGGCCGACCGCCCATCCCGCGACGAGGAAGCCGAGGGCGACGAAGAACACCGCACCGATGAGCGAGGTGTCCATCGGAAGACGCCATGCCTGCCCAAAAGCGCGAGCGAGCGCCGGAGTCCCGAGACCGGCGGCGAGTGCGAGAGCCACTCCGGCAATGGCGAAGCGATGCCGCGCACGAGCTCCGGCACGCGGATGGGGCGCGAGAGCGTTCATCCGGAGCGTCGTGGGCTTCATCGGATGCGAAGCCATGAAAGCGCCGTGCCACGCCAGCGCTCTCCGTTGACACGGGCCCATACGCGCGCCGCGGCTATCTCGACAGGGATGCAACCCGGTCGCGGGTCGACTTGCCACGCATGAGACGCTCACCCGTGCTCGGACGCCACGCCCGACGAATGCGCGCGTGTGCGCAAATCACCGTCTTCCGGGGCGACCAACCAGCCCGATCGCAAGCTCGTCCGACCGCATGAGCGAGACCCGACGACGCGCGCGGCGAGAGGATCGAGATGTGCTTGTCGTGACGCGGAGTGCGGCACGCCCGTTGGTCTCGAGCAGTGCGTACGCTGTGACGAGCGACGACTGGAAAACCCCGCCGCTGATAGGAAGCACGACCGATGACGAGCGCGGCCGCGATGATGATCGAGCGACTGGCGAAAGGTCGCCCTCGCGAGACCTCACCCCGCCATTCCGTTCCGCTCGACATCCTCGTCGTGGACGACGATCAGGCGACGCGCTTGAGCCTCGCGTATGCGCTCAGCGATGCAGGCCATCACGTCACCGAGGCGTGTGACGGAGAGGAGGCGATCGCGCTCGCTTCCGAACGGACGTTCGACGTCGCGCTGCTCGACGTCCGCCTGCCCAAGGTCGACGGCTTGACGATCTTCCGGCGGCTCCGCCTTCGCGCGCCGACCACGGCTGTCATCCTCATGACCGCGTTCGCGACCATTCCGGATGCTGTCGCCTCGCTGCGTGAAGGCGCCTACGACTACGTCACGAAGCCGTTCGATCCCGAGGAGCTCACGCTCCGGGTGATTGGCCACATCTCCGAGCACGTCTCGCTGAAGCGCGAGCTCGAAGAGGCTCGTCGCGTCGTCGCGAGTCGCGATGCGGGCTCACCGATCGTCGGGCACACGCCCGCGATGATCCGTCTCGTCGAGCGCGTGAACACGGTCGCGCAGAGCGACGCGCCCGTGCTCGTCTTCGGTGAGAGCGGTACCGGCAAGGAGCTCGTCGCCCACACGCTCCATGCGCGCGGCCCGCGCAAAGGTGCTCCGTTCGTTGCATTCGACTGCTCCGCATTCCCGGAGGGCGTCATCGAAGCGGAGCTCTTCGGCGAGGAGCGGAGCTCGGTGACGGCCTCGCGTCGCCGCAGCGACGGCCGCATTCGCGCTGCGGACGGCGGAACGTTGATGCTCGCCGAGGTGTCCGCGCTTCCGCTTCCGACGCAGGCAAAGCTCGTTCGCGTTCTCGAAGAGGGCCTGGTCCAGCCGATCGGAGGCAACGAGGCGGTGCCGGTCAACTTCCGGATCGTCTCGGGGACGCAGCACGATCTGAAGGAGCTCGTGAATCAGGGGAGGTTCCGCGACGACCTCTACTTCCGGCTGAACGTGCTCGATCTCCACATCCCGCCGCTGCGTGAGCGGAAGGCCGACATGCCGCTCTTGCTCGCGCACTTCCTTCGTCGCTTCTGTCCAGGCCGCGTTCCACCTGGGATCGGACCGCGGGCGTGGGAAGCGCTCATGGATTATCCGTTCCCCGGCAACGTGCGGGAGCTCGCGCATGCCGTCGAGCGCGCGGTCGTCCTCGCGCGCGGCAGCGAGATCGATCTCGACCACCTGCCGGAGTCCATCGTCGGTCGCGGCCCGGAGACGACGCCCGACGCGAAGATTCAGCCGCTCAACGTCGCATCGAAGTCGTTCGAGAAGCGTCACATCTCGAGCGCGCTCGAGCTCGCGGATGGAGATTTCGAGACCGCCGCCGAGCTCCTGGGCATCTCGGTGAAGAACCTGCGCCAGAAGATCGATCGCCACGGCATCGTCGTTGCCAAAGCTGGCGGCGACGGCCACTGAAGCCGCTGCGCGCGCTTCCACAGCCCGAGCGTGTCGTTTCGCTCTATAAGAGCGTTGCGATGGCAGCCAAAGGCCGCCCGTACCGCACGTTCGTGTTCGAAGGCTTCGAGATCCTCGTCGGTCGCGGCGAGGACGACAACGACCATCTCACGTTCGACGTTGCGGAGCCGCATGACCTCTGGCTGCATGTCGGCGGCGGCACTCCGGGCAGCCATGTGGTCGTCCGCAACCCTTCGAAGCTCGACGTGCCGCGGCCCGTGATCGAGCGCGCGGCCACGCTGGCGGCCTGGTACTCGAAAGCGCGTGCGGCGAGCTCCGTCGACGTGCACTACTGCAAGGCGTCGGAGGTCTCGAAGCCGCGGGGCGCGCCCGCCGGACTCGTCGAGCTCGCGCGTTGGAAGAGCATCAAGGTGAAGCCAGCTACGTTCGAGTGAGCGCCCGTCGTCGAGGCGCACGACGCTAGTGGCGCGTCGCCGTCTCGTCCTCGTTCGCGCTCGCTCCGGGCATGTCCTTCGGCAGCGTCAGCGTGAACGTGGTCGCGATCCCAGGCTTCGAGTCCACGTCGACGGCTCCGCCGTGGGCGACGAGCAAGCCGCGCACGATCGCGAGGCCGAGCCCTGCTCCGACGCGGTCGGCGCGCCGGGCGTGCCACATCCGGTCGTAGAGGTTCGCGAGCGTCTCGTCGGACAGCCCCGGCCCGTGATCGGTGACGCGGAAGCGGACCTTGTCATCGACCTCATCGATCGCGAGCTCGACGGTCGCGCCGTCGGGCGAGAAACGGACGGCGTTGTCGATGACGTGTCCGAGCGCGCGGAGCATCCGGTCTCGATCGCAACGAAGCACGGGCCCGTTCTCCGGACGGGCAACGGTGATCTCGACGTGGCGGGCGAGCGCGTTCTGCCGCGCCGCCTCGGCAACCATCTCGAGCATCAAGCCCGCGTCGTGGACCCCGACCCGGAGGTCCACCGCGTCGCCCTCGATCTCGGAGAGATCGCCGAAGTCGCGAACGAGCCGTTCCATCTGCTTGCAGGAGCGAAGAATGGCCTGGAGGACGCGTCGCGAACGCCCGCTCGCCTCGTCTTCGGGCGTGGTCTGGAGCACGAAGTTCGCGCCCATCGTCACGGCCGCGAGCGGTGCACGGAGGTCATGGCAGATCGCCGCGAGCAGCGGGTCGCGCCCGCGCTCCTTCGTTTTCGGCGCTTGGCTGGCGGGCGCGGCCGTGGTCTCTACGCCGGCCTTCGCCGCCTCGGTGATCGCGGTCCGCTCCGGGCGCGTGCTCGCGGGCGAGCTGGCCTGCTCGGGCTCGGTCGTCCGGCTCGCGGAATGGTCGCGGCTACGCTCGCTCACCGGTGAGGAGCCGCTTCCTCGACCTTTCCGCCCGGTGGTGCTCGCACGCATCGCCGACCAAACGTAGGTCGCCGTTCAAACGTGTCGATGCGCCGCTCGTTCGCAGGGCGAAGCGCCACGCACTTGTCGGCCGCGAAGCTCCGGGCTACAAGGGGACCTTCGCGTGACGAGCTCAGCGGGCCATCGGGTTTCCGGAGCCCAGCCACATTGACCGCCTCGGCCCGTTTCGCGTCGTTCGTTTCCAGTCTCAGAGATTGCGCCCGTAGCTCAGTTGGATAGAGCGACGGCCTCCGGAGCCGTAGGTCGCAGGTTCGAATCCTGCCGGGCGCGCCCAGAGTTTCGAGCCGCTGCACGAGGGGACTCAGAAGTCGTGAGGGCGGCGTGACGGCCAACGTAGGCGACGTGCGCGCGGGCGCCGGTCGCCGCCACGGCACTCGGCGTGAGGTGGGCGTATCTCGAAGGCGGTCCGTGCGCTCGCGTCTTGAGGCGCGCGTCTGCTCGCCAGGCGCGTACACGAGCATGTCGTGAGCGATGCGCGAAGCCGTGCTTCTGGGCCACGACGGAGATCGCGGCCGATGCGCTCGACGCGCCAAGCGCCGCCCTCACCCCAGCTGCATCTCCGCGTATTGCCGCACCTGCGCGAACCCGTTCGGCTGGGTATAGACATCCCCGCGAGCGCGGAGGGCAGCCTCGCACACCACGTGCGCGGCCTCTTCCGCCGTCTGCGCCCCGGGGACCTTCCGGGAATCGCCCTTCTGACCGAGCGCGTTCTGGCCGAAATCGGTCGCGACCACGCCGGGGTAAACGACGGCCACGCGGATCTCGGGGTGCGAGCGTGCGAGCTCCGAACGGAGCGCCTCCGAGAGCGATGACATCGCGGCCTTTGCCGCGGCGTAGGCCGCGACAGGACGCGGGACCTGCATGCGGGCGACCACCGACGACACGTTTACGATCGCCCCCTTGCCACGGGCCTGAAGGTGCGGCGCTACAACCTGCATCCCATAGAGCACCGACTTCAGGTTGTCGCGAATCATCGTGTCGATGTCTTCGTCGGCGAGCTCGAGCACGGAGCGGATCTGGCCTCGACCCGCGTTGTTGATCCAAATGTCCACGTGACCGAACTTGGCAACGGCCTCGTCGAAGACACGCTGCACGTCGCGGCGCTCGGTGACGTCGGCGACGACGGCGAGAGCCTTGTCACCGCAGCGCGCCGCGACTTCGCCGAGCGGCCCGGCACGCCGCGCAGCCAGCACGGTCGATGCGCCACGACGCGCGAGCTCTTCGGCGGTGGCAGCGCCGATGCCCCCGCTCGCGCCGGTGATGACAACGACCTGGTTGGAGAAGTCTCGATTCGTCATGTTCTGGCCTCTTCCGCCTTCGTACCTCCCGCCGTCGCGCTCGGATTGGAAGGACCGGACATTTCGAACGGCGCCCGGCTTGAGCGGCCGCCGTGGACGCGCAAACATACGTTGGCCACCGTGATGGACTCTGCCGCCTCCACTTTCACGCTCTCCCGCTTCGTCGAGGACGTGCGCGCGATCGTGCCGGGCGCCGGACGCGCTCTTCATGTCGATTTGCTGCCCGACGGAAGAACGACGCTCGTCTTTCGAGTGATCGACGAGGGGCGGAAAGGGGATGTGGCCGTCGTGGGCCCGCGAACGCGGGCGCTGTTCAAGACTCCCTCCGGCGTCGCGCGAGCGGTGCTCATTCAGTTCAAGCCGGGCTGGTCTGCGCCGCTGCTGGGTGTGGCAGCGGACGCGCTGACGAACCGGATCGTCTCGCTCGAAGACGTCTGGGGCCGTTCGGGTCGTGACCTCTGCGTCGAGCTCCTTGCGGCAGCAAGCGAGTCGGTCGTGCTCGACCGACTCGCTCACGCGCTGGTCTCTCGTACCCACCAGACTTTCGAATCGGCATCGGCACGGCTCGCTCGACATGCGGTTCGCTTGCTCGAGGGTGACGAGGTTCGGGTGGAGAGCGTGGCGAAGCGGTTGGGCGTCACGTCGCGGCATCTCCGCCGCGCATTCAAAGAGTGCATCGGCATCGGGCCGAAGGATTTCGCGCGGAGCGTTCGCCTGCAGCGTGCCGTGCGGAGGTCGGCGACCTCGAAGGACTGGGGACGCATCGCCGCAGACGCGGGCTATTACGACCAGGCACACCTCATTGCAGACTTCCGGGAGCTCATCGGGCTCACACCGGGCGCCTTCCTGAAGCGCGTGAGCGTTCGGAGCTCGCGGTTCGCGTCGAACGAGGCTGCTCCGGTCGCCGCCCGATAGCGCGCATCGGTGCGGTCCGCGACTCGCTCGCCCGAGCCTGCTCGCGCTCTTCTAGGGCGTGGCCGGACGCGAGCCTGGTCCAACGCTACCTGCGAGTCTCACGCAAGAAGTCGACGACATGGCGGCTCACGTCGTTCGGCCGTTCGAGCTGCGCGAAGTGGCCGCAGTTCTCCAACCAGATTGTCGGTTTACCCTTTGGCAACCAGGTCGTCTGGCGGTCGAAGCACTCCCGCATGCCCGGCATCCCGGCCACGAGATCTTTGTCACCGCAGATCGAGCGCGCGGGAACCCTCGGGACGAGATCTGCCCAGCCAGACATGAGCTCCCAAGTTCTGTGCAGGCTTCGATAGGCGTTGAACGCTCCGGTCGCGCCAGCCTTGGCGAATGCATCGGCGTAGATCGCAAGCTCGTCGTTGGGGAAGAACGTCATCTCTCCCGGCGGCGTGTCCAACCCCGCAATCAGCGAGCCTCCGACCGTCTGCATTGCCGGTAGGCCCCCCGCGCGCTCGGCGGAGTTTGTGAAGAAGATGCGCCGCAGAAACTCTCTGGGGTTGGAATTGAATTCCTCGTCCGCAGGTCCAGGGATCAGGAAATAGGGTAGGTAGTAGTTGGGCGGGGCCTCATCCTTTAGGATCTGCGGGAGCGAGCGGTCGCCGTGCGGTACCCACGGAGCCGATATCGTGACGATGCCGACGAATCGGTCCGGACGGAGCTGCACCGACGTCCAACCGGTAACGGTTCCCCAGTCGTGCGCGACTACCGTCACCTCATCGATGCCGAGGTGATCGAGAATGGCGATCATGTCGCCCATGACGTCGATGCCCGTGGAGCTCTGCGGGTCGGCGGCGCCCTCGGTCTCGCCGTACCCTCGCAGGTCGGGGGCGATACCCATGTACCCCGCATCCGCGACCGCGCGCAGCTGCGCGCGCCAGGTGCGCCACATGTCCGGGAAGCCGTGAAGGAACAGCACCGCCTTTCCCTCGCCTGCCGTCACGAAGTGCTGCCTGCGACCGTTCAAACGCTCGCGGTGGTGTTCGAAGATGGAATCGTCCATGTCGTGCTCCTGCCTGTAACCGTGGAAAACTGCGCACCTCGAGACGCCGCTCGAATCGATTGCGGCGTGGCTCGAGGAGAGAGGAACTGTCGCGCTCGACGTAGCTGGCGAGGCTTCGCGCGAGCGCGACGGAACTCACTCGATCCCCTTCATCGAGACGCTGCAAACCTGGAGGGACCTACCGTCAGATCTGTGCGGCTCCGCCATCGACGAAGACTTCGCTACCGGTCATGAAGCTGCTGTCGTCCGACGCGAGGAACAGCGCGACGGCCGCCGTCTCGGCGGGATCGGCGAGGCGACCGAGCGCCGTCTGCGCCTTGAGCGCGTCGAACATCGCTTCGCGCGCCCCCGTCGCCGTCGCAACCCCTTCGAGACCGGGCGTCGCCGTCGGGCCTGGCGACAGCACGTTGACGCGGATCCCCGTCGACCGAAGGTCGAGGGCCCACGAGCGTGCGAAATTGCGGACCGCTGCCTTTGTCGCGCTGTAGACGCTGAAGGCTGGCGTCCCCATCGAGCCCGTCGTCGAGCCAATGAGGATGACCGAGCCGCCGGCCCGCATGAGCGGCAGTGCTTGTTGCACGGTGAAGAGCGGTCCCTCCACGTTGATGCCGAATACCCTGTCGTAGTGCTCCTTCGTGATGGAACCGAGCGGGCCAAACTCGGCGATCCCGGCGTTCGCGACCACCACATCGAGCCGATCCTTCTCCGCCTTGATCGTCGCGATGGCGCGGTCGATGTCGCCGAGCTTCGACACGTCGCCCTGAAGCGCGCGCACGTTCTTGCCGATGGTCGAGACGGCCTTGTCGAGCTCGGCCTGTCGCCGTCCCGTGATGAACACGAAGGCCCCTTCGTCGACGAAACGTCGCGCGGTCGCGAGCCCGATACCGCCGTTTCCGCCAGTGATGAGAGCGATCTTTCCTGCAAGCCTGCCCATTGAAAACTCCTTGTTGGTGAGTCGGGGAGCAACATGGGGCGGCACGCTCATTGGCGCTAGTATGCACCTTTTGGTAAGTATCAAAGGAGGGCTCGATCATGACGAAACAAGCGCATCTCTTTTCATGTGGCCTCGAGGCGGCGCTCGCCGTCATCGGCGGGAAGTGGAAGCCTCTCGTCCTCTACCACCTAGCCAAGGAAACCCTCCGCTACGGCGAGCTCAAGCGCGCCGTCGGCGCGGTCACACACAAGGTCCTCATCCAGCAGCTGAAGGAGCTCGAGGCCGACGGAGTCGTGAGGCGCGTGGACCACCACGAGATCCCGCCGCGCGTCGATTACTCACTCACCAAGTTCGGGCAGAGCCTCGCTCAGGCGCTCGCGCCTTTGTGCCAGTGGGGCACCGACCACGGTCGGGAGATCGAACGGGTGGTCTCGCGCCGCGTCGCTTAGGAAATGGCCAAGCCACCCCATGTCGCTGGCTATCGTCATGAGCGCCGTCGGGTCGCCGCGCTCGACCGCCTGCCACGCAGCGTCGATCGCCGTCACGGCGCCGTCACGCCGCACGATCAGCCCGGCAGAACCGCCGTTTCCATAGCCCTCCGGAGCCGTAGGTCGCAGGTTCGAATCCTGGGGGGCGCGCCCTCGTTCGTCTGACGAGCCGGCGAAGAAGAAGGCCGCTGCGAAGCCCTTCGCGGATGAGTCAGGGATAGATGCAACGTGACTGGTCCGCGCCGAAGGCGCTCACCACGCACGTCTTCGACTTCCCGTCGCAGAGGAGGAACTCTTTGCAGTCGGCTTCCTCGCACGATTGACCGAGATCGGCCTTGGCGACGCACGTGGCGCCATCGAGCGGGCCCCGGCACGACGCGTCCGAAACACAGTTGGGAGAGGCCAAGTCGCACGGCTGCCCGACCGCGACTCCTGGTTCGCATTTGAGGTCTTTGTTGCAGACCAGATCGGGCCGACAGATGACCCCGACACATGCCTCGCCCTGCTTGGGGTAGGCAACGCAGATCCCTTTGCCGAGATCGCAGAAGTCGACGGTGGCGTCGCAGACGGTGTGAACTCCGTCGCAAGGTGCACCCCGCGCAACCATGCTTCGCACCACCGTGCACTGCTTATCGACACAGTCGATACCGGCGGCCACGCCGCCCTTGCATGCGTCGACCTTGGTGCACAGCTCGCCGATCTCGCGGGTGGGCGTGAACACCTTGCCGCAATAACCGAGGACGGCTCCCGGGGCGGTCACCCCACACTTCGAGGCCGCGTCTTTCACCAACGCGATGCACTTCGCCGCCATCTCGCCGTCGTAGCTCACCTCCTCGCCGGGGTCTTTCATGGCTCGGTTGCGACACGTCTCCATGTCGAAGTTGACATGATTCGCGACGCAGCAAGTTTCGATGGTGTCGCAGGACGCCGTGGCCATGGCGTCATTGAATTGCTCGCGAGGAAGCGTTGGTCCGGGAGCGCTGCTCGCATCATCGGCGGGGGTCGACGCATCGGGAGAGGTCTTCTCGTCGCCCGCGTCGGCCGGGGCGTCGCCCGGACCGTCGCCTCCGGAGGATTCCCCCGAGCACGCCACTGCCACGACACAAATAGCGAATGCAATGCTGCGACCCTGCATTATCAACTCCTTATTTCGTGCTTTGGATTATCAGTGCAAGAAATAGCTACGACCTCCACGACCCTTCGCGACGGAGGCGGCGTCGCCGTCGCCGTTTCGACGACGCGGCTCCTAGTCTCCGGCGTCCACACATCGACCATCGGGAACACGATCGCGCCGGTCGGAAGCTCGGTGGACGCCGCGCTCTCGCCGTCGACGCTCGCGTCCGTTCGACCCGACGAAGTAGATCCCGCCGGATCATGCTCGTCGTCACCCGCGCACGCCACGAGGGCCGCGAGGACGGCGGCGGAGAGCGTGAGAATCGAGAAGAGAGCACCACGGCGCCGAGACATCCCTGCGATTCAAGCGTCGCGATTCACGCTTCGTCCACCACGGACATCCGCTCGATCGCACAGCGTTCGCCTTGCGGATGCACTTCTTCGTAATGTGGATGATAGGCGCGGTGGACGGGTCGAAGTTCCGCCGTTCGTCGGTAGTGCCGCGTCATCGCGTTGCAGATTGACTGAGCGATCTGCAAGCGTGTTCGTTGCCGCTCGCCGGGCCATCCTTCGGTCTCGACGTCGAACCTCCAAGAAGCGCAGGCGACGTAACCTTGCTCGCCGTCCCGGTGCAGCTCGAGCAGCTCGATCGGCGCACGGCGTTGTCGCTCACGGGAAATTCACCGCGCGCGCGCCCGTTCGCTTCGAACCGCGTATGCGCGCGTCGCTGCTATTCTCCAGGGCATGACCCGCAGCGCCTTTGATCTCTCGCGGTTCGTCGAGGCGCAGGACGCCGGCGGCACGTACGCTCGTGCGCTCTCGGAGATCCGCGCGGGGGCCAAGCGAAGTCACTGGATGTGGTTCGTCTTCCCGCAGATCGCCGGGCTCGGCTCGAGCCCGATGGCGCAGCGCTACGCCATAGGCTCCCTCGATGACGCACGGGCGTATTGGACTCACCCGATCCTCGGCGAGCGGCTGCGTGAGTGCCTCGCGGCGCTCGCCTCGGTCGCCCGACCGGACGCGGCGGCCGTGTTCGGCGCCATCGACGCGATGAAGCTCCGCTCCTCGCTCACGCTGTTCCTTCGAGCGGCCCCGGGCGAGGAGGTGCTGGTACAGGCCCTCGACCGCTGGTTCGGCGGCGTTGCCGACGAGCGCACGGACACACTCCTCGCCGCTTCGGGCGCGCTCAGCCCTTGAGGACGGCCACGGGCTCGAGACGCAGACGACGGCGCACGAGGTCCTCCTGATCCTCCAAGACCTCGGCGATGTCGCGGTATGCGGCGGGCGCCTCCTCGACGAGATGGGCTGCGAAACGTTCGGGGTAGACGACGCGACGCATGGCGCTCCTCAGCGCGTCGGGACGGATCGCCGAGCGCGCCTCCTTGCGGCTCATCACCCGCCCTGCACCATGGGAGCATGAGCCGAACGAGTCCTCGTTGCCGAGTCCTTCGACGAGGTAGCTCGCGGTTGCCATCGATCCTGGAATGAGCGCGAGTGTCCCCGCAGGCACGGCCACCGCACCCTTGCGGTGAACGAGGACATCACGTCCGAACCAGTGCTCGCGCGCGACGAAGTTGTGATGGATGTCGACGCGTTCCTCCACGGTGACGGGAACGAAGTCCCCGAGCACCTCGAGGGCACGCGTGGCGAGCGCCTCGCGGTTCGCTCGCGCGAATTCCAGTGCCCAGCGTACGTCTCGCAGGTAGGCATCGCCATCTTCGCCCTCGACGTCGAGCCCCATGAGGTCGTGGGACGTGTTCGACGTTGCGACCTTCGCATGATGCGCGGCGACGGCGGCGCCGAGCCCACGCGATCCGGAGTGGACGAGTAGCCACAGGCCTCCTTCCGGGTCTCGATCGAGCTCGAGAAAGTGATTCCCACCGCCGAGGGTTCCGAGATGCCGCCGAGCGAGCGCTTCGCGCGTGTGTTCGAGCGATCGCGTCGACAGTGCTGGTGCGAGGAGCCCCTCGGGCACGTCGACGCCACGCCCGCGATGCACGGCGTGCCCCGTGGGTATCGCGCGCCCGAGCGCGTCGAGGATCTCGGCGAGGGCGCTGCGATCGAGCAATGTCGCGTCGACGCCGATCCGAAGCGCGGACATGCCGCACCCGAGATCGCCGCCGAGCGCTCGCGGCACGATGGTGCGCTCCGTCGCAAACACGCTCCCTACCGCGACGCCTTCGGCCACGTGCGCGTCGGCCATCGCGGCGACGAACTCGATGACGTAAGGCTGGCTGGCTAGCCGCTGGAGCTGACGGATCGTCTCCGGCGAGATCTGCCGCGCCCAGACTCGAATCGGGACCTTCTGCCCGCGGTCGGGCTCGAAGATCACCCGGAACATGGTGCACCTCCATCATCACCGTCTGGAAGAGCGAGGCCGTCGAAGACGAAGCGCAGGTCGGGGGTGCGTTTCATGTCGATGGCGTCGGCGAGCCGAGCACGCATGAACGGCGTGACGCGCACCAGCGCCCGTTCGACCGTACGTTTCTGCTCGATGCCTGCCGTCAGGGCGAAGTGGACCCGCGCGTGGCGGTAGTCGACGGACAAAACGACGGCCGTGATCCTCACCTCGCCGAGCGCGGGGTCGGACACCTCGTCGCGCATCAGCGCGCGCAACTCTTCGAAAATGAGACCTTGAATACGTTCGTGCCGATGATCGGCACCTTCTTCTTCTCGTCGCATGACAAACGGCTCCCTGAGCGGCGATGAACACCGCGCAAGACAACATCACGCTC